>JBBRDR010000079.1:0-13739 GCA_038203745.1 Burkholderiales bacterium | reverse complement strand
GTGGCGTACCTCTTGAGCAGGGGCGCATCGCTGGCGTCGCCCGATTTCAATAATTCGCTAACATCGGCGCTTTTGTCCTCGGTAAGTTTCTTTTTGACTTCGGCTTTATTGACGGACGCCTTCAATTTGGCAAGTTCCGCCTGTTGCGCGTAGTCAGTCATCCGCCGGTTGAATTTCTCAAAGGCAAACCCTTGCAGCCGCTTGAGTGGCGACGTTGCTGCGCTCAGTGTGGGCGACTTCATCACGCCGGAATTGCCCACCACCGCGCCCCAAAGAATGCAGATCACTGTCCAGTCGTTATGCCGCATTGGACGAATCCCGATCTTGCGCCCAATAATGGAACCCATCATCACGAACACGGCGATAGCGGCAAAATCAGGAGGGCATTGCATACGTTCGGAAATGTCTTTAACGAAACCACGCAGCCCGTCAGGAAGATAGGCGTATTCGAACGGCAAAACATCGGGAAGCGACGGCAAAGGCTCTGGTGCGTGCGGTTGCCTTTTTCCGTTGCCTATGCCGCGTTGCAGTGCGATTCCATCAAGGAATGATTGGCCTCGCTCGTTAGCATTATTCATAGCTCAGCCCTCCCGCCGTCAAGGCAGACTGAATCCGGCTTACGGCCATAATCAGCCGCTCACGATCAATTTCAGTGAAGGGATGCCCGGAGAGCAGTGCCACGCCAGCCGCCGCGATCACCAATGCCTCGAAGGCAATACAGCGCAATACATCCGCCGCAGGAAATGAGCGACGTTCTGATCTAACGAAGTGTTGATCGGATTCACGGGGAGGAAACAGGGTCGACAGGTCAATACCAACCGCGCCGATCACCTCATGCACGGAACAGCCTGCAAAGCAATGTACCAACACCCGCCCGTCGTCGGTTTCACGAATAGCCAGGCTCGGCCCTTTGTCGTCATGGGCAGGGCAGCAGGCAATCCACCGATCCGGGCCAGTGCGCCGCACCTTGTCGAGATGTGACAGAAGAAGATTAGCGCCCATATTGGCCGCCTTTCTGCCAACCACGTTTTTGCTGACGGATACGTGAAGGCTTTGCTAGATCAAACCAGCCTAAAAATGGATCGGCTGCGATATGATGATGCTTATCGAAAGTAGTCTTTGAAGCCGTACCGGTTCCCGCTGGGGCGGCTTTTTTCTTGTTGGTCATAGCACGCCTCCTTATGCAGTAGCACCAGATTGACGAACGCGGGCATCTAGCCATGCAAGAAGGTCAGTACGGCGGTAGCGGACGCTTCTGCCAACTTTTAAAAAGGGGAGGTTATAACGGCCCGTTGATCGCCAAACGGACAAAGTGCCTGGCGCGGTATCAAGGATTTGTGCAGCCTCTTGCTCATTGAGAAGATCGCGGCGTGCTTGAATGATGCTTTCGAGTGTCATTATTCGCTTCCAAAAAATTCCGCTTAGCCCGAATTGGGTAGGGATTGGAATCGAACACTAGATGAATGACACTATATTAACTTACGTCACAGGCGGACTCAGTACGCTGCCCGACGGACGACGTACGGTCTCCGTGCGGAGACGACTATTTAAATCGTACTCCAATCTTTTTCGCGTGTTCGCGTATCCAGTCACTCACTGTTCGTGGCTGATAGTCGAAGAGTGGTTTTGAATCGTTGCCGGCGCCTTGTCCGAGCAGCCAATTAGATAAAAAGATCCCTGCTTTTGCAGCACTTATCCATTCGTCCGGCGTTTTTTGCCATTTATCGATAACCTTTGCACGGGCTTCGTTTCGATTTTGATGTCTGGAAATGTTCAATTTCTCGGTGCGCATTGATCGGTGCTTACTTTCTTCAGCTTGTTTCGTGATTTCTTTGCTGGAGAACGCTTGTTCAAGTTGTGCAACTTCTCGAAGGTGTTCGGCGTGGCAGACAGCATCCAATGCTTTAAGCGCGGATTGGCCAGCCATCATTATGCGATATGATTTGTCGAGATGGTCTAAAGGATCACGCTGACGTACCAACTCCGCCATCTTGCTGCTCTGAAAGTTTGCAACTATTGGCGAAGGCTTTCCAACACCCCACTCAATTGTGTCTGCTAGCAGCCAAAGAGACAGCACCGCAAAAAAATCTTGAGGCTTGCCATCGGGGAATTCCTCACCACCAAGGTCATCCCATTCTCCTAAGCACTCCTTTATAGCATCTACTTCGCTTGTATTTTCCGCTGTCGGAATATCTAGCTCATCTAACATTGAGTCTTTGAATAAATACCTTCCATTTCCACTATTTAGGCTATCCCACTCGAAATATTGTGCATATCGTTCATCGTTGCACTGCATTCCACTTTCCAGTCGACAAATCTCACTTTCTTTCAATTCGCGAAAATATTCTTCAATTGCCCAATCCAGTTCCTTTGCCAGGGAAATAATTTGTGACGTTGTCCTCGATTTCAAAATCGTTCTCGCTCTCCAAGCAATTTCCGGAAGAATCGGAAACAGGTGATCTGGAACCTCTCCTAATATCGGATCAAAAGTATCAAACTGCTTCAAGAAATTCATAACGCTCTTTGCCTTTTTGTCAAAATAATTCGTGCCGTCGATTGGTCTGAGCAGGTCACTTCTCGCCTTATTGGCAGGCTAGATGCGACTACTTCAATATTGCTTAGTTGCGGGAGTGCTTCTTTATTGGAAGAATATCCGCCATCGGCTTTAAGCCAGCAGCTTCCATCATGGCGCTAGTTGCCGTATTAACTGACGCCCGCACTGGGTCAAGATCAAGCCTTGCGTAGATCGCCGTGGTCTGCTGGCTTTGGTGGTTCAAACTTTTTCCGATGATCGCTAACGATGCGCCAGTCTTTGCTTGCCAGCTTCCAAGGGTTCTCCGTAGATCGTGCAGGGTTACGCCGTTTGGCTCGTTCCTGCCGTAAGGAATACCTGCCCGTTCCATGACGCGGATAACAGCCTTTTTTGGTTCTTCGATATGCCCACTAGCCCCAATGCCGGGAAAAACGAAAATATCACCCTTGTCGGCATCATTCTTGCGGGCTTCAAGAATCGTCACCGCTTCCGGTGATAGTGTCACGTTTTGCGGGGTGCCATTTTTGGTCAGCGGAATCCGCCAAACAGATTCAGATAGATTGATTTCATCCCATTTCATCGCCAGCAGGTTTGCACGCCTCGCGCCAGTCAGTAGCGCCAAGAGAATGTAATCTCGTAGTGTTTCGTTACTTTCCTCGGCCAGCGATTGAAAGAAGCGGGGTAGTTCATCGGCCTGTAAGAAGCGGTCACGCTTTACCTTGGCACGGGTCTTGATGCCGACTACGGGGTTGGCCGTCGCGTAGCCCCACTCGATAGCCCGGCTATAGATACTCGATACCAGCGCCCGGACATTGTTCATAGTCGCACCGGCAAGCCCTGATTTCTCCATCTTCGATAGGATGCGCGATAGAGCCTCGCGCTTGATCGCTGTTATTTTCACATTGCCAAGGCTTTGTAGATGGTTTGAATACAGGCTTTTGTCAGTTCCCCAAGAGCGTTTCTTGATGCCGTGCCGTTCGCCGTATTCCTTGAAGAGTTCAGCAAAAGTCGGCTCTATTTTGTTGGCCCGTCTTACATCGGCGGGATTCTCGTTGTTTGCAAAGGCAGTCAGTGCATTCAGTGCGGCTTTATGTGCCTGTTCAGTTGTCATGTCGGGGAAAGAGCCAAGCTTCAGCCAGACCATTTCACCGCCCGCCCGTTTCACAATATAGAAAGTTTTTGTTCCTGCGGCGGTGACTCTTAGCGCAAGTTTGGGCGTCTCTGTGTCGTAGTAGGTCGCTCGCTTGCCCTGTTCGGGCAATGGCAGATTTTGCAAGGCGGTTTTTGTGAATTTAAGACTGTTTGCCATGCCCTGCCTCAACTAATTGTGGATCGTTTGAAAACTTGTTGGTTTATTGCCTGCTTTTGCGGGCTATCACCGGGCTAGCATTAATTAAAAACTTATGTCATTTTTGATGATAAACCGTTAACGTCACTATAGCCTGCATCGCTATGGTACGCATAGGACTATTGATCATTATTAAGAAATGTTAAATAAAGGCGTTTTTGATTCATAACCCACAGGTCGGCAGTTCAATTCTGCCCATCACCACCAGTATTCAAGCGGCCTGCAGCGATGCGGGCCGTTTTCTTTTATAGGTCGGGGTGACGCCGGGGTGATATTTGCTTAAGCTCAGACACAAAAAAACCGGACTGAGTCGGTTTGAGCCAACATTGCATTCGCGTACTGATTCTGCCTATGCTGTAGGTCTGAGTTCTACCAACTCCTGCCGCTCGCTGGTTCAGCAGACCGGCCACTAGAGAGCCTGCTTCACTCTGAAACCGGCCTGATGGCCGACTCAGAACCTTGACCATTGCAGCCGGCTGCGGTGAACTCATTAGTGTTAGGCGGCAATATGGCAGTGAGTAGCCTTTTAGTGACGGTCAAGTTCGAATGTCAACTACCGAACCGGTTAGATGACCTAAATTCCGAAAAGAAAAAACTATTAAGATTAGCTCCTAAGCATCCCAATTAACAATTCAGCTATTTATACCGGGGAATTATCAGTAAGTGATACATGCCCAATAGTTGCAGCGAAACCGTCGATATCGTTTCAGAGTTAATGGTTGGGGCGTATCAATAATTCTTAGAAAACGATACTATTGGCATAGATACAAAGACTTGAGAAATTAAACGTCTGTCGCCATTAACAAGCTGGCCGCCTGCCGGCCACACCGAACCCCGCCCTTACATCACTCCACACAGCGGCCATGTCATCAAACAGTACACTATCGAACCACGCCCACGGCTTCACGCTGATTGAACTGCTCTGCGTGATCACCATCCTTGGTGTGCTGGCCGCCGTGGCCGTCCCGAAATTCATTGACCTAGGCGCAGATGCCAAGCAGTCCAAGATGCAAAGCGTTGCGGGGGCCATGCGCAGCATGGCCGGCATGGTCTTCAGCCAATGCGCTGTTGACGCTACCTGCGACATCCAAGCCGGCGCAGCCCCCGGCAACGGGCTGGGCAACAGCCTGGTCATCCAGGGCGGAAACATCACGCTGGCCTACGGCTACCCGCGCCACACTTCGGCCGGGATTGTCCGCTCAGTCAACCTGACTAACGTCTCGGACGGCGGTAATTTCTACATCACCGACTATACCAGTGGAGGTCGGGACGGCATCCGTATCCGGCCGGCTACCGGCGTCAGCGTCAACACCTGCGAGGTGCGCTATTCGCAGCCTCAAGCCGCCGGTCAAAGCCCGCTGATCGAAGAAACCTACACCAGCTGTTGACGCTGAGAGGTGGCCTGCGGTCGGGCAGCTTCGGGACCGCACACTATGTCGGTTCACTTTACTCTGACACCTGTCGTTGAGCCATTGATGCTCCGAATGACCGCAGAGATTTCTGCCCTAGCCGTCAACTTTCTTGCACTCTTTGAGGAATTCAGGAAGCCAACGCGTTTCCTCTAATGACTCACGCGAGCGCACCCCGCGCTTTCTGCTGTTCTTTGCGCTGGTGTCCTTGCGAGATATTCGCCTGCTTCACAAAGGCCACTTGGTGCGGGTTCTTTATCTCTGCCAATGCTTCCAAGGTGGAACGGCACTGTGCCTGTGCCTTGAATGCGTGCCTCAGCTAGATTTCAGTCGCGCTCAAATGCTCGCCCATGTTTAATGAAGCGCGTCTGGCCAGTTCTTTGAATATGGCGTCTAGTGTTGCAGTCTGTGCCGTTAGAGTGACAACGACACACGTGGCCATGAAGTCGGCGATCAAGTGTTGGTCGCTGCGGCAAAAAATAGCGGAAGAACTCCGTATCATGCGATACCGTTGCCCGATCTAGAGGCGATGAGCTTGCGGTCCTTCTTGTCAGCGCTCTAAATGACGGAGAAGCCGGCAAAGTGGGCGGAAAACTACTTGATGCCATGTCGCAAGCCTATTGCGACCTCTGTTGGACAAATAAACATCTCTTGCAGTATTGAAATTGCAATGTGTCCAACTCATGGGGAAACTCTTGACGAGTTAAACAGGGCTGCCGACAAGGCGATGTATCGAGCCAAAAAGGTTGGACGAAAAGTGGTGTCGGTGTATGCGATTGAGAGCAGTTGAGTGATTGTGACGCGCTATGCGCGTAACACAGGTTCTGAAGCCTTCTGCATGCGGCCTTGTTACTGATCAGACGTTGATAGTCGTATCCCGCCAATCGCAAACAACAGCCAGGCCATGATAAAGGCGGCTCCGCCGACGGGTATTGCCGCATGCGTCACCTGAATACCAGTAAGGCTGAGCAAGTACAGGTTCCCGCTAAAGAGGATGATGCCTGAAAGCATCAGCCAGCCAGCCCATGCGAACACCCTTGATGCCGGGAAACGTATTGCCGTCAGGCCGACCAAAATGAGGCCGAGCGAGTGGTATTGATGGTATTGGAGGGCCACCGCAAACCATCCTGCCGGATCAGATAAGGCCAACTGACCCTTAAGCGCATGTACGCCCGCCGCACCCAGTGCGACGGCGATGGCCGCGTTGATAGCACCGAGTACTAGAAACCATTTCGCGTGAGAATTCATTGGTTCGCCGAAGTGGGTTCAAGATGAGCATTGTTGGTGTGCATAGAATTCATTCTTTAGAAAAGCCGACATTGCACATCAATGCGCGAGCTTCGGTGTTTTCAAAAGGCACGAGTATCAGGCGTAGTAACTCGCCACATAGTCCTCGAAGCGCTCCTGCGGCAGTGATTCCAATCGCTGTTGCTCGACCAGGGAGGCTTGAACACTGGCCTCGAGCTTGGCTAATGTAGCCGCATCCAGTGGCTGGGCCAGCAAGCTGTCGTGGTGTTGCCGGGACTGCTTCACGGCGTATTTGAAAAAGCCATTGTGCTCTGTGGCCGCGGCCAGCACCTGGGCCGACGGGGTGGTCTCCGGGTGATCAATGCGCGTGCGCAGGCTGTCGAGTGTTGTCGTGTAATTATGGCCGCCGTAGGCCACGTCGAGCATCTGGGCAAAAGGCTGCATGTCGTCGAACAGGGCGTGGGCAATGGGGCGGAACGGCTGTTCGCGGTTGTGCACCAGTAGATGGAGGTCAGGCTGACGGCCTTGATTGACGATACGGGCCTTGTTCTCATCGTTCTCACCTTGCTCGCGCGCCGTAATGGGCGGGCTCTGGCGGAAAAGGCACATCAGCAACAGGATGTCGGCGAAGGTGCTTTGCTCGGGCACAATGCCGATATCTACAAACGGGTTCAGGTCAAACAGGCGGACTTCTACGTATTCGACCCCGTATTTTTTCAGCGCTAGCGCCGGGCGCTCGCCGGCCTTGCCAATACGCTTGGGCCGGATGCCGGCATAAAATTCGTTCTCGATTTGCAGCAGATTGGCGTTGAGTTGCTTCCAATGCTCGCCTTCGCGCACGCCCAACTCTTCGTAGAACGGGTCAGGGGTACGAATTGCTGTTTCCAGCGCCCCGGTGTACTCGTCTAAGGAATTGAAACTGACATGCAGTTGATCCTGCGCCCGGTTCTGATAGCCCAGATCACTCATGCGCAGGCTGGTCGCATAGGGGCGGAACAGGGTGCCCGGTACGAGTTCCTGAAGGTCTGAATTACGGCCTTGCAAGAACGTTTGACAGATCGCAGGCGAAGCGCCAAACAAATAGGGAATCAACCAGCCAAAGCGCAGAAAGTTGCGAATCAGGCCAAAATAACGCGCACTGACAAAATCCTGCATACTGCCTGTTCCGGAGCAGCAGCCTTTCAAAATTACCCAGAACTCGTCAGGCAGCGACCAGTTGTAGTGCGCTCCGGCAATCGTTTGCATATGCCGCCCATAACGAAGACCCAGGCCTTCGCGATAGGCCTTCTTCATTAATGCGGAATTGGACGTGCCGTAGTCGGCAATGGCAATGGCTTTGTCGTCACCAACGACGCAGGGCATGGAGCCCGCCCACATGGTTTCCTCATGGAGTTGCCGGGCGGTGAAACGGTGGATGTCGCGCAGAAAATCCAGCGGGAACGCCGGGTCTTGTGACGGCGGGGTGATGAACTCCAGCAGAGCTTCAGCGTAGTCGGTGGTAATCCAGGGGTGGGTAAGCTTGGAGCCCAGCGCCAGAGGGTGAGGCGTCTGCGCTAGATGGCCGCTGGCGTCTACGCGCAAGCATTCGCGTTCGTAGCCGCGCGTGATGCCGCGTAAAACCTGCGCATTGTCTGGAGAGAAAAACCGCCGAATTTCATCACAACAGGTGAATTTCAACATAAGCCGTTCTTTATTCAGTAAATTGGCAGACAGTATGGCAGTTATTAGCCGGCATGGCTCGCCGTGGTTGCCGGCGGTTTAAAATTAACGCCAACCAGTGCTCTCGACCCCAAGCTAGTCCGTCGAGGCTAGGTCGTTGCATCGTCAGTGATGCCATGTGGTCGTTGGAATCTCAACGTGAACTCGTAGAGTGCCATTGTGTTTGCCTCGCCTCGACAGACCGTAAGTGGCCGAACTGAGACCTTCAGCCTGTGATTCTATCTATCTTGTCGCGACTGTCCGAGTGCTCAACCGGGTTTGCTTGAGGGCCGTTATCTTGATTTCGGCTGTGTTCGGAATGACTTGCCCACCACGGGGGACGCAGGGGGAGGGATGCTAGGGGTTAAGGGGGCATTCCCATTTACGGGCTGGGTTTATGCCGGGGCGGCGTTTCAGTACGCCTCGTACCGGATGCCGCCGCGTCGTTCGCCATTGCACGGGCGCCCGATGAAGAGCAGGCCTTTACCTTTGAGCATGGCGGAGCCATTTCTGACCAGAAATTCCGGGCCATTATCCGGCGTAACGCTGGTGCCATTGGTGCTGGAGTCGATCAGTACGACGCCATCGTCCCGACGTTCAATCCGGCAATGATTTCGGGAAACATGATCATCCAGCAGTACAAGGTCGCTTAAGGGGTCACGGCCGATGGTGGCGACCGGATCGTCCTCGGTTAGGTCAACGGATTTAAGGCCGTAGTGCAACAGCAGATATGGGCCGGATGCATTGGGCGGCTTGCTGGCCGGCCATAAGGATTCCCCGCCAAAGCCGGACGAGGGTATCTCGGTTCGCCAATTGACTTTGTGCGCTGCAATCGCGGCAGGCAGACCGTCCATCGGGTGGGTGAGTTTTCTCAGATTGGGGTTGAGGGCGGTTACAACGACCCCGGAGGCGACAATGCCGTCATCGGCCACCGCTAGTTGCGTTGCGATTTGAAGCGTGTCGTCGGCATTGTCCTTTGAGCGTTGCCGCACCATGCCCTGATGGATGCCAATACGTAACGCCAGCCTGTTTCCTGAAACCTGTGGCAGTACGGCGCAACGATGCTGCATTTCACAGGCACCAAGCAATGCGGCGTCGGCTGTCTCGAAAGCGACTTGCAGCCCGTTGCTCAAGCGTTCGTCTATCTTGCCCCGGTAGGCCGCAACAACACGCTCCATCCGGTTCAGGCGTCTCTCCATTGGGTGGCCAGCCAGAACATCGTCGTATACTGACGATGTTCTTCCTGAGCGCTGTAACTCGGCATGGACTTGATAGGTGCTGCGTGTTGTGCTCATGGCGATTATTTAAGAGTCGGTGAAGCGGGAAGGTTGGGTTTTTCAACTCTAATATTAGAGCAGTCTAAAAAAATTTCCTGTGACATTGTGCACACTAAGCCCATGTTTCTTTGCTATTACCTTTGTATTATGTGCAATGTTTTTGAAGATTTTTAGAATCCGCCTTATGGTATTTCTGTGATGTGGGCGACTTCTTTAGGCCATGGCGATTCACATTGGTTCTCAATGCGTTGCCAAGCAGACGTTGGAAATATTGGGAATTCATAATTATAAGGCGATACTTATGTATCGGGATGGTGATTCCACCGAACTATTGCTGTGCAGTACTCGTTAGCTCATGCGCTGAATGAGCACGCGCAAAGGTTTCGTGCCTTGACCACAGTTTTCCCTGCCAGGTGTCACGCTCCTGAAGGCGGGACTCGAGCATCGCCGGGAATTTGTGCAAGCGCATTCCCCAGTCGGGAGAAACCAGAACATCCGGTGGAACTTCACTTCCCAGGCGCTGAATTTTGATCTCCGGAGGCAAGTGTTCAAGCATGTCGATCACGGCGTCCAGATAGCTCGCGGGATTAAGCAGGGCGACACTCGCCGGGTCGGCACGGTACTGATTGGCGAGGCGGGTGTTACGTACGATTTGCAACTGGTGAAATTTCATCGCATCAATCGGGAGTCCGGCGAGCGTTTTTGCGCTCGCGATCAGGCTTTCCTGTGTCTCCAGCGGCAGGCCGAGCAAAAGGTGGGCGGTGATGAAGAGGCCGCGCTGTGCCGCACGCAGGATAGCATCCTCGGTGCAGGCGAAATCGTGGCCGCGCAGGCATTCACGCAGCACATCGTCGTTGCAGGATTCGACGCCGATTTCCAGTTCCACCATCGTGCGCGAGGAAAGCTCGGCCAGATAGTCGAGGATGCTATCGGGCAGACAGTCGGGGCGGGTGCCGATGACGATGCCGCAGATGTCCGGGTGGGAAAGTGCAATATCGTAGGTCTTCTTTAGCTGGTCGAGATCGTCATAGGTGTTGGAATAGCTTTGGAAGTAGGCGAGAAAGCCCATGGATCTGGGATAGCGCCGGCGCATGAATTCAATACCGGTGTCGATTTGGGTCAGGATATTGCGTTGTTCACGCAGATAGCTGGGCGAAAAGCCTTCGTTATTGCAGAACGTGCAACCGCCGACACCCTTGGCACCATCGCGATTGGGGCAAGTAAAGCCGGCATCGATGGAGACTTTTTGCAGGCGGCCGCCGTAGGCCTGTTTTGCCCAATCGTTGTAGACATGGTAGCGATGGCCGTTGAAGCCGGTAGAAATCGTATTCATTGCTCAGGCTCAGGAGCCTGCGTCCTCGGTCTGGGCGTATTGCCGGTAAAGGCGCAGGTAGTTTTCGTCGGATTGCTTGAGTCGCTCGGCGGCAAGGCGGAAAAAGATTTGCAGCATCTTCGATTGCAGTCCGGGTGATGCAGAGTGCAGCTTGGCGTAGGGCCACTTGCCGATGGTTCCGTCACTGGCAGCGACAATGGTTGCTGCGCGCGGAGAAGGCGTCTGTTCAGCAAAAGCCAGTTCGCCAAACAGAGTGCCGGGGTCGAGCAGGGCGATCAGCCGACCTTTCTGCAAGACCTTGGCCTCGCCCTTGAGCAGCAGGTAGCACGAAACGGCGTTGCCGCCCTCGTGCATCAGCACCTTGCCGGCTTTTATCTTGCGCCACGTCGATATGCGCAGTAGTTCCCAGAGTTGGGCATCATTGAGTGCTGAGAGCAGGGGTAGCTGGCGAAGTTGGTCGTAGAGTTCCGCTTCGGCAGGGCGTTCTTCGACCGCTGATTTGGTTTGCAACGCCTTGCTGCTGTGCGTTGAGAGCGCCGACAGAACCGAGGGCCAGTTGGCGAAACGATCCTCCAGACTACGCGCAAGCATTTTGTCGAGCAGGGCGTTAAGATTTGCCGGAAGATCAGGGCGGAAGCTTGTTAGCGGGTCACGTTCGCCATTCAATATTTTATACATCAGCGAGGCCTGATCGGGTGCGTCAAACGGTCGCTTGCCTGTCAGCAACTGGTGCAGGACGATGCCGAGAGCGTAGATGTCGGCCTGCGGGGTAACCCACTGGCGGAAAAGTTCAGGCGCCATGTAGGCCAGCGAGCCAATATCCATGACCTGCGTTGAGTCGTTGTTGCCGCGTGACCAGTAGGCCGCACCGAAATCACAGACTTTGGCTTCACCCGGCCCGACCACTTGCAGATTGGCCGGCTTGATGTCGCGGTGCACGATTCCTGCCCGGCAGGCGTAGTCAAGCGCGCTGGCGCACTTGTAGGCGATGTCCAGCACTTCACTGACCGGTTTGAGATTATTCGGTTTGGTGAAGGGCTCCAGTGTGCCGTGAGCCAAGTATTCCATGACCAGATAAGCGCTGTTGTCACCAAAACCGGCATCGAATATTTCGACGATGTAGGGGTGGTGGAGGCTGCCTGCCATGTGCACTTCGTTTAGCCAGGCTTTGCGCACAAGGTTCTGCTCAGGGTCGTCGTTGAAAACCTGAGGAAGCGCAACTTTCAGGGCAACTTCGCGTTGGGCAAAGGTGTCCCACGCGAGGTAGACGGTTCCGGTGGCGCCGCGACCGAGTTCGCTGCGGATTTCATAGCGCTGGCCGAGACCGGCAGGAAGTTGAGCTAATAAGTCGGTATTTGCCATGAGTTGGGTTAGAGGATTGCTTGCTATATGTTAGTCGCTTGTGGCGCGCCTGCGTAGCTCTATGGGTTTTGGTGTGCAGAAACGCATATTCTATTTGTGAATAAACAAATAAACAAACAGACTTTGAAGTTCTATAAGCCCTGATTATAGTAGCGCCACTGCTAACGCTTACTTTAAGGAAGCTCAAATGTCCCGACCGATCCGTAACCTGATTTCTGTGCTGTTTGCTGTGTGGGCGCTGCCGGTGCTGGCACAGCAAAGCCTGCTCAACGTCTCCTACGACGTGGCGCGCGACTTCTACAAGAATTACAACCCGATGTTCCAGAAGCACTGGAAGGAAAAAACCGGTGAAACGGTCGATCTCAAGCAGTCGCATGCCGGCTCGTCGAAGCAGGTACGCGCCGTGGCCGATGGGCTGGAAGCTGATGTGGTGACGATGAATCAAGCGTCCGATATTAATTTTCTTGCCGAGAAGGGTTTGGTCGCCAAGGACTACGCAAAGAAATTTCCGAACAATGCTTCGCCCTACACCTCGACGATGGTCTTCATCGTACGCAAAGGCAACCCCAAGGGCTTCAAGGACTGGAACGATCTTGCCGCAAACGGCGTTCAGGTGATTCTGCCGCACCCTAAGAACACGGGGAACGGGCGCTACTCCTACCTCGCCGCCTGGGGTTATGCGCTTAAACAGCCTGGCGGCAATGATAAAAGCGCACAGGAATTTGTCGGCAAGATACTGAAGAACGCACCGCTCTTTGCCTCGGGTGGCCGTGATGCAACGACGACCTTCATGCAGCGCAAGATCGGTGACGTGCTGGTTTCTTTTGAGAGCGAAGCCGAATTGATCGCTAAGGAATTTGGCAAAGGTGAGTTTGATGTGATATATCCCTCGCTGTCGATTCTCACCGAATTTCCGGTGGCCATCGTCGATAAGGTGGTTGATAAGAAAGGTACGCGCAAACTGGCACAGGCTTACCTCGATTACCTGTGGTCGAAGGAAGGTCAGGAGAACGCCGCGCAGAACTACCTGCGGCCGCGTGATGCCGAGGTGCAGAAGAAATATGCTTCATCCTTCCCGCCGATCAAGACCTTTACTGTGGATGAGGTATTTGGTGGTTGGGACAAGGCATCGCCCACGCACTTCAAAGATGGCGGTACGTTTGATCAGCTTTATCAGAGCAAGTAATAAGGGTGATTAACCACGGGGAGCACGGAGCCCACAGAGCACACAGAGCTAAAACGAGGCTCACCTTGCGGGTGATTGATCAATTTCACGTAAGTCTTTGTCCCCCAGGGGGATTTCCTTCGGGGCATGTGCTCTGTCCCCCGAGGGGGTTTCCTTCCGGGCATGTTTTTCTCCGTGTTCTCTGTGTTGAATGAGGTTTTTAGGTTAAACAGATGTTAGGAATTTTTAGTCAATGAAACGCGTACTTCCCGGCTTTGGACTGTCACTCGGCATCACGCTGGTGTACCTGTCGCTGCTTATCCTGCTGCCACTTTCCGGGCTGGCGTTCAAGGCCAGTTCGCTTAG
>JBBRDR010000078.1:0-13867 GCA_038203745.1 Burkholderiales bacterium | reverse complement strand
GATGGACGGTTCAAAGCGTTCGAGCCACGGCAACGCCTACTTCACGGGCTTTGGCAAAACCAAGCGTATCGTCTTTTTCGACACGCTACTCGGCCGACTGCAACCGGTGGAAGTTGAGGCCGTGCTAGCGCACGAATTGGGTCATTTCAAGCACCGTCATGTGCTCAAACGCATTGTTCTTCTTTTTTCTGTATCTTTGGTTTTTCTCGCTGCACTTGGCCAGATGATGCACGCCGACTGGTTCTATAACGGGCTTGGTGTACAAGAAAAAAACACCGCCCTAGCTCTGACTCTCTTCTTCATGGCAATACCGGTTTTCACCTTCCTGTTAACGCCATTGATGAGCATGCTTTCACGTCGTCACGAATTCGAAGCGGACCGCTACGCCGCCGATCATGCCTCGGCGGACGATCTGGTCAAGGCACTGGTCAAACTCTATGAGGATAACGCCGCTACACTGTCACCGGACCCGCTGCATTCATTGTTCTACGATTCACACCCACCCGCTGCACTGCGTATCGCACAATTAAACAGATTCCGCATGAACCATGATTGACAAACCGCTCAGTGAAGAGCATTGCCGTGCCTTACGTGGCCTTGAAAACCGGCTTGATGCCGAACAGGCGGATCAGCTTAATGCACAACTGGCAGCCTGGGAAATTATTGATAAGTACTTGGTGAAGACCTTTCGTTTCACTGATTACAAAGGAACGATACAGTTCGTGAATGCGGTGGCCCGCTTGGCCGAACTTGAAAACCACCATCCTGATCTCGAGGTCAGTTTCAGCCGGGTGCGCGTAGCCTACAGCACCCATGATGTTGGCGGACTGTCGCGCAACGATTTTATCTGTGCAGCAAAAATAGAGGCACTGGGACTAATTTGAATCTTCAAGGCACCATAGTCGCCGCACACGGTCGGCAGTATCTGGTTGAACTGTCAGGTGGCAACGAGGGCGAGACGCTGCTGTGTTTTCCACGCGGGAAGAAAAGCGATCTAGCCTGTGGTGACCAGGTCAACGTCCAGAGGAGCGGTGACGGTCAGGGTGTTATTGATGCCGCTTTGCCGCGCAGTACTCTGCTCTATCGATCAAACCAGTTCAAACAGAAACTGATCGCCGCCAATGTGACGCAAATAATTGTTGTTGTCGCCACCGAGCCCTCATTTTCCGACGAGTTGATCACGCGCTGCCTTGTTGCTGCAGAAAGCCAGGATATGAAGGCACTTATCGTACTCAACAAATGTGACCTGGCCACCCGCATTGCACCTGCCATACAGACTTTGGCTCAGTTTGAGAATCTGGGCTACCCGGTACTCCACCTTTCTGCCCATACCGATGCTGAAGCCCTACGTCCCTATTTAGCAGACCAGACGAGCGTGTTTGTTGGCCAGTCCGGCATGGGAAAGTCTACGCTGACCAACGCGCTGATCCCTGGAGCCAAAGCGCCCACGCGCGAAATTTCTGCCGCTCTCGACTCCGGAAAGCACACCACCACACACGCCACGCTCTATCGGCTGGACGCCAGATCAACCCTTATCGACTCGCCCGGTCTGCAAGAGTTTGCCTTGCACCACCTCTCGCCGGACGCCATCGAGCACGGGTTTCTGGAGTTCCGCCCACTACTCGGCCAATGCCGTTTCCGTAATTGCCGCCACAACCGCGAACCGGATTGCGCTGTCCATGCTGCCGTTCAGCACGGTGCAATTGACCCGCGCCGCTACGCCGTTTTTCGCTCGTTATGCGCTGAAGTAGGCTGAACCCACGGAAAGAACTTTATGACTGATATCGTTATTCGCCGCAAACACGGCAAAACTCCTGCAGAGGCTCGTGCTTCGGCGGAACATATGGCCGCAGAACTCCAGGAAGAATTTGATCTTAACTATGCGTGGGATGACGAGGTCATGCATTTCAAGCGACCGGGAGTCTCCGGAGAACTTACACTGGATACTGAAGATGTTGTCCTCAGTATTCAGCTTGGTTTCTTCCTCTCGGCACTCAAGCCCAGTATCGAACGTGAAGTCCATAAATTCTTTGACGAGAATTTTCAGGCCTGACTCAGCCGCCTATGGAATTTCCAGCGCTTGTTAGCAGTGTTATTATGCCCATAGCAAGATAACGGGCAGACGGGTTATGGATAACAAACCAAAGCGACGTACACGCGAACGCATCCTTGAAGCCAGCCTGAGGCTGTTCAATGATTTCGGTGAACCGAATGTCACCACAACCGTCATTGCCTACGACCTGAACATCAGCCCGGGTAACCTGTATTACCACTTTCACAACAAAGACGAGATCGTCGAAGCCATTTTCTCAGTGTTTGAACGGGAAATCGAGAAAATACTCGCCGCCCCGACACATCGGCAGGCTGACGTGGATGACGTATGGTTGTTTCTGCACCTGTTGTTCGAGAGCATCTGGAAATACCGGTTTTTCTACCGCGATCTGAATGATCTTCTGACGCGTAACCGCACCCTCGAAATCCATTTCAAGAGAATCCTGACACACAAAGCCTTGACTGCCGCCGCGCTCTGCGAAGGGCTGGTTTCGGCCGGAGCCATGCATGCCTCGGCCAGCGAATTGAATGCGCTCAGCACGAACATGGCAGCCATTGCCACCTACTGGCTTTCCTTCGAGTACGCTCGAGATCCGCGTGGGAAAATGGAGGAAGAGCGAATCGGGCGTGGCGTTTATCAAGTCATGGCCATGATTTCGCCTTTTTTGATTGGCGAAGCCCGTTCACTGCTTGAAAAACTATCCGTCGAGTACCTCACTGTTTAATCACTCAGGAGAACGCGTCATGGCCTGGAAAAAATTCCCTCATCCCGACACGACATTTTCCTATGCCGGGGCTGCACTCAAGAAGAACTGGCCGCGTTTGCACCGGGGTGAATGCGAACCTTTCCCCAACGACGCCGGAGTTCAGGATGCCTGGCGCAGCTATCATGCTGGCGACTTTGGCAAGGCAGTTGAAACCGGTCTGGCGATCGGCATGGCTGGCTATGCTGTGGCCAACAAAGCTGCAACCGTTTATGCTAGCTATCTTGAAACGGATGAAAAACGGAAACTCAAACTGCTTCTCGAAACATCTCAACGCTGCGAAGAACAACAGGCAGCGATGCCTGATCACGCCAACGCCTGGTACCTCCACGCCTATGCACTCGGGCGTTACAGCCAGAGTATCTCGGTCGTCAAGGCATTGACCGAAGGTTTGGGTGGCAAGATCAAGAACAGCCTGATGCGGGCCATTGCGCTGGAACCGAAACATGCTGACGCGCATATCGCCCTGGGCACCTACCATGCGGAAGTCATCGATAAGGTTGGCTCGCTGGTTGGTGGCCTCACTTATGGCGCAAAGAAGAGCACCGGTGTCGAACATTTTGAAACAGCCCTCAAACTTAACCCGGATTCGGCTATTGCCAGAGTCGAATTTGCCAACGCTTTGGCCATGATGTTCGGCAATAGCCGGCTCAAGGATGCCGAGCGATATTACCAGGAGGCGGCAGCCTGCACACCAGCAGATGCCATGGAATGGCTCGACATCGAGTCGGCCAGAAGCGAACTGGAAGACTGAGCTACTTTTTCGTACGCGCTTTTTCCTGCTTTTCCTGCGGCGTGTCCATAACGCTCACGCAGCGCTTCAGCGTTGCTGCCTGTTCCTCAGGTGACTTGCCCACCAACTCACAACTCTGACCATCGGGCTTCGGTTTGTCTTTCTTGACCTTGGGTGGCGCAGATACCTCGGGCACGACTACGACTGCGACTTCTTTCGCATCTGACGATGGCGAAGCCATTACGGCTGCATCAACTGAAGGTGCATTATTTTCCGTCAATCTGGATTTGTCTTTGGCATTACCGGAGCGGGCGATCGAGAACTCTTTCAGCGCATTCATTTGTCTCGATAAAGCTTCGATCTGAGTTTTCATTTCTTCAAGTGCGATGCTCTTTTCTTTCAGATCCGCTTTGGCCGTAAGCACTTCTTTTCCCAATGCACGACTCTGCTGGAGTAAAACAAATGCACCTGCCACCCCCACGGTCAGCAATACGCCGAGCAGCATGGCCAGGATGATGACAATCGAAATTCTCGGTTTAGCGGCGGGTACTTCTTCGCTGACTTCAGACTCTTCGCTGTCGTTTGTCACGATGTTGTCCTTTGACTCTCCGTTGGCTACATACGACTGCCCTGCTTCAGCAGCACATGTCAACATAACGTAACTCAAAGAGAATACTTTAGCAATCCATAAAAACACTTTGAAAGAAATAAGGATTTCTTATGAACAACCAACAGCGTTTATTCTTCTAGCGCATCTTCAACGGCCAGCGGATCGTCAAGACGTGACCAAGGCTCCATCAACACCAGCCACAGCAGCTTTTCGAACTCGAACGCAAAGCGATCGACGATACGCTCAGGGTCATCGACCATGTTTTTGTCAGTAATCAGCCCGAACTGTACCATGCCGTCATAAGAGAGAATGCTGACACCAACACCGATATCCCCTGATTGCGGCACCCAGAACATCTGTTGCTTGAGCTTTACCCCGGCCAGATAACGTGCCTGCTGTGGCCCCGGCACATTGGTCATCACTGCGGTGGCCTTACTGGCCAGCAGGTCCAGAACCTGTTGTTGCAGGAACCTTGGTGCCATACCGACCAGACCCAGAATGCTGTAGGTCACTGAGGCCTGATAAGATCCTTTGAGCGCTTCCATCCGGTCCCGCGTAGCATACAAGCGGGCCAGCGGATTCTCGATACCAACCGGCAATTCAAGTGCTACCAGCCCAAAGTGATTACCCAGACACTCGTTGCTGTCCGCCGTACGGAGATTTACAGGCACCAGGGCACGAAGCTCTGTGCCCTCCACGGAATCCCCTTTTTCTACCATGTAAGAACGAAACGCACCGGCAACCGCAGCAAGCAGCATATCGTTGACGGAACACCCCAGCACCCGCCCGGCTGCCTTGACATGCGGCAAGGGAATGGGTTCTGACCACGCTACGCGTTTGACCGTGCCGGGCTTACCTTTAAAGCGCGTTTCGCTGTCATTGGGCATCAGTGCAAGGGTACTGATCTCATTGGCAACAGCTCCCACGACACTGACATAGTCGCGGATTGTGGCCGGGTCATTCCACAAGCCCTTGTATTGCCCCCACAGATTTCCGCCAATACGGATTGACGCCAGCGCCAGGTCTGTAATCGGCTCGGCGATAACATTCCAGAAGAGATCGTCTTCAATGACTTCCTTGTGCTCATCGGCAGGACGCCCACTTCTGACAGGCAATTCGAAGCCGTTGTCCTCTGCGGCATCCGGGTGCTCGTCGGTCATCGAGTTCAAGACACTGATTAGCGCAACGCCGTCAGCTATAGCATGGTGGATTCGAACGATTACGGCCGAGTCGCCTTCGGCAGTTTCGACCAGTTGATACTCCCAACGCGGACGTGCAGGATTGAGCGGCTCGCTGGCCATTTCGGCAACGAATTTCTGCAACTCGCGCTTACCGCGAGGTGATGGAAGAATCGACTGCCGGACATGAAAGCCCATGTCAAAATCATCATCGTCTACCCACCAGGTGCCTTCGGAATCCTGCTCGGCAATCTGGCGAAAACGGGGATAGCGCAACAAACGCCTGGCAAGGGTACGTTTGAGGCGTTCCAAATCCAGACGCCCCTCAAAAATCATCACTCCGATGATCTGCATCAGGTTGGCCGGCCGATCCATACGCAACCAAGCCGTATCAACACTGGCCATGCGTTCGCGCGCGCGCTCACGGGGTTTCATTGCAGGTACTCCGAGCAATAAACGAACGCCCATCATAGCAAGCCCGGACCCAATAACACTACAACAGAAATCCGTAGAATCAGGCTATCAGGCTTTGTAGCTCTCCAGCCAACGCTCAAGATCATGCAAAGAGGATTCAAGCGCTGTTGCCGTCGTCACAAGGTCAGGGCGCCGTTTTTCTGACAAAAGCGAACGACTGTGATCGCGAAGAACAGCAACATTCAGGCGTATGCCGTGGCGCTTGAAAATTGGGGCCAGTTCGTGTCGGCGCCGATACAGATCAGCCCGCGTGCACTGGTAGGCATGCTCGCACAGGTGGCTACGACTGCGGTAGCTGAATACATTGGTAAAGAACATGGCCGCATCGTCCCGTGTTGGCTCAAACAAAACCACATCTGAATCAGCAAAATCGTGCTGGTAACGACCCATACCAACACGCATTCGGGAGTGAATGATGGCGCGGAATGTTTGCGACAACACAACCGGCAAACCACCATCGACCAAGTGCTCAGGCGAACGCACCCAATGTTTCCGGTGCGGATCTTTGGCAGCCAGCTCTGAATCAAAAGGCACCAGCGGGTTAATGCAAATAACCAGATCGGCTCCTTCGCGCAAAGCGACGGAGGCATGCAGCGTCTTGATCAAAGCACCATCTACAAAAAAGTGCCCACCAATTTTTACCGGAGGAAAGAGTCCGGGCAAAGCGGCACTGGCCTGCACAGCCAGTGAAATAGGCACATCATCATGCCCCGCACTGCCAAAAGCCACTGACTCACCGGAGTCCAGATCGGTCGCCACAAGAAAAAGCTTGCGTTTGAGCTTGCGGAAATCGTTGCTCCGCCCTTCTGACGAGAACAGCTTGCGCAGTAACACGTCAATACCTGCGTTATCAAACACCCCAGCAGGGAGTGCATAACTCAAGCGCTGGAAGGACTCAAACAAACCCAGATGCCACGGATCAGAAAGGTAATGCCAGAAAGACGACCACAGCAAAGGGGGTACCGACAAGGCACGCTTGAGGTATTCTCCAAATGCCGGACGCAGCAACATCTCGGGATCAAACACCTCGTCGGTCTCATCTTCAATCAGCATTCTCGCCAGCGTTGCCGGGCGCAGGTTGTTGGCCAGAGCGGCCGCAATAAAACTGCCCGAACTAACCCCGACGTAATAGTCAAACTCGTTAAAGTCAGCACCATCGAGGGACTCCGCCAGCGCTGCCATGGCGCCAACTTCGTAGATCCCCCCAACCGGACCGCCACCGGCAAGTGCCAAACCCACTTTCGAACGTACGCCTGCAGCGGTCATTTCCATCTCCCGCAAAACGGGGGCAGGCGTAATTGAACCCAAACCCCCAAACCACCCATCAGAAAATCAGTCGACTCACAGACGGGAAACATTCCCGCCCGAAATCGTCTAACGATTGGTACTTGCAATATTCTTCAACATATCCGCCGGAGTAACTGACGGCACCGCCTTCAAAATAGCCGGTTTGGCGGCCGGTTTTTTGGCAACCGGTTTGGCTGCGGGCTTGACAGCCGGTTTTTTGGCAACCGGCTTGGCAACCGGCTTGGCAACTGGCTTAGCAGTTGGCTTTTTGACAACCGGTTTGGTTGCGGGCTTCACAGCAACCCGGGTTACAGGCCTAGCAACGGCTTTGGGCATTGTTTTCTTGTCTGCCAAACCCTGTACAACGGCAGTCAATTCGACTACCCGCTTGGAAAGCTTGTCGATATCCTTTTTGCTTGGCACGCCCAAACTACCCAGCGCACGTGCAACACGATCCTCGAATACCTGCTCGAGGCGATCCCATGTACCTGCAGCCTTGCCGGCCACTGCAGCGATTTTTTCGTCTGTCAGCTTGCGCGTCCGGGACTGAATACCTTCACCTTCTTTAACCAGTGCGTTAAAGACCTTGCCGCCTTCCTTCTGCGCCTTGGCAAAGACACCTAAAGTCCGTGATTGAACGCTTTCGCCTTCTTTGACAAGCGCATCAAAGACCTTGCCGCCCTCTTTCTGCGTTTTGGCAAACGCACCTAAACCGGCCAGCCAGATTTGTTGTGCGGAATCCTTAACGGTCAGTGCGAGTTGGTTTTCAGTCAACCCACCAGCCAGTGCCTTGAGTTTCTTTCCCATGTTAATCTCCTTTACCTTAATCATAAAAAAGGTCGGCAAGTGTTGTTTTGCTTGCTCCTTGATGCCATTGTAGTGACAATAAATAGAGGGGGCACACTAAAACCCTAGGCAATAGCTTCTAAAACTCATGGCGAACGCGAACGCCACTTAGGCATGCAACTGAGGAGGTCACAATGAATTATTTTGTCACCGGCGCCACTGGCTTTATCGGAAAACGACTTGTTGCCAGACTTCTGGCACGTACGGGTAGCGTTGTTTATTTCCTGATCCGTCCCATTGAGTTGCCACGCATCGCGGAATTTCACAAATTCTGGGGAGTTGATGATTCACGCGCCGTCCCGATTGTCGGCGACCTCACGCAACCCGATCTCGGGATATCAAAGGCTGATATCCGCAAGCTGAAGGGCAAGCTGGCACACTTTTTCCACCTTGCTGCAGTTTACGACCTTAAGGCCAGCGAGGAAGACCAGCAGCGCGCCAATGTCGATGGCACGCGTAACACAGTCAGTTTAGCGGACACCCTTGCGGTAAAGCATTTTCACCTGGTTAGTTCGATTGCTTCGGCCGGGCTGTACGAAGGACTCTTCCGGGAAGACATGTTTGAGGAAGCCGAACACCTCGAAAACCCCTATTTTCGTACCAAACATGATTCAGAAGCCATCGTACGCAATGAATGTCGTGTGCCCTGGCGCATTTTCCGCCCAGCTATTGTTGTGGGTGACTCACGCACTGGCGAAATGGACAAGATCGACGGCCCCTACTACTTCTTCAAACTGATCCAGAAGATGCGCAAGATGCTGCCGAGCTGGATGCCAACCATCGGTATAGAGGGCGGACGTATCAATGTCGTACCGGTCGATTTTGTTGTAGCCTCGATGGACCATATCGCGCATCTGCCGAAAGAGGATGGCAAGTGCTTCCATCTGACCGATCCCAGCCCGATGCGTGTTGGCGACCTGCTCAACAGCTTTGCCCGTGCTGCCCACGCCCCGCAAATGACCATGCGCATCAATGCGGCGCTCTTTGGTTTCATACCCCGTCACATACGCAAGGCGCTTTTTGCACTAACGCCGGTGCGCCGCATCCGTAACGCAGTGATGAAAGATCTGGGACTGCCCGACAGCATTTTTGAATTCATTAATTACCCGACCCGTTTCGATTGCCGCGAAACCTTGCGCGCACTTAAAGGCACCGACATTGCCGTACCGCCACTTGATACCTATGCCTGGCGTCTCTGGGATTACTGGGAACGCAATCTTGACCCGGACCTGTTCATTGACCGGACACTACGTGGTCAGGTTGAAGGCAAGGTCGTGCTCGTCACCGGCGGTTCTTCAGGCATCGGTAAAGCCACGATTCACAAGATTGCTGAAGCGGGCGCCATTGCAGTCACTATAGCCCGCGACCCCAAAGTGCTGGAGGAAGTTCGCCTCGAGTTCGAAGCGGCCGGTCTGAAACTGATCACCTATGCGGTAGACATTGCCTCAGCAGAACAATGTAACGCCTTTATCAAGACCATGTACGAACAACATGGTGGCGTAGACATCCTAGTCAACAATGCCGGACGCTCCATCCGTCGCGGAATAGAAAATTCGTTTGATCGCTTCCATGACTTCGAGCGCACTATGGAGGTCAATTACTTTGGAGCGTTACGCCTGACCATGGGCTTTATCCCCGGAATGCTGAAGAAACGCAACGGTCAAGTGGTCAACATTTCTTCAATCGGGGTGCTGACTAATGCACCGCGCTTCTCGGCCTATGTCGCTTCAAAAGCCGCCATGGATGCTTGGACTCGTTGTGCTGCCTCGGAGTTTGCCGACCGTCGAATTGAGTTTACAACAATCAATATGCCCCTAGTCAAAACGCCGATGATCTCACCGACCAAGTTCTACGAGCAGGTACCCACCCTCTCTCCGGAAGAAGCGGCCAATCTGGTGGTCGATGCCATCATCCATAAACAGGTTCGCATTGCCACGCGACTGGGCATTTTTGGCGCCGTGTTGCATTCGATGATGCCCAAGGTCGCTCAAATCATCATGAACACCAGCTTCCGCATGTTCCCTGACTCCATCGCGGCCACCCAAAGCAAGGAAGGTGCTTCGCCTCAGCCACCCACAGCCGATCAGATCGCTTTTGCCCAAATCATGCGCGGCCTTTATTTCTGACAAATACACTACTTTGGTACGCCTATCTCCATTTCCAAATCAACAATGTCACGAAGACGAGCTGCGGATAGTGCAATTACCACGGCAAGGCGAAGTCAATACAGACAGGATTGGTTTGGAATTCGAATAACGCGTACGAAAGCGGACGGCATGGTAAGCTTTAGCCTCTACTGATCATAATAAAGAAACAGTTTCTTTCCGCTTATGAACACGCCTAACCCAGTTGCCCATCCGGGCCAGAATGCACGCGCACTAATCAAAACCCTGCAGGAAAGTTTTCCGGTTTTCCGCGATTACTCGCCACTGGCTATCGGCATCGACAAGCAACTGCTTGCACGGCTGCCCGATCTTGATCGAAAAACCCTGCGCATTGCGCTTGGCATGCATACCCACTCGCTGCGCTACCTGAAATCAATGGAGAAGGCGACTCACCG
The DNA here is from genome assembly GCA_038203745.1 of Burkholderiales bacterium. GTDB lineage: Bacteria > Pseudomonadota > Gammaproteobacteria > Burkholderiales > Rhodocyclaceae > Propionivibrio. The sequence goes on along the minus strand of JBBRDR010000078.1, from coordinate 3,363 downwards.
CCTAGATCTTGACGGCAATTCGGGCGAGGAAGTGCGTGCAGAGCACCATCTCCATGCCACGGAGGTTCTGCGCGAACGCTTCAAAAAAGACGCCGAGCGGCGCAAGGCGCAACGCGAGGCCGAGGCGCTTGAACGGCAGCGCAGTGAAAAACTGGGCCAGTTGCTCGAAAAATTCAGCAAGAACAAGTAAGGTCTAACGACGGCACCTTTAGTTCAGCCCTGGAGACAAGACTCTGCCGTCTTACGGCTGACCTGACTTACCGATCTTCATCTGCGCCTCTTCTTCATGCATTTTTTTGCTGTAGAAACGTGAAAACCAGACGGCCATACCGATGATGAACAAGATGCCAATCAGGCTGGCCAGCCCGATATCACTTGTGAATAATAAATTCCAGGCCATGATTTACCTCCCCTTGTTATCCGTTTGAACTTCCGAAGCAGCAACGGCATTCATTTCTTCCGGCAGCTTTAAGGCTGCGCCTTTTTCGATACGCCAGTCGCCGGTCAAACGCCACTGACGTTTATCATCCTCTACTGCGACATGCCAGCGACCTGTCAGAAAAGCGCTGAGCTTCCCTGCATAGAAACCTGCTCCATCGGCACGTAAAGCGATGGTTTGATCAGCTCCGGAACGTGTCGGATGAATGATGCGAAGATTAAGAACTTGCGGCAAAACGGTGTCCGGCTTGCCACGCAGCAGAATCCGTATTTGTGTACCCTCCTCATTTTGTATCACTTCCGCCTGCAAACCCAGGCTGACGGCTTTCTTGTCACGCGCCGTCATCTGATTAATTTCCATCCCCTGTTTGTAGTAGTCGTCTTCGACCAAACCATCATTGCTCACCACTGCTAGATAAGTCGTAATAACTCCGGCTACGATCACCACGAATGGCCCCGTCATGAGAATCCATGGCCAGGGATGACGATACCAGGGCTTGGTTGCGGCAGTGAGTTGCGAATTCATGGCAGGAAAAAGGTGGCTTTCTCGCGAACCACAATCTTGTCGTGGTTCTGCGCCTGGATTTCAAAGAAGATAGGGTTCGATCCTTTTTTTCCGATACCGTCTTCGACAGCAGCAGAAAGAAGAAGAGTTTTGGCCGACGCCGCCGGCACCTCAAGAATGTGCTCGCCAACAATGTCGATACCTTTAATACCGCTCACCGTGATGGCATAGCGATGTGCTGACTCATCGGCATTAATCACACGCAGAGTAAATACGTTTTCGATTCGCCCATCGTCCGCCTCACGATAGAGCATTGAGCGATCACGCAGAATATCCACCTTAAGTGGGACGCGGGTCGCCAGACTCCAGCCGGTGGCGACAATAATCGCCAAAAGAATCGTCGAGTAGAGGATGGTGCGCGGCCGCAGCAAGTGCAGCAGTATGTCGCGTGCCGTATAGCGCTTAGCCAGCGCATTTTCGGTCGAATAGCGAATCAGGCCACGCGGCGTTCCGACCTTGTCCATTACGTCATCGCAGGCATCAATGCAAGCCGCACAGGCAATGCACTCCAATTGCAGGCCATCGCGGATATCAATACCGGTCGGGCACACCTGAACGCAGATACGGCAATCGATACAATCGCCTAGTTTCTGTGCGTCAGGAGCAGCATTCTTTTTGCGCAGTCCACGCGGCTCGCCGCGTTCCGGATCATAGGTAATGATCAGGGTATCCGGATCAAACATCACCCCCTGAAAGCGCGCATAGGGGCACATGTACTTGCACATCTGTTCGCGCAGGAAACCGGCCATCAAATACAGGAAGCCGGCATAAAAGAATATCCAGAAGACTTCCCAGCCACCCAGTGAAAAGGCGAGCACGGACACCACCAGTTCACGGATCGGCGTAAAGTACCCGACAAAGGTCACGCCGGTCCACAAGGCCACCAGCAACCACAAGGTATGTTTGAATAATTTGAGGCGCAACTTGTGCGCCGACATCGGTTGGGCGTCGAGTTTCATGCGCGCCGGACGATCGCCTTCAATCTTGCGCTCGATCCACATGAACAACTCGGTATAGACCGTCTGCGGGCAGGCGTAACCGCAAAACAGACGGCCGCCTACAGCCGTCACGAGAAACAGGACATAGGCCGAAATAACCAGAAGAACCGCCAAGTAAATCGCATCCTGTGGCCAGAACACCATACCAAGAATATAAAATTTACGCTCAACTAGATGGAAAAGAACTGATTGACGTCCGCCCCAGTCAATCCAGCACACGCCGTAATACAGGGCCTGGGTAATGAACACCATGGCCCAGCGCCAGTTATCGAAAACGCCTTTAACACTGCGCGCGTAAATCGTTTTATGCTTCTCGTACAGGCCGTCGGTATTAATAATAATAGGCTTGGCCGATTTTTTTGCTGCCTGATTCATTGCACTTCGTCCTGATGTATTTAAGAATTACACCTTACTCTAATATTCTTTACGGGAGCACATGCGAATATGACAACTATCATTGGCTTGCTTATCTCGGTGGGAAAGTAAAAATGGGGCAACCTGCGTCACCCCGTTTTTTTACAAAACCTATTTCTTCTCGCCACCCGCACTCAGGTTGAATACATAAGCAGCCAACAAATGAATTTTGGCTTCACCGAGAAAATCCTTCCAGGCCGGCATCTGATTGGTGCGTCCCTTGGTAATCGTCTCAACAATCTTCCCTTCTGAACTACCATACAACCATATCTTGTCAGTCAGATTCGGCGCGCCGAGGGCTTGCATCCCCTTGCCATCCATGCCGTGACAGGCCATACACACCGTCTCGAATTTGACTTTGCCCTTGGCGGCGAGCTCACTATTATTCGACAGGCCGGACAGCGAGCGAACGTAGTTGGCCACTTCTTTGGCGCCGGCTTCTCCACCAATGGCTTCCGGGTTACCGCCATACGCCGGCATCATGCCCACGCGGCCTTCGGTAAGGGTTTCCACAATCTGCGCCGGCTCGCCACCCCATTGCCAATCCTTGTCGGTCAGGTTCGGGAAGCCTTGATCCCTAGAGCCTTGCGCTGTCACGCCGTGACACTGCATGCAGTAGGTCTGGTACAGTCGGCCGCCCATCTCCATGGCCTCCTTGTCAGCCGCAACGGCCTGCAGATCCATTTTCAGGTATTTGTCGAACAACGGCTTGACCTGGGCATTGACCTTTTCAACTTCTTTCTGGTGCTCCCCGGCAGTTGACCACTTGAACAGGCCCGGGAAATTACCCAGAGCCGGATACAGTGCTACATAGATCAGTGCGAAAACCACGGTGCCGTAGTACAGCCACATCCACCAGCGGGGCAACGGATTGTTGTATTCGGCCAGGGTTTCATCCCACACATGCCCGGTCGTATCCGTCGTCTGCTCAACGCCGGGATGGTGAAT
>JBBRDR010000077.1:0-13882 GCA_038203745.1 Burkholderiales bacterium | reverse complement strand
ATTGGTAGCGTTAAAGGAACGTTGCGCTGATAGAAACGCTTTGCACATCGTGTAAGTTGTGCCATTTTAGGACGTTGAAAATTAAGGGAAAGCAATTATCTGTATTGAGCTTGGATTTTTTTGTGTTACGCGAAAGTTACACAGGGTCATCGTGAGTTGTGTAAGCTATTGAAACTAAGAAAGAAAAGATATACGTAGTTATTGAGTGGGAATAATTTAGCCTGAACTGGCTTTAATCAAACAGAGTGTCTGCAACATGATCACCGAAATGTACATTCTGTTGCCACTGACATTTGTCGCGGCCACGCTAACGCATCAGTTGGCGGCGGGGGGCTAGTACTGATTCCGGGCATGTTCGCACTTTTTCCTGGTGCTACTCCCGCAACCTTGCTGGCCACCGAAAAATGCGCTGGGGTCACAGGGTTAGCCAGTGCATCTGTCCAATATGCACGCCGGATTAAACTGCCTTGGAAGCTGGTCATCATGGCCTCCCTGCCCGCATTTGCTGGCGCACATTTCGGCGCGCGGACAATTGCTATTCTGCCGAGTACATGGGTTAAACCCTTCGTCGTTTTTTTGCTGATCATTATGCTTGTATACACCTGGTTAAAACCAAATTTTGGTAAGCAGGATGCGCATATTCCGATTAGCCGGGGTGATCTGATCCGTGGTTTGCTGATTGGTACGGCAATTGGGTTTTATGAAGGTTTTTTCGGGCCAGGCGCGGGAAGCTTCCTGATCTTCCTGTTTGTCCGAATATTTCATTTTGACTTCTTGCGTGCAACCGCTTGTGCCAAAGTTGTAAATGTGTCGACCAATCTGGGGGCGTTGACCTACTTTATACCGGCGGGGCTGGTGATGTTCGATCTCGCCATCCCTATGGTTGCCGCAATGATCTCAGGAGCCATTGCCGGCAGTCTCTTAGCCATGAAAGGCGGGAATCACTGGCTGCGGCGTTTGTTCCTGATTTTGGTGCTAAGCCTGCTCGCCAAGCTGGTTGTTGATCTGATTTGAACCTGAATCCTATCGCTTAGCGAAGGACATCACGCTGACTGTCTGCCAGCAAGGAGTAACATCGTGTCGGAAAGAGTAGCGGCAAAAGAATTGCGACCCTCTTGGTGAAACCAACATATGATGCGAGAATCAACTCAGGAGACAGTTTCAAGTCATGATTTCACGGACAGTTATGCCAGATTCTCTGAGCTTATGCCAAGTCAAAAAAAACCCCGCAAGTCAAATAACCTGCGAGGCTTTAAATTTGTTGGCTCCCCGACCTGGGCTCGAACCAGGGACCTACGGATTAACAGTCCGGCGCTCTACCAACTGAGCTATCGAGGAACAGCGAAGCGCGCATTCTAGACACTCACGGACCTTTCGTCAACAAAATGCCAGCAAATGGACTCTGATTTAATCTACTTCAAAACGGCCTCAGGTGATGGGGCGATGCGTCAGCGCACACGAGTCCTGCAACGAAACGTTCGCATGGTGCTGATTCTTGTCGACGGACATTCGACGGTTGGTGATTTGAATGCCAAAACCGGTAATCCTCAACTCACTGAAAACGCGTTACTTGAACTGGAAAAAGGCGGCTTTATTGAGTTGCGGATAGAGCAGGATTCAATCTGGGCTGAAAGTAAAAAAGTTGCCCAAGAGATACGCGCAGCGGCAATTGAACAAATATCCCAATTCTCTTTACCTGCGACCAAGGATTTTCCACCTACGCCGCCGCCCCCTACGCCTGAGAACCGTTCATTCGTGCACTCTGTATTCCCGGCACCGATACACAGCGATATGTCGGTATCGCAATTCTCTCTTGCGCCAAAGTATTCTTTGGGTTTTCCCAATAATGACTTTCCGGCTGTTCCCGCTCAGCCCGTTGAGAAAGAAGGGTCAAAACAGCAATCGACGAATAGCGAAGCACTTGGTCCATCTTTCACTGAAAAAATTAAAGCGCTTCTCTCAATTTCGAGTTGGAAGGAAACAGATTCTGTTTCGATCAAGCCGATACGACGAGGGCGGCGTCAAAAAATGGGGTGGCCCGGAATGGCAATTTCATTGATTGTTGGATTCTTTGCCCTTGCGATATTGGCACTTAATTTTTTCCCTTATGACAGTTATTTGCCCAGGGTTGAAACTGCTTTCACCAAGGTGAGCGGAAGGCCTGTCAAAATTGGATCGATGCAGGTCAACGTCTATCCCAAGCCCGGTTTACTGCTTGGTAATGTGCGTATTGGCAAGGGTAGGGATGAGATTCGAATTGCTGAAATGCGATTGCAGCCAGTTTTCAGCACACTCATGGCCTCAAAGATAATCTATCGTGATGTGGTGCTGAGTGGTTTGATACTCCCCGCAGAATTAATTGCCGGTTTGCCAAGTGTTTTCTCAGCAGCGGCCAATCCTTCTTCAAGCGCGGGAGTAGAACATATCCGCTTTGAAAAAGCGGAAGTAATGTTTAGCGGGCTTGGTTTTTCCGGAATGGAGGGTGAGGCTAAACTATCTGTGAATGGTTTGTTCCTGTCTCTGTCATTGCAATCTGCGGATCGAAGCATCAGCCTTGAGGCCAAACCAGTGGCACAAAGGCTGGATGTGACGCTGGAAGGCTTTGGCTGGCACCCTACACAAGGTTCTCCCTTTTTATTTGACTCGGTAAATCTGAATGGAAGTCTTGAGAACGGGGCGTTCACGATCCGGTCAATGGAGTTGCGTCTTTTTGACGGTTTAATTAAAGGTGTTGCTGTCCTGCAAGCCAATACCAAACCGACCATTTCTGGCGAAATAGTCTTTGAACGAGTTAATGCCAGTCGGTTGGGGGATGCTTTGGGTATCGGTCAACAATTTACTGGGGAAACAGCCGGGAAATTACGTTTTTCGACGACTGCCAATACCTGGGCTACGATTTTCAACGCCATTGATGCTGATGGCGAGTTTACGATGCACAGGGGGAGTATTCGAGGAATTGACTTGGCTGAGGCGGTGCGACGTGTTTCCAGAACGCCCGTACAAGGAGGTGCGACTGTTTTTGAACAACTTTCCGGAAAGATAAAATTGACGCCAACAAACTATCAGTTTATGGGGTTGATTCTGAGCTCCGGTCTGATGCAATCTTCGGGGTCTATTGAAGTCAGCAAAGATCTCAAGCTTAATGGGAAGATGGAATTGCAAATGCGCGGAACGGTCAACCAGTCGCGTGTGCCTATTTCCATTAGTGGTCCGCTCAAGATTCCCGTTGTGCAGGTCGGGAGAAGCTAAGTATCCATATTTCAATGAAAAACGGCGGCGATTGCCGGCGTTTTTCATTCGACTGCTGAAACAGATCAAAGAACAGTGGCTATGGCATCCGCAACATAGTCAACATTTTTGGTGTTCAGTGCGGCCAGACAGATTCGGCCGGTACTGACAGCATAAATGCCAAACTCGCTTTGCATGCGTGCTACCTGTTCTGCAGAAAGACCCGTGTAAGAGAACATACCGCGCTGTTTGATAATGAAGGAAAAGTCCTGAGCAGTCCCTTTTGCCTTGAGTTTATCAACCAGACTGCTGCGCATGATGCGAATGCGATCACGCATGCCGCACAATTCGTCTTCCCACATCTGACGCAGCTCCGGATTGGCCAGTACAGCCGCCACGATGGCACCTCCATGAGTCGGTGGGTTGGAATAGTTGGTGCGGACAACACGCTTGATTTGCGACATGACTCGTGCGGCCTCGTCCTTTGAGGCCGTGACGATGGAAAGCGCACCTACGCGTTCACCGTATAGCGAAAACGACTTCGAGAACGAACTTGCGACGAAGAACTGCAGGCCAGAGGCGACAAACAAGTTGAGCGCCAGCGCATCTTCAGTAATGCTGTCGGCGAAACCCTGATAGGCCATGTCAATGAAGGCGACCAGACCACGCGCACGAATGACTTCAATCGTTTCGCGCCATTGCGCTTCCGTGAGGTCGGCACCGGTCGGGTTATGGCAGCAGGCGTGCAGAATAATGATTGAACTGGCAGGCAGCGTATTGAGCTTGGCCTTCATGGCATCAAAATTCACGCCACGGGTCGTTGCATCGTAATAAGGATAATTTTCAACATTGAATCCTGCGGACTCAAACAGGGCGCGATGGTTTTCCCAACTCGGATCGCTGATGTACACCGTGGCATTGGGCGAAAGACGCTTCAGGTAGTCTGCGCCGACCTTGAGTGCGCCGGTTCCACCGAGCGTTTCGGCGGTAACCACTCGACCTTCGGCGGTCAGTGGGGATTCTTTGCCGAAAAGTAGTCCCTGAACAGCCTGATTGTAAGCGGCAAGGCCTTCAATGGGCTGGTAGCCACGCGGCGGCATGGCTTCCAGACGTGCTTTCTCAGCCACTTTGACAGCGCCAAGAAGAGGTATCTTACCATTGTCGTCAAAGTAGACCCCTACACCGAGGTTGACTTTGGTTGAACGCGAATCAGCGTTATAAGCTTCATTCAGGCCGAGAATTGGATCTCGTGGAGCCATCTCAACTGCGGAGAAGATCGAAGAGGTCATAAATAGTCCCTAAAAATTTCGGTCAATATGGTGATAATCACAGGTGCAAAAAATGGATCGGTTGTCTGCTTGACCATCGGCCCAGTAAAAGAGTTAGCGACCGTCAGAAGAAAATCAACGTAGAATTCTATCATGGTGAATTCAATTCCAGCTTCGCAAACGCCTTCATTTGTAAATTTCGAGGGTAGCCCTTTTCGCCTTTATCAACCTTTTTCACCTGCAGGCGACCAGCCAGAAGCAATCATAAAACTGCTCGAAGGACTGGAGGATGGACTATCCTTTCAAACGCTACTAGGAGTAACCGGTTCGGGTAAAACCTACACCATGGCCCAGGTGATTGCACGTAGCGGCCGTCCGGCACTTGTGCTGGCCCCTAACAAGACTTTAGCTGCCCAGTTGTATTCGGAGTTCCGGGAGTTCTTTCCTGAAAACGCAGTCGAGTATTTCGTATCCTACTACGACTATTACCAACCGGAGGCCTACGTTCCGGCGCGTGACCTATTTATAGAGAAAGATTCGGCGATCAACGAACACATCGAGCAGATGCGGCTTTCAGCAACCAAAAGCCTGCTTGAACGGCGTGACTGCATTATCGTTGCCACAGTGTCCTGTATTTACGGCATTGGTGACCGCGACGAGTATCACAAGATGATTCTGAGCATGCGTATCGGTGATCGAATGGGGCAACGTGAAGTAATAAAACGTCTTGTTGAGATGCAGTATGAACGTAACGAAATCGATTTTCATCGCGGAACATTTCGTGTGCGTGGAGACATCATCGATGTTTTTCCCGCTGAACATGCTGAGCAGGCGATTCGTATTTCTCTTTTTGATGACGAGATTGATGGTTTGCAGTTGTTTGACCCGCTGACCGGTCACTTGCAGCACAAACTTACTCGCTTTACCGTATTTCCCTCGTCGCACTATGTAACTCCCCGCGCAACGATATTACGTGCTGTAGAAGCCATAAAATCCGAATTACGCGAACGGGTTGAGTACTTCCACAAAGAAAACAGGCTGGTTGAAGCGCAGCGCATTGACCAACGCACCCGCTTTGATCTGGAGATGCTTGATCAACTGGGCTTCTGTAAAGGGATTGAGAACTATTCGCGCTATTTGTCCGGGCGTGCTGCGGGTGAACCACCACCGACGTTGATTGATTACTTGTCACCTGATGCACTGATGTTCGTAGACGAATCGCACGTATCGATTCCGCAAGTCGGTGCCATGTATAAGGGGGATCGTTCGCGTAAGGAGAATCTGGTCAATTATGGATTCCGTCTGCCGTCAGCACTGGATAATCGCCCTCTCAAGTTTGAAGAATATGAAGCGTTGTTACGTCAGACAATTTTTGTTTCCGCAACACCTTCAGAATACGAAAAAAACCATCAGGGGCAGGTCGTCGAACAGGTTGTACGTCCGACCGGGCTGGTTGATCCAGTGATAATCGTTCGCCCGGCATCAACACAAATTGACGATTTGCTGTCCGAGATCAAGTTACGACTGTCTCAGGGTGAGCGGGTTTTAGTAACGACGCTCACCAAGCGCTTGTCTGAGGAGTTGACCGATTATCTTGGCGAACACGGTGTGCGTGTGCGTTACTTGCACTCGGATATTGATACGGTCGAACGGGTAGAAATTATTCGTGATCTCCGTCTCGGTAAATTTGATGTACTGGTTGGCATCAATCTGTTGCGCGAGGGTCTCGATATTCCAGAAGTTTCTTTGGTTGCTATTCTTGATGCTGACAAGGAAGGCTTCCTGCGTTCCGAACGTTCATTGATTCAGACCATTGGTCGGGCTGCACGCCATATAAACGGCACGGCTATTCTATACGCTGACCGCATAACAGACTCGATGCGGCGGGCTATTGCAGAAACCGATCGGTGACGCGATAAACAGGTTAAATACAACGAAACTCATGGCATAACTCCGAAAGGCGTTACAAAGCGCATCAAGGATATTATTGATGGGGTTTATGATTCTGGAATTGCTCATCGCGAACTCAAAGTAGCCCAGGAGCGCGCCAGCTATGAGGCTATGAATGAGAAACAATTAACCAGAGAATTAAAAATTCTGGAAAAAACAATGACCGATCACGCCAGAAATCTGGAATTTGAAAAGGCGGCGGGATCACGCGACGAGTTATTCCGTATCAAGGAGCTGCTGTTTGGTGCAGGAAATCACGACAGTCCGCTTTAAACGAACTAGCAACTTAACTGTCTTGTCTTGGTGAATTTTAGAAATATGTCGTCCAAAGAGTTAATCCATGAATGGAAGCTAATTGAATGATTAGAGTGCTTTTCGTATGCATGGGAAATATCTGCCGTTCACCAACGGCTGAAGGCGTGTTTCGCCATAAATTGCATGAAAAGAGACTTGTGAACAGAGTTGAGACCGATTCGGCAGGTACACACGGCTATCATGCTGGAGAAGCTCCCGATCAGCGCAGTCAACAGGCGGCAGCGAAGCGTGGTTATGATCTTTCCCGCATTCGTGCACGTAAAATCGCCGTCCTGGATATGGAGTATTTTGATCTGATTCTCGCCATGGATCGAAATAGCCTGGAATCACTGCGTCTCATTTGTCCATCAAGTCAATACGACCGTCTTGGCTTGTTTATGGACTACGCAAAACACTTTGATGATGACGAGGTGCCTGATCCCTACTATGGATTGGGTCAGGGGTTCGACTTGGTGCTCGACATGGTTGAAGATGCGACCAATGGTCTGATAGACGAAATTCTAAAACGTTTCGCTACAAGGGCCTGTTTAGAAAAGTAAGTGAAAAAATAAAGTCGAAAAAAACGGAGCGTGTTGCGCTCCGTTTTTATTACTACATCTTAATTAGCGGTTCAAACGTGCCGGTTTGTTTCTACCATCACTAAGGGCTCATCCGGCGCTGCGACGACAACTGTGCGTTTGCGGCGTGGCGTTGGCGAAGCTTCAATTGTCGACACGTCAGGTTGCCACAATTTGGCTTTTTCACCACTCGTTTCAACCATTACCAAGCCGTTTTCCTCCAGTGCTTTTTCGATGTCAACAAAAGGTACAGTGACAACGACCGGCGTTGGCGCGATGGCGAACAACTCGGCTTTGCGCTCTTCAACAGGAACAACTGCTACAGACTCAACAAATACCGGTGCAGAAACGACTTCCGTAAGGGCTACTTCAGGCACATTGACGACTTCGGGTGTGATAACCGGCTCAGACACCAGCACTGCGACTATCGCCGGTGTCGCCGGCTCATCGAATACAACTGCAGTCACCGTAGTAGAAGCGACTTGATTTATTGACTCGTCTTGCACCGGCACTACAAAAGTTTCTGCAACGGTTTCCGTCACCATCTCAGTGGTAGCCACATCAGAAACGGCAAAAGGAATCGCTAGCGCGTCGTCCTGTGTTTGAACTGGGTTCTCGCTCCGTTCCCCACGATCCCGACGCCCACCGCGACGCCCGCGGCGACGTGAACCGCTACCATCTTCTGCAATTTTCTCAATGGTTTCAGCATTAACCGGAACGCTTGTTTTGGCTTCGGCGATGGGCGTTGCTGCCTGCTCCTTACGTTCCGGGCGCGGCTCGCCACGCTGTCGTCGCGGCTCACGCGGCTCTTTGGCTTCGCGAGGTTTCTGGTTCTCATCACGAGTTGCGACTTGGGCCTGACCCTGGCGTGGTTCGCGCGGTTCTTTTAACTCACGATTTCCACGTGGCTCATGTCCATCACGTTCTTCGTCGCGTCGATTACTAGTGTTACGCCCACCACGGCGCCCGTCACGTTGCATGTTAGCGCGGGGTTTTCTTTCAGGCTTGGGCGTGGGTACGGGTTCAGGGCTTGCACTAAACCACGACATAATCCTGGCAAAAAATCCACTTTCGACCTTGACCGTTGCTTTGACTTTCTCAGCAACGATAGGTGCCGGTTGCGCCGGCGTAATACCTTTGATTGCTGCTTCCTGACGGGGCACCTTGGCTTCAGCAGCGGCTGAAGCCAGCTTGGAGGCCTCTTCAGATGGCACATCAACCATCCTGTATGAAAGCTGTTGCACATCGTCCAGATTCATTTCGTCGTGCCGCAGACGAACAATGCTGTGTTGCGGCGTTTCCAGATGAACGTTGGGGATCAACAGGATGTTGACTTTGTGCCGTAATTCAATGGCATGAATATCAGGACGTTTCTCGTTAAGCAGGAAAGTGGCAACATCAACAGGTACTTGTGTATGGACGGCGGCGGTATTGTCTTTCATCGCCTCTTCTTCGAGGATGCGCAGAATATGCAACGCAGCCGATTCGGCACTGCGGATGTGTCCTGTACCGGTACAACGCGGACAGGGTATATAGCTGGTCTCAGCCAGTGCAGGGCGCAGTCGCTGACGCGACAGTTCCATTAAACCAAAACGGCTGATTTTTCCGGTCTGTACACGGGCGCGATCAAGGCGCAAACCATCGCGCAAGCGGTTTTCAACTTCGCGCTGATTACGCTGGCTTTCCATGTCGATGAAGTCAATGATAATCAACCCGCCTAGGTCGCGTAGTCGCAATTGACGGGCAACTTCTTCGGCTGCTTCCAGGTTGGTCTTGAAAGCGGTTTCTTCAATATCGGCACCGCGAGTCGAACGACCGGAATTAACGTCAACCGAAACCAAGGCCTCGGTATGGTCAATGACAATTGCACCGCCTGAGGGCAGGGTGACCTGACGTGAATACGCTGACTCGATCTGATGTTCAATTTGGAAGCGCGAAAAGAGTGGTACATCATCGCGATAGCGTTTAATGCGGTTGACGGTCGCGGGCATGACATGCGCCATGAACTGGCTGGCCTGCTCAAAAACGTCGTCCGTATCAATCAGTATTTCACCAATATCGGGCTGGAAGTAGTCACGAATGGCGCGAATGACCAGACTGCCTTCCTGATAAATAAGAAAAGCGCCTTTTTGTTGATTGGCTGCGCCGTCTATGGCCTTCCACAACTGCATCAGGTAATTGAGATCCCACTGAAGTTCTTCTTCGTTGCGTCCAATAGCCGCAGTGCGGGCAATCAGGCTCATGCCCTGCGGTACCTGCAACTGATCCATCACGTCACGCAATTCAGCGCGTTCATCCCCCTCGACACGGCGGGATACACCACCACCCCTCGGGTTATTAGGCATCAAAACAAGGTAACGACCGGCCAGACTGACAAAAGTCGTCAGAGCGGCACCTTTGTTTCCGCGCTCGTCCTTGTCGACTTGAACGATCAGCTCCTGGCCTTCACGCAGAGCTTCCTTGATGGTTGCCCGACTAGCATCGACACCCGGTTGAAAAAAAGCGCGGGAGACTTCCTTAAAGGGAAGAAAGCCATGCCGTTCGGCACCGTAATCTACAAAGGCTGCTTCGAGACTGGGCTCGATGCGGGTAATAACCGCCTTGTAAATGTTGCTCTTCTTTTGTTCCTTGGCGGCCGATTCAATGTCGAGATCAACTAGTTTTTGACCATCAACAATGGCGACACGAAGTTCTTCGGCCTGTGTCGCGTTAAAAAGCATGCGTTTCATATAATGGGCTCCCGCGCGCAATTACTTGGGGAGCGCCTTGTGCAGGCAGCGACGAATTAGTTGAGAGAAGAACGCTTCATGGGCTTTCCGGTATAGCAACTAATAAAAATTTCGCTGAATCTATTTTTCTTCGAACCCTGAAAAATCAAGGTACGGGAATCTGCTTGGGGCGATCCGAACGTGTCAGGCGCGCGCAAATCAAGTAGTATCGCTACTTTTGGTGAGCGTACTTAACCAGGTGATTTGCGCGGTTTGATCTTGCACAGATCGGTGCAAGAGAGGCGGCTGATGCCTGCCGGAAAGTGCGTCGCAATTTCATAAGAATCGGCGCCGCTCGACGGTCTAACGGGTCATCGCCTCTTTCAATCCAAGACGCAAATCAAGTCCAGTATATTCAAAATGGCCGAAGTAAGCAAAAACTCTGTAACACAGACCATCATTAGCGAAGACGAGGAGGGGCAACGCCTCGACAATTTTCTGCTAAAAATCTGCAAAGGCGTGCCGAAAAGCCACGTCTACCGTATTGTTCGCAGTGGCGAAATACGGGTCAATAAAAAGCGTGAAGATGTTTCGTATCGTCTACAAATTGGCGATGTACTACGTATTCCTCCGATTCGTGTTGCTCAGCGGGAAGAAGAAATCGTTGCCGGTGCGGAGATTAAGGCCGAACTGCCCATTGTCTATGAAGACGAGGCTATGTTGGTGGTGGACAAGCCTTCAGGGATTGCTGTTCATGGTGGCAGTGGCGTCAGCTTTGGCGTTATTGAGGCGTTGCGGCGGCAGCGCCCTCAGTCGCGTTTCCTAGAACTGGCACACCGGCTGGATCGTGAAACATCAGGATTGTTGCTGATTGGCAAGAAACGCTCAGCACTCGTTGTGTTGCACGACATGTTCCGAAAAGGTGGCTTAGGCGAAAGCAGCAAAGGAATTGACAAGCGCTATCTGGTTTTGGTCAAGGGGCGCTGGATGGACCCTGTGCGTAACGTCAAACTCCCGCTGCTCAAATATTTGCTGGAGTCTGGTGAGAGGCGCGTCCGTGTTTCTGATGAAGGAAAAACAGCCCATACCGTGTTTCGACTGGTTGCACGTTGGGAACAGTTCAGCCTGCTCGAGGCCGAACTCAAGTCCGGACGTACCCACCAGATTCGAGTGCATTGTGCCCATCTCGGTTTCCCGATCGCTGGTGATGAAAAATATGGTGAATTTGCCCTTAACAAGTCATTACCCAAGGAAGGACTGAAGCGAATGTTCCTCCATGCTTGGAAAATTAAATTTTCGCATCCAATCAGTGGAGAAGAAATGACGCTGGAAGCACCATTACCTGATGCCCTTGGAACGTTTTTGAAAAATATTTCAACAAAAGAAAAACAGGACTATGGCCAAAAGATTTGACCTTCTAGTTTTTGACTGGGATGGCACGCTACTTGATTCAACCAAGGCAATCGTAGTGGCAGTACAAGCCGCCTGCCGTGATCTGGATCTGCCCGAGCCGTCGGGTGAACACGCTCGTCAGGTAATTGGCCTTGGGTTGGCTGAAGCTTTACGCCACTCTGCGCCTAATCTTTCGGAAGATCGATTCCCGATGATGATCGAACGTTATAGGTATCACTACCTGTCGCATGACCATGAACTGAATCTGTTTGATGGGGCATTCGAGTTGATCGCCGAACTCCACTCTGCGAATTTTTTGCTGGGGGTAGCGACCGGGAAAAGCCGAATAGGGCTGAATCGGGCTTTGGTTAATAGTGGACTCGGCACCTATTTCCCAGCGTCACGCTGTGCTGACGAGTGTTTTTCAAAACCTCACCCCCAGATGTTGGAAGAGTTGATGGAGGAATTTACGGTGCCGCCGGAGCGGGTATTGATGATTGGCGACACAACACATGATCTGCAGATGGCCATCAATGCTGGAGTAGCCGGATTGGCGGTTACTTATGGTGCACATTCGGTCAAGGCGCTTGATTCCTTGAAGCCGCTCGCTTGTTTGCACAATATTGCGGAGTTGGCGGAATGGCTGCGCATTCACGCCTATTGATGTTCGCTTGAGCTAGCCAGCTAGTTTTAATCATTCCAAGTTATACTTGAGCCGCAAGACTATAGGAGAGGAGAGTTGTCCTATAGTTGATAACCGCTTCTGAATAGATCACCTTTACTGAGTATGAATTGTGGAAACTCCTAATAACGACCCGCAATGGGAACGACAGCTGCTGGAAAAGATTGCCTTTGCCTCTCTGAAAGAGCAAAAAGCCAAACGGCGTTGGGGTATTTTCTTCAAACTCGCCATACTTACGTACCTGATTGCCGTGCTGGTTCTGGTTCTCGATTGGGGTGGCTCCGAGAAGCTGACGGACAGCAAACATACGGCGCTGATTAATATACGCGGAACAATTGAGGCCAGCGGCGAAGCGAGTGCGGAAAAAATCAATGGTGCTCTGCAGTCTGCATTTGAAGACAAGGGCACCGCTGGCATCATCATGCGTATCAACAGCCCGGGCGGTAGTCCAGTGCAATCGGGTATCGTCTATGACGAAATTCGCCGATTGCGTACCAAGCATCCTGAGATTCCTCTTTATGTTGTGGTTGAAGATCTCTGTGCGTCCGGCGGTTATTACATCGCCTCAGCTGCCGACAAAATCTTTGTCGATAAAGCCAGCATTGTCGGTTCCATCGGTGTGCTGATGGACGGTTTCGGCTTTACCGGCACTATGGATAAATTGGGCATCGAGCGGCGTTTGCTAACAGCAGGTGTTAATAAAGGCTTCCTTGACCCCTTCTCACCGCAAGACGAAAAGCAGAAGGAGCATGCCCAAGTGTTACTTGGTGAGATACATCGGCAGTTTATTGAAGTTGTTCGTCTGGGGCGCGGGAAGCGCCTTAAAGAAACTCCCGAAATGTTCTCCGGGTTGATGTGGACAGGTAGCCAAAGTATTCGCTTAGGACTTGCTGATGATTTCGGTACAGTTGATTCTGTCTCCAGAGACGTAATCAAGGCTGAAACCGTCCTCGATTACTCGGTCAAAGAGAATATCGCAGAGCGTTTTGCCAAACGTCTAGGAGCAGAGATGGGACAAAGCATGGCTTTCCGTTTGTTGGGTAGTGACCGGGCCGTTCTTCGTTAAGTCCTTTTTATTAGGCCTGAAGTAGAAAAACCGTCGGCCGGCGGTCGATGTCTGGCAATCTGTGGAGGCGCCATTCTGCCGTTGAACGGGTCATGATGCTCTCGCTGTTTAGTGTCAGGTCAGTCGCGATACAAATCTTTGTATTCGGAGCGCAGGCGCTGATCAGGGTTTCGAGCATCTTCTGATTACGGTAGGGCGTTTCAATGAAGATCTGCGCCCTTTTCTCCTGTCGCGAGTCCTTTTCCAGTTCCCGAAGTTTTTTCTGGCGCAGGTCTTCCTTAGCTGGCAGATACCCATGAAAAGCGAAATTCTGGCCTGACAGCCCCGAGCCCATCAAAGCTAATAGAATTGAGGAAGGGCCAATCAGGGGTAGAACCTGGATTCCGGCATCGTGCGCCAAAGCCACCAGAGTGGCGCCGGGATCTGCGACAGCAGGGCAGCCTGCTTCGGAAATCAGACCAACATCGATTCCCCCAAGCAAGGGTGCCAGTAATTCAGGAAGCGAAGTTGAAGGCGTGTGTTCATTAAGTTCTTGAATCTCGATTTGTTGCAGAGGCGTTTCATTTGGTAGTGACTTGAGAAAAGCACGTGCCGATTTGGCGTTCTCTGCAATAAAGTGCTTTAGCAGCTTCGCGCAATCTTGGACGGGTTGTGGCAAAACGACACCTACCGGCGTTTGGCCGAGAGGTACCGGAATTAAATAAAGCTTTCCTTTG
>JBBRDR010000076.1:0-14126 GCA_038203745.1 Burkholderiales bacterium | reverse complement strand
CTGGTGCACTCAATGCACTGGATTGCCGATCCGGCAATGCGCCAATTGATCGGCCAGCATCTTGAGCGCCAGGGTGGCGCAGTTACAGCGTATCGCAACGAGGCGGCGGATCACCTGCCTTTCCGCTGCGAACCTTAGCGTTATGGGACAATGCGGACCGCACCGTAAAAATCGACATCTCATGCAAAAAAAACCAACCGCTAAAATCTTCGTCAACACAGCCCCACGCACCGCACCGGCCGAGAAGGCCAACCTGCATCCACGCAACAAGCACGCTGGCCGCTATGACTTCAAGCAACTCATCGAATGCAGCCCGGAACTGGCCGCTTTTGTTTCGGTGAATGCCTACGGCAACGAATCCATCGACTTTGCCAATCCCGAAGCAGTAAGAGCGCTCAACAGCACCCTGCTCAAGCAGATGTACGGCGTTACGGGCTGGAATCTTCCGGCGCAGTATCTATGCCCGCCGATCCCCGGGCGGGCAGATTACCTGCACCACCTCGCCGACCTGTTGGCACTGAGTAACGGGGGCACCATCCCCTACGGCGAAACCATCCGGGTACTGGATATTGGCGTGGGTGCCAACTGCATCTACCCGCTGATTGGCCATAGCGAATACGGCTGGCACTTTGTCGGCAGCGACATCGACCGTACCGCACTGGCCTGTGCCCGGGCTACGGCCGACGCTAACAGCGGGCACCGCAACGCCATCGAGTTGCGCTTGCAAAACTCGCGCAATACCATATTCAAAGGCGTGCTGCACAGCGATGAGTTGTTCGATCTGGTTATGAGCAACCCGCCTTTTCATGCTTCAATGGAGAAGGCTAGAGCCAGCACCGAACGCAAATGGCAGAACCTGGGCAAAGCAACGCCGGGTGAAGAATCGCCGGTGCTTAATTTTGGTGGGCAGAGCGCCGAACTCTGTTGCACCGGCGGCGAAGAAGGTTTTATCGGCCGCATGATTGCGGAAAGCACATTGATTCAGAACAGTTGCCTGTGGTTCACAACCCTGGTTTCAAAGGCATCGAACCTGCCGGCAGTGTATCGTGCGCTGAAGAACAACGGCGTACAGGACAACTGCACAATCGAGATGGCGCAAGGGCAAAAGAAAAGCCGGATCGTTGCCTGGACTTTCCTCAACGAACGGCAACGCCAAGCCTGGCGCAACAACCGCCGTGGTGAATCAAGCCTGTTGTGACTCGGCGGAGAACCCGCCCGGACGGGTTATGGCGCGCTTTCAATCAAGGCGAGCGCCTGTGCAATCGCACCTGAATCATCAGGGCGCACCAGACGTTCAATCTCCTTGCCCTGACGCATAAAAATAAGCGTGGGCCAGAGTTTTACACGGAATGAACGCCCCAGCGGGCGGCCCGGGCCGTCTTCAACCTTGATCCGCCGCACTTGGGGATGGCCGTCAATGGCTGTGGCGATCAAGGGTTGGGCTGCCTGACAATGCTCGCACCAAGGCGCACCAAATTCAACCAGGACAGGTTCGACAAGCGCATCGATTTCGTCACGTGATGGTTCGATTTCAGCATACTCTGTGGTTGTAGTGTTTGGTCCCATAAAATCTCCAGAATCGGTCTTGTGATCAGGCGAATACGGCCTGCATTTCCTTTGCGTCAGCCTCGATTTGAGGCAGGAGCTCGGCATATTTCTGATGGACAAGGCCTGGCCCGCCGGACGCCGGATCAATGTCCTGATTTACCCATTCATAGCTGGCACCAGCGAGTATGTTGCCCACGTAAAGGATATCGGCCAGTGAGCGCAACGGTTCCGGCGAAACCCGGATCTGGTCGTGATCGATGGCCGCTTCAACAACGTCCTCGGTCATGCCTAGCGCCTTGAGCAGAGTGACTCCGATGCCTTCGTGCCACTGAATAATAAGGTGTTTGACGGTGTCCGGACGAACCCGTAACTCGGGGTACTGAGCGGCCCGGTACAGCATATAAAACGCCCCAAGATCGTGTACCAGCCCGACCAGCAAGGCCTCATCCGGATTGATGCGGGTGTAGGTACGCGCCAGGATACGGGTGGCCGCTGCAGTTTTAAGTGAATGCTCCCAGAGCACCTGCGTCAGATCACTGAATACGGCCATTTCCTTGGCACGCAGAAGTTGGTTCATGGCGATAGCCAGCGCTGTAGTGCGCACCAGATCAACACCAAGGCGACTAATCACGGCCTGAAGATCCCGGGCCGGTGAACCGTCAGGGCTGTAAAGAACGGAGTTGGCCATGAGAATCAGCCTGGAGGCGACCAAGGGCTCAAGACCGACAACCTTGGCAATACGCAAAATGGGCATATCCGGATTCTGCAACTCCTTACGCAGACGTATGGCAGCGTCAAAGGATGTTGGGAAAACGACGACACCGGCCAACTCGCGGGCGATGTCCTCCAGCATCTGGAAACGCTGTGCATAAAGCGCTTGGCCGACCTTATCGGCCATCGTATCCTGACTCGCAGTCATAATAAACGTTGGCTCACTTTCCGGGTGTTGTCATCAGGCGGCACTCTGGTGAGTGATCTGATAATCCTCTAATTCGTTCAGCCAGACTTGTATTTTATCTGTACTGGCAAAAGAAGCCGTAAAGCTGTTCCTTGCCAGTTGTACCAAATCCTCGCGGCTCAGTTGCAACGCATCTGCGCTGGCCATGAAATTGCTATTGATGTAACCCCCAAAATAGGCCGGGTCATCCGAATTGATGGTCACGCATACGCCTGCGCGCAGCATTCTTGCTAGATTGTGTTCCCGCAAATCCTTCACGACGCACAGTTTCAGGTTGGACAAGGGGCAAACGGTCAGTGGTACCCGGCTCTCCACCAGGCGTTGCATCAACAGCGGATCTTCTTCTGCCCGCACACCGTGATCAATACGTTCAGCACGGAGAACATCCAGCGCACTCTGGATATAGGCTGGCGGCCCTTCTTCCCCGGCGTGAGCAACCACATGGAAACCGGATTCACGCGCACGGGCAAAGACACGGGCGAATTTTTCCGGCGGGTTGCCAACTTCGCCGGAGTCCAGCCCCACAGCATTCCACAGATCCGCATAGTCGTCACGCAATGGCAGCGCGGCTTCCAGCGTAGCGAAGGCATCCTCTTCACTCAAATGACGCAGAAAACAAAGAATCATGGTGCCGGAAAATTCGTTTTCCGCACGTGCCTGACGCAAGGCGCGCGCAATGCCGGCAAACACCGTTTGCATTGAAATGCCGCGTGCCGTGTGAGTTTGCGGATCAAAGAACAATTCGACATGGCGCACCGTATCCGCCAGCGCACGCTGCACATACGCCATCGTCAGTTCGTAGAAATCCTGCTCGGTTTGCAGCACCGCCGCTCCGGCATAGTACAGATCGAGAAACGACTGCAGATCACTGAAATCATATGCCTCACGCACCTCATTCACAGAGGCATAGGGCAGCGCCACCTGGTTGCGCTGGGCCAGTGCGAACATCAGCTCAGGCTCCAGCGAACCTTCAATGTGTAAATGCAACTCGGCCTTGGGCAGGCCCCGAATAAAATCGTGGAGTGAAAAAGGACTGTTCATCGTACCGGTGTCATTCTTTAAAGTAGAGCGAACTTCAGTGCACTTTGGTTGTTAACAAAAAATCAAAGCCAGCCAGGCTGGATCTTCAATAACACTCAGCAACAGGAATCCACTCAGACGATACACCCCAAGTTCCGCGCTGAAATACAAATTCCCCCAATCCATTTTCGCTCTATTCAAACAACATAACTGATGCGGATTTCAGAAAATCCGATACGCGTGCATGCAGCGACCTCGGGAGAAGGTTTCAGCCTGTCAATCTGCGTGCATTACGACTCGCTACGACAGCGCTGGAAACGGCCGTGCCGATTAAAATCAGGGTCGAAACGCGTTGCAGAAAAGAATCGTCATCGCAATTGCCGATTGTTTCTGCTGATCCAGGCTTGTCGTACCGACCCAGTCCAGATCAGCTTCATCGAGCATTACATGCCCGGACGGTCGGCGATAACAAAACTTAGAATGCATCCTCGGTAATTTTGAGGGTCATTTTTTCAGCAAGTTCCTTGATCGAAGCGCGAAAATCAAGAACGTGCTGCGGGCCGGCGATATGTGCCTTGAAGTCGTCAATCGTCTTCCAGCGCTCGATCACGACAATCATGTCAGGATCTTTTTCCTGGTTACCCAAACCGAGGTCATAGTCGGTCGTCGCCGAGTACTCAAGGCAACCGGGCTCACTGACCATCACTTTGGGCACCAAAGTGCGATACACGTCGAGTGCTTGCGGAACCATTCCGGGTTTCATCTTGGCAAATACAGTTACATGAATCATTTCGAATCTCCGATCGATAAAAAAACAACGGTTTTCACAGCGATAGTATGACCGATTACCGGCACGACCGAAACTTGCTTGATGGCCTGACGAACAGGCATCTAACACTGCTGCGCCGGCTACCAGAGAAGGTTAAGAGTGTAGTTTTACTGCGCTTTGTTTATCATTCTATCCTTGTTAACTGACAGACCCCATGCCAAACAACAATTTTTCAATCCCCGACCCCGCCACTTACGATAACTGGTACGACTCGCCGCGCGGCCAATGGATCGGCAACACCGAACTCAACCTGGTCAAGCGCCTATTGCAAGCTCAAGCGGGTGAGAGCCTTCTCGATGTGGGTTGCGGCACGGGCTGGTTTACCCGGCGCTATGCGCAACAATCTGGATTGACTGTTACTGGCGCAGATGTAGATGCCTCCTCGCTGGCTTACGCCTGTGGCAAGGATGCAGCTTCAATCTATATGTATGCCGACGCCTGTGCCCTGCCCTTTGCCTCAAACCACTTTGATCGCGTCGTGTCGATGACCGCCTTGTGCTTTGTTGACGACTGGGCGCAGGCAATCAGCGAAATCGTCCGCGTCGGGCGCACGCGCTTTGTGATCGGACTCCTCCACCTGAACAGCAGGCTCTATCATGCCAAGGGGAGAAAAGGTGGTGAAGGGGCGTATCGAGGTGCCCACTGGCATACCGCAGAGGAGTTGCAGCGTGCCCTAGCGGGAATGGATGTCTCGGGAGTCAAGTACCACACTGCAATCTTTGCCCCATCGGGAACGCGCATGGCGCGCGTGCTCGAGCGCATTCTACCCAACGAATGCTTGTGGGGCGGCTGCTTGATCGTCTCCGGAAACATTAAAAACCGTTCATAAACAACACGGCTCTGGCAACTAATATCAACGGCCATTTCACAACCATAATGACCTGCCAAAGCAACATCGGCGGCATCATTGGCATTGCTTTGTCACGTGTTGCTGGACAGCTTTCTCAGTTCGGTAACCTGCTCACCCTTGATGCCCCAGTTATCCGTGTTGACTTCATCAATGACAACGACGGTTGTGGCCGGATTTTTGTTAAGCACATCCTGAAGCAGTGTAGTGACGCCTTTAATCAGAGCCGCCTTCTGCGCCTTGGTAACGTCTTCGTCGGTGATCCGGATATTTACGTATGGCATAGTCGTCCTCTCAAACTCAAATGTAGTGTGCTGTTCAATACCGGTGTTTGATTAGAGTCGTCTTATCCCGCGCACTTTCTTCAACACCGGCCCAGCCAGTAGTGTTTATCTTTGGCGCCAGACCAAGAGCCGCATGCACGTTGGTCAGACGAAACACTTCCATGGCGACCTCGGGCGGAAACCCGGCGCGATCCTGCCGATCGGGGAGCATTAAAACTTCCAGATACGAATCAAGTTCCGCTGTGCCCCAAAGCTCGGCAATTCGGGCGAGAATATGCGGAATACGCTGCTCTATCATTACCGGATAATCTCCAGCATGCTCACCCATCTTCGTCAGCAACTCTGCTTTTATTGCAGATATGTCATAAGACTTTGACTTCTCATCCATTTCGCCCTCCGAGCCTCGGTCGACAGCACAAAAAATCAATCAACAACAGTACGTTACCTGCAGGATGGGCATTAGGCAAGAGAACAGCACAAAAGGTGCCATGAGCTAACTGGAAAGCCCGGCAAAGCCGGAGTGGCCATCAATACCCCTAAGAATCGGGCGATAGCACGGAATAAAATGACTCAACCTATTTATATTTTTTTAACTTCGTTCGCAGCGATCCCTTTAGTTCTTTCATCTGCCTGTACTAATATGTCGGGATATGACTCCTGGCCTCACAGGCTCGGATAGGTTATGCAACTAACAAATTCCTGATATTTTCCGCAAGAAGGAGCATAAAAATGCTAAGTGGCATGAGCAGATCAGATCGCATGAACATGTCCAACGTCCACCGGGAAAAATCCGATGCTCTGGTGCTTTTCGGTGTAACCGGCGACCTCGTATACAAAAAGATTTTTCCGGCACTTTATGCCATGGCTAAACGTGGTCAGCTTGACGTTCCGGTGGTCGGAGTCGCCTCATCGAAGTGGGATATAGCGCAGCTACGTGAACGGGCAACAAGCAGCATTAAGGAATACGGCGGAATCGATGACCCGGAGGCGCTCCGTCAACTGCTTTCCCAGCTCAGTTACGTGAGCGGGAACTACAGTGAGCCGGAAACCTTTGCCGCACTCAAGAAGGCGCTGGGTGATGCCAAACATCCAGCGCACTATCTGGCCATCCCACCGGCGATGTTCGAAACAATGATCCATGGACTCGGCGCCTCAGGCCTCGCCCTGAATGGGCGGGTTATCGTAGAAAAGCCTTTCGGCCGCGATCTGGCCTCAGCCTGCGAACTTAATCGCATCGCCTTGTCTGCCTTCCCGGAAAGTTCGATCTTTCGTATAGATCACTACCTGGGAAAGGAAGCCATCATGAATATCCTTTACTTCCGTTTCGCCAATTCATTTCTGGAGCCCATCTGGAATCGTAATTACGTGGCCAGTGTGCAGATCACGCTTTCCGAAAAATTTGGCGTTGATAACCGAGGGAAATTTTATGAGACGGCGGGCTGTCTGCGCGATGTCATTCAGAATCATATCTTCCAGATCATCGCCCTGCTCGCCATGGAGCCCCCCGCATACAGAGGTTACGGGGCAGTCCATGACAAAACGGCCGATGTTTTCCGTGCCATGCGGCCGTTGAAACCCGAAGACATGGTACGTGGTCAGTATGATGGCTACCTCGAAGAAGCCGGTGTTGACCCGAATTCTGATGTCGAGACCTACTGCGCCCTACAACTATTCATCGACTCCTGGCGCTGGGAGGGCGTGCCGTGGTACGTGCGCTCCGGCAAGCATCTGACCGAGACAACTGCCGAGGTGATCGTTCAACTAAAGCCTCCCCCGCAGCGATTATTTTCCGACTCAGCACCGGAAGACGGCCAATCCAATTATCTGCGCTTCCGTATTTCTCCCAGTTCCGCTGTCGCCCTCGCCGCGCGCGTAAAAATAGCAGGGAAGGAATTTGTCGGTGATCAGCGTGAACTTTATCTGGTCGACGAACGCTCTGAAGAGGAAGCCCCTTACGAGCGCCTTTTGGGGGATGCCATGGCCGGCAATGGGGCGCTCTTCATCCGCCAGGACGCGGTTGAAGCGGCTTGGTCTGTCGTCGAACCCATCCTGAATGACCACCCCTCCGTCCATACCTACCGACGCCAGAGCTGGGGGCCGGAACAGGCTGACGCACTCATCAAACCGGCCGGTCGCTGGCACAACCCCGAGCCGGACCGGGTCGAAAAATGAAAGCCAGCACACAAGTCGATTCTGAATATCTCCGATGGAATACCGTCCTCGATGAGCAGGCATTGCAACAAGCCGCCATTGAAGCCATTCTGGACAGTGCTGCGCAGGCCATTGAGCAGCGCGGTCAGTTCCATATCGTGCTCGCCGGCGGAAACACACCGCGTGAAATTTATCGCCAGCTAAGCATCGCTCAAACCAAGTGGGCGGCGTGGCATATCTATTTTGGCGACGAGCGTTGCCTGCCGCCAGAGGACTCGGCACGTAACTCGCACATGGCCGGCGAGGTCTGGCTTGGACATGTACCCATCCCCGTGTCGCAAGTGCACTTCATCACCGGAGAGCTGGGTGCCATTCAAGCAGCGCTGGCCTATGCTGATACACTCAAAACCGTCGGCGACTTCGACCTGGTATTGCTCGGGCTTGGCGAAGACGGACACACAGCAAGCCTGTTTCCTGACCATGACTGGGGAGCTGCGCCCGGATCGCCAGATACGCTCGCCGTATTCGAAGCCCCAAAACCGCCACCGCAACGCGTATCTTTGAGTGCCGCACGCCTGAGCCGAACGCGCAAGGCGCTCTTTCTGGTTAGCGGCGAATCAAAGCGCAATGCTACAGCCGACTGGCGTGCCGGGAAAAATATCCCGGCAGGCGCGATCAAACCGTCCGCCGGAATTGATGTTCTGGTGGAACGTCGCCTTACCGGTGCAAGCTGAGTGACTCCCTGAACTCCCACAGCTCGAAGTTTGTTCAAAAACTTGGGCTAAAAACAAGGGTGCTTTTCTGTTCCGCTTCTCCGAGTTATTCAGGGGATAACGTGCGATCTATTGAGGTGTTGCCGAGATCGAGACTGTCGTATCGTCAAAACCCAACCGTCCGACAAATGGCAAGCGCAGTCCCGGGCTGTTGAAGTCGAGACCGAAATCCAACCCCAGAATGTTGAACTCAACGCCTTCCTCGAGCCCAACACTTAGCCCGAGCAAGCCAAGCAGTGAAATCTGCAAACCGCTACCAGAAGACGACACGCCCATCAGTTGAGTGATCGGACGGAAGTCCTTGCCGATCGCATTGGCAGGCAGATCAAGCCTCAACGCAGGAACCTCCCGTCCGATGTATGCAATAAATGTATTGCTGTTGGGGCCTGGATAGCTGCGGTAGGTGTCCGCATAAGGATAGCTTTTGATGGCCGTCTCGATCTGGCTGATCATGTCATCAACGCCGTCACCCCGATGGTCTACCAAGATCTTGGGTTGCGCGCCGAACCATAGCCCATCGGGAAGCGCATAGTTTCGCCGGACCACATCTTCCCCGCCCCATCCAACAACGTCATAGCGTGTGAAGACAGTTTCGCCCGATTTTTTGTAGATGATCCAGGAGTGGACCGCAAAATAACCCCGCCAGCCATACGTTGATGCCGCGTACACCTGAACGATGGCGACATCGGCCAGCGCGGCGGGATCCGGGGCGATGCCCGCTGAGTGGCGCGGCGCAGTACGCCAGCTTCTACTTTCAACACGGCTGGCTGTCGAAGGATCATCGGCCAAGCTGAGCCCGAAAGTCAAAGTGAATACAACTGCAAACCCGAACCTGACGTATTTTCTGAACTTCATGGGTTTCCTATAACTAGAGTGTGACGCGCCCTATCGCTGATGGCGCCACTCCATACCTGTCATCAAGATACACGGCACCAAATGGCACGACGTACCCGGCAGCCAAGGTGAGATGCAACACTCGGAAAAAAGTTCAGGCGAATGCGCTGACCGGGAAAAATCAGTGACTAATCAGCCTTCATGGAAGGCAATCTTTATCCCCGAGATCAGCATTTGCACAGCTATCGTGGTCAGAATCAAGCCCATCGGTCACTCCAAATCCAGCATTCCGGATTTACCAAACAAGCGCGCAACAGAGAGTCACCGACAAGAAGGAAACCGATCAAAACGAACGCGGCAGTGGTGCATTCGCGCAGAATAACGCGCACTCCACTTTTCAAGCCATGCCTCTGATGGCAAGCGATAGAGCGTCTACACGCTTCACAGCACGGTTTTTGGCTGCTCAATCATTTGCTGGTAGATCATACTATGCAGAATCAGGGAATCATTGGGCTGCAGATCAACGAATTCCAATCCATGATGGATCATCCCAGAACTGCCATTGTCAATCGTTTCATCTGTAAACTGGGCACGCACGATAGCGCCAACCGTCAGGGTCGCATCGACAGCATGCAGTGTTATGCGGAACGTCATCTTGACCGTATCGCCTTTGTTGGCGACAACCCGGCGGGCATCAAGCAGCGCGCCGTTTGCACTCAGATTGACAAGCATGCCTGAAAGGCTCTGTTCACCTGTCTCTTCTGTTATCACCGAACAGATTATTCTTGTTCTTACGCGTGGGGCCTTGCGAATAACCACACCCTTCACCTCATCTGGAAAAGTGAGATGCAGATACTCGAAAGGAATTTTGATGATTTTTGATACCGTTGCCGAGAAACCGAAGGCGTTCTGGCTGGAAAACACTCTGACAACCAAATTGTCATTCTCCAGCAGGCCGAAACGCAACCCGTTTGCTTCACGCGGCATCGTCACCAACAAGCTTAATTTGTTAATATAACCAATCAGCCGGACGATCACCCGGTCACGCGAAAGATTCTCGGGCATTTGAAGCTGCATGCGATCCCCGATCTTCAGATTCATCGCCTCAAAGGGGAAGGTGTTGTCAAACCCATCACGGCTTGGAGCGGTAATTTCAGGAGTTCCTTGAGCCTCATCGACATGCGTATCGCGAAAAATAATGCCAGAAAAAAGACTAACGCGTTGCTCTTCACTCTGGACAACATCCTGAGCAGCCGCCAGCGGATTGCCGTGTTGATCGTAGACCGTCCAGGGCAAGGGTTTGCCAACCCTGATCTCATTTTCTGAAATTTGAATTCGATTCCTCACCCTGTGCCACCCAAAGAAGTCAACAAAATAAAGGATAGTCCTAAAGACTATTCCATGTCACGGCCATAAAAAAGGCACCGCCGAAACGATGCCTATTTACGAAACAATTACATCAGATTACAGCAGTCTTAGTAACCCGCACCCTTGATCGATTTCAAGCCCTTGTAGATCGCCTTGGCGCCCAATTGCTCTTCAATGCGGATCAACTGATTGTACTTGCAGATGCGGTCGGTACGCGACAGCGATCCCGTCTTGATCTGGCCAGCTCCTGTACCGACGGCGAGGTCGGCGATGAAGGAGTCTTCGGTTTCACCGGAACGGTGCGATGAGATCACGCCATAACCGGCCTTCTGCGCCATCTTGATGGCATCCAACGTTTCGGTCACGGTACCGATCTGGTTAACCTTGATCAGGATCGAATTGCAGGCACCCATGTCGATGCCCTTTTTCAGGCGAACAGGATTGGTGACGAAAAAGTCGTCGCCAACGATCTGCACCTTCTTACCAAGTGCCTTGGTAAATTTGACGTAGCCGTCCCAATCGCTCTGGTCAAGCCCATCCTCGATCGAAACGATCGGATATTTCTTGCACCAGTCGGCGTAAATGGCAATCATTTCGTCAGCGGTAAACAGCTTGTCCGGATTCGACTTCCAGAACTTGTAACCCTTACGACCGCCTTCATCGAACAGCTCCGACGATGCGCAGTCGAGTGCGATAGCAATCTGCTTGCCCGGCTTGTAACCGGCTGCAGTGATCGCCTGCATGACTACTTCCAAAGCCTGGTCGTTGGTCAGATTCGGTGCAAAGCCACCTTCATCACCGACGGCAGTCACGTGGCCGCCCTTCTTGAGAATGCTCTTCAGTGCATGGAAAATTTCAGTGACCCACTGCAGG
The DNA here is from genome assembly GCA_038203745.1 of Burkholderiales bacterium. GTDB lineage: Bacteria > Pseudomonadota > Gammaproteobacteria > Burkholderiales > Rhodocyclaceae > Propionivibrio. The sequence goes on along the minus strand of JBBRDR010000076.1, from coordinate 2,641 downwards.
CCTTCGGAAAAGGTCTTGGCGCCAACCGGCATAATCATAAATTCCTGAAAGTCGATCAGGTTATCCGCATGCTTGCCGCCGTTGATGATGTTGGCCATCGGGGTCGGCAAAACGAACTCTTTATTCTTGTGCAACTTGCCGATGTATTTCCAGAGTGGCATCTTGCTGACCTGAGCAGCCGCCACGGTGATCGACATCGATGCGCCGAGCAGTGCGTTGGCACCCAGCTTAGATTTGTTGGTGGTGCCGTCGAGGGCGATCATGCCTTCATCAAGCTCACGTTGGTTGAGCGGGTTCTTGCCCTTGAGGTAGGCCGCGATCGGGCCGTTGACGGCAGCGACGGCTTTGAGCACGCCCTTGCCGAGATAGACTTTCTTGTTGCCGTCACGCAATTCGCAGGCTTCGAATTCGCCAGTCGAGGCACCAGAGGGAACGGCTGAGCGGGCCATAAATCCGTTATCGAGCGTGATATCGACTTCAACGGTCGGGTTGCCCCGCGAGTCAAGAATCTGACGGCCGACAACCTTGGTGATCTTTACGAACTTGACGATCGGCTTCTTGACGACAGCAACTTTTTTGACCGGCATTATTTTCTTGGCAACAACGACTTTTTTGACCGGCACTACTTTTTTCACGGCAACCGCCTTTTGGGCAGGAACAGTTTTTTTAGCAGGTACGGGTTTCTTAGCGGGTGCAGCTTTCACGACCTTGGCCATTTTGGATTCCATTGCAGAGGTTAAAAAACAGTAGTGCAGCAAACAAAAGCGTGAGTATACAACGAAATGCCACCTGATTTACCCCTCGGTACTCGCAGGCCCGCAGATCACGGAAAATGATAGAGCTGATTCAGAATAATATTATTCGCCTAGCGCTACACCGAGCGGATCGTTGGTATCCGGGTTGATGATGCCAAAATGCGCCGGTATTCGCGCATAAAAAATCCTGATTTTTTCCTTATGCAGGAGTGTCAGCAGCTGCCTGATTTCCTCATCAGTAGCAATGAACTCGACTTCGACACTGGCACCACCCGCCATCTCGAAGAAACGATCTTCATGAATATGGTGTCGTCGCCCGAAACCCGCAATCGCACGAAATGCCGAGCCGCCGCGCACACCGAGTTTGTTGGCTTGTTCAAGCAGCCATTCCCAAAGAAGCACACCGTGACAACGCCGATCATCCTCTACATAAAATCTGAGCAATGAACCTTCCATGTTCGCTCCTTCACTTGATTGCATTTCGTTTCATGCGGAATGCCTGAACAGAAAAACCGTTCCGATGCCTGCAAAGGTCATCACCACGGAACCAAGCACATGTACCGTCACCGCGCCCAGCGCCCAGGAGATTCGTCCTTCCTGGAGCAGGAGGGTGATTTCAGCAGAAAAAGTTGAGAAGGTTGTCAATCCGCCACAAAATCCGGTGATAACCAACAAACGCCACTCCGGTGAAATGACAGAGAACGTGGCAAAGAATGCAATGCTCAGCCCAACAACATAAGCGCCAATCAGATTAGCAACCAACGTGCCGGGAGGTACCGTCGGAAAAATACTATTGAGCTTGTCCCCGAGTTGCCAGCGCAACAAGGCACCGAGCGCCGCGCCGAGTGCAATTGCCAGGATTGATTTCCACATAACGCCGCTACGAATCCTTAATGAACTGGAACACGCCAGTTATCCACAAAAACTGTGTATAACTCTGTGTGATTAATGTGCGCTGACAGATAAAGTCCTGTGCTGTTGTGCACTTACACGCACTGCCCAACAAACAGGCGGCACCCTCAAGCTTTGTGATCCAATCTACTTCACCACCTCATTGCGCAACTCACGGCGTAAAATCTTGCCAACATTGGTCTTGGGCAAGTCTGTCCGGAACTCCACATGACTGGGCACCTTGTAACCGGTGAGATGTTCCCGGCAGTGTGCGATCAGTTGCGCGGCTGTCAGCGACTGATCCTTTTTGACCACAAAAATTTTCACCGCTTCGCCCGACTTTTCATCCGGCACGCCTACTGAAGCCACTTCAAGCACCCCCGGGTGCAGCGCCACGACGTCCTCAACTTCATTCGGATAAACATTGAAGCCGGAGACAAGAATCATGTCCTTCTTGCGATCGACAATGCGTACAAAACCTTTATCATCCATTACGGCCACATCGCCGGTACGCAAGAATCCGTCGGGCATAAAAACATTGGCGGTTTCTTCAGGCCGGTTGTAGTAACCCTTCATCACCTGCGGGCCACGAATACAAAGCTCGCCGCGTTCACCCAACGCAACATCGACGCCGTTATCGTTGCGAATGACCACTTCAGTTGATGAAATCGGCAGGCCGATTGAACCATTGTATTCGGGAATGTTGAGCGGATTGATCGTTGCCGCCGGTGACGTCTCGGTCAGACCATAGGCTTCAATCAGTGGTTTGCCAGTGACACCTTTCCACTTCTCGGCCACCCCCCGCTGCACTGCCATGCCCCCCCCGAGAGAAACCCTCAACTTACTGAAATCAAGCGCCTTAAACGCCTCATTATTCAGCAAGGCATTGAACAAGGTGTTAACCCCGGTGATTACGGTAAATGGGTATTTGGCCAACTCGGCGACAAACGCCGGAATATCACGCGGGTTGGTGATAAGAAGATTACCGGCCCCCA
>JBBRDR010000075.1:0-14212 GCA_038203745.1 Burkholderiales bacterium | reverse complement strand
GCCCCTGTTATTGCTTTCCTTGAGTCTGAACCGGACGTTCTGCGCATGCGGGACGACATCGCCCGTTTCGTCGACACATGGTTACCCTGCTACATCCGTGACAATCGCAACTATCTGACAGTCGGAATCGGTTGCACCGGCGGTCAGCACCGTTCGGTCTATTTTGCCGAGTGGCTGGGACGGAAATTTAAACAGCAGGCCCGCGTACTGGTACGGCATCGCGAATTGCTCCCGGAACCTCCCTGCGTGACTACAGGCAATACCTGATGAACTGGTTGGCGTTATTCAAGCCGGGGGACTGGCTTCTGGCGGTGCTGGGTACGCTGTTTTGTATTTTTTCCTTTCCTTTGACATGGCAAGGCGGAGTGGCCGAGAAGGCCATCATCAAGCGAGGCGGTGAAGTATTTGCCGAACTGGACCTTTCGCGTAACCGACGAATCGAGGTTCCCGGCCCGCTGGGCATCACGACTGTCGCTATTGAAAAACGCCGCGTTCGCGTTGTCTCTGACCCCGGCGTGCGCCAGTACTGTGTGCGCCAGGGCTGGCTTGAACGTGCCGGGGAAATCGCAATCTGCGCGCCGAATCAGGTTAGCGTTCAGGTACTGGGAGGCAAAGGTGTGTATGACTCACTCAGTTATTAAACTGATCACTACGCCCGAAGACCATCGCATTGCCCAATTGGCCGCAGCTGCCATTGGTCTGGCACTGATCGATGCCGCCATTCCCCTGCCCTTGCCCGGGGTCAAGCCGGGACTGTCCAACATCGTGACACTGATTGTTCTGGCTCGCTATGGATGGGCTACAGCGGCCTGGGTTTGTGCCCTGCGTGTCTTTGCTGGCGCCCTGTTCCTTGGCCAGTTCCTCTCTCCCGGTTTTTTTATGAGTCTATCCGGCGCGGTACTCAGCCTGCTCGCACTGGCTCTGGCCGTCCATTTGCCCAAGCGCTGGTTTGGCCCTGTTAGCTGGAGTATTCTGGCCGCCTTTGCTCATATTGGCGGCCAATTGCTTTTGGCTCGCCTGTGGCTGATCCCACACAATGGCCTGTTTTATCTTATCCCTATTTTTGCCTCGGCAGCGCTCGCTTTCGGTATTATCAACGGACTGATTGCCGCCCGTTTGCTTGCCAACCTTCCAGCCGTCGCTTCTGGAGTCAATAATGTCTAAGACCATCTGCCTTGCTTTTACCGGTGCATCCGGCATGCCTTATGGCTTACGTCTGCTGGAATGCCTTCTTGAGTCAGGCTGCCATGTTCAACTTCTTTATTCGCAAGTGGCCCAAGTGGTTGCTCGACAGGAAATGGCACTTGAGCTGCCTGCACGGGCTAGCGAGACGCAGGCTTTCCTGCGTGATCGTTTTTCCGCACTCCCCGGTTTGCTCAACGTTTATGGGCGTGAAGAATGGTTTGCGCCGGTAGCCAGTGGCTCCAACCCGCCCGACGCCATGGTGATCTGCCCTTGCACCATGGGCACGCTTGCTGCCATTGCCCAAGGGCTGGCCAACAACTTGATTGAGCGCGCGGCCGATGTCGTTCTCAAAGAGTCGCGCAAGTTGATATTAGTGCCGCGCGAAACACCCTTTTCAGCGATTCATCTGGGAAACATGCTGCGCCTGTCACGAGCCGGGGCGATAATTCTTCCGCCCAATCCCGGTTTCTACAATCACCCGGAGACGGTTGCGGATCTTGTCGATTTTGTCGTTGGCCGCATACTTGACCAACTGACTATCCCCCATGCGCTGATTGCGCGCTGGGGAAATACAGGAAACTCCGCGTGAGCTGGAAGAACTTCTTAGGCAAGGCCAAGACTGAGGTTGATTCGGAAAACGCGTTACAGCGGCTTTCCATTCCGATTTTTCCGCTCAACGCTGTGTTGTTCCCCGGCGGCACTCTGGCGCTTAAGGTTTTCGAACAGCGCTATCTGGATATGGCGGCGGCCTGCATGAAAGGACGATCGCCCTTTGGCGTATGCCTGATCGCCAGCGGCAAGGAAGTTGGTGAAACGGCTGTTCCGCACGAGGTTGGCACCCTGGCGAATATTGAGCAGGGAGACATGCTGCAACTCGGCATCCTGATGCTGACCGTGCGTGGCGGCCGCCGTTTCCGGATCATTTCACAGAGCACGGCACCCGACGGACTGTTGCGCGCGCAAGTTGAATTGCTCGAGGAACATGAAAATCTGCCGGTACCTGAAGCGCAACAAGGACTTCTGCCGCTGCTGAAAAAAATTGTTGGCGAACTGGACGCTGAAAAAATACCGGAACCACACGCCTTTGATAACGCGGCCTGGGTTGGCTACCGACTGACCGAAATCGTCCCGGTGCAAGCGTTGGCCAAACAGAAGCTGCTGGAGCTCGACGATCCGGTCTCTCGTCTTGAAATCCTCCACACCTATTTGTCACAGCGAAAACTCGTCAGCTAGTCGGCCTGCTACCCGCCTGGATACGTGTTCTAAAAAACTGGCATCGTCGACATCCTTGTTAATTTTGGCTTTCAGGCCAATTACAAGAAGGTATCCCATGCAAACTTTACAATGAGCGCGGATACAACCACCAAAAAAACCTGGCGAACGAATCCGCTGCCGTGGCGCAAGGCAAGGTGGGTTCCAATGAAAGAACCGAGGACGTTAGCAATGGCCATGACGACCGCGAATACTGGCAAATAGTAGCCGTTGGGTACGAAATATGCGATGGCGGCAAGGTTGGTGGCGACGTTGACAACCTTTGATGCCGCCGAAGCATGCAGGAAGTCAAAACCAAAGAATCGGATAAACAGAAAAATAAGGAAGCTGCCGGTGCCCGGACCGAAGAAGCCGTCGTAAAAGCCGATAACACCACCGAGTAACGCCGCATAAACAAATTCACGACGGCCAGTATGTTGCGGCCGGTGTAATGCACCAAAGTCTTTGCGCCAGAAGGTATAGGCCGCAGCAAAAACAAGCATGAACAGGATAAGCGGGCGCAACAGTTCGCGCGGTAACCACGCCACGGACTTGGCACCGAGATAGGAAAAGGCAAAGGCCACCGCCGCCGCTGGCAGGGTGGTCTTCCATGGCATCTTCACTTCCCGTGAGTAACGCCATGCGGCATTCGTTGTCCCGAAAACGCTGGATATCTTGTTGGTGCCAAAGAGTGTGGCTGGAAGTTCCTTCGGAAGTGTCGTAAACAGAGCGGGGATCTGAATCAGCCCCCCGCCGCCGACGACTGCGTCGATAAACCCGGCGAACAAGGCAGCACACGTGATAATGGCAAGTAGGGAGAAATCAATAGTCACGTCTATTTTCCAATGCAGAAGCGGCCAAATATTTCGCCCAACAGATCGTCGGCTGAAAATTCCCCCGTTATTGAGCTGAGCGCCCCTTGTGCCAGGCGCAATTCTTCGGCGAAGAGCTCGATCTGCGATAGCTGCGCCAAGGCCTCATTGATATGTTCCCGTGTTTCTGCCAAGGCCCGGAGATGCCGCTCACGGGCAATAAATACGTCTTCTGCGGGGTGCCATCCAGCAATTCTCAAAAGTTCCTGGCGCAGCAAGTCTACCCCTTCTCCGTTCTTTGCTGAAAGAGAAATAGCCACTCCTCCAGCTTCGTCGTGACGTTCGGCGGTGCGTCCGGCAAGATCGACTTTGTTGTAGACCGTTATACGGGCAAGTTGCGCCGGAAGTTGTGCCAGGATTGCTCGTTCCGCCTCCCCTGCTCCGCTTCGGGCATCGACGAGCAAAACCACGACATCGGCGCGCTCGATCTCTCGCCAAGTGCGAGCGATCCCCATTTTCTCAATTTCATCTTCCGTTGCGCGCAGACCGGCGGTATCGATTACGTGCAGTGGTACGCCTTCAAGCTGCAAGCTGCTGCGCACGACATCGCGTGTTGTTCCCGCCACGGGCGTTACGATGGCCAGATCATCACCGGCCAGCCGATTAAGCAGACTTGATTTTCCAACGTTTGGCTGTCCGGCTAGTACAACGTGTAATCCGCCTTGCAACAAACGGCCCTGCTGCGCACGATCGAAAACCTTGTTCAGGCGTTGTTGCAAACGTTCTAGACGATTAAAAACATCCGCGGCTTTGAGGAAATCAATGTCTTCCTCGGGGAAATCAAGGGTGGCTTCAACCAATGCCCGCATTTCGGTGAGCTGCTCTAGCAACGCATTGATTTCTTTAGAAAACTCTCCTTGCAACGACCGAATAGCGCTACGTGCGGCTGTGCTCGTGGCTGCATCAATCAGGTCGGCTACGGCTTCCGCCTGTGCCAGATCAAGCTTACCGTTGAGATAGGCGCGGCGTGTAAACTCCCCCGGCTCGGCCAATCGCGCACCAAGATCCAGGCAGCGTTTGAGCAACATTTGTAAAACGACTGGGCCACCATGCCCCTGCAGTTCAAGGACATCTTCACCGGTAAATGAATGCGGCTCAGGAAAAAACAGGAGCAGGCCACTGTCGATTGCACTGCCGTCGCCAGCATAAAAATCGGTGAGTGTTGCGAGACGCGGCTGCGGGTTTTTACCGCAGAGTTTTCCGGCAAAAGCCAGCAGGCTTTTGCCGGAAATACGCACAATTCCAACGCCGCCTCGGCCGGTTGCCGTGGCAATGGCCGCTATGGTCTCAGCGGTAGCGGCTGAAGCGTTTACCCGCTCAGGCTTTGGCGTCGTTGGCGGCATTTCCGCCACGTTCAATCATCCGCGTGATTTGCCATTGTTGAGCAATGGACAGGGTATTGTTGACCACCCAGTACAGCACCAGTCCGGCCGGGAAGGAAAAGAACATGAAGCCGAAGATGAAGGGCATCATCATCATCACTTTGGCCTGAATCGGGTCCGGCGGGGTCGGGTTGAGTTTGGTCTGGATCATCATTGTGGCCATCATGATGAGCGGTAATGGACCAATCGGCATATTAAGCAAGGGGATTACACCGAATAGCGAGTCAGGCGCGGACAGGTCGGTAATCCAGCCAATCCAAGGGGCATCGCGCATTTCAACGGCTCCGAGCAGCGCCCAGTACAGTGCGATAAAGACAGGTATCTGAACAACCATCGGCAGGCAGCCGCCGAGTGGGTTGATTTTCTCTGTCTTGTAGAGCTTCATCATTTCTTGGTTGAGTTTTTGCTTGTCGTCGCCGCAACGTTCTTTCAGCGCGGTCAGGCGTGGCGTAACAGCGCGCATTTTAGCCATTGATTTATAGCTGGCTGCCGACAGAGGGAAGAATAACGCTTTGATGGCAATAGTCAGGAGGACGATGGCCCAGCCCCAGTTGCCAACTAATTTGTGAATAACATCCAGACACCAGAAAATTGGTGCGGCAACAATGGTCAACCAACCGTAGTCGACAACCAGCGGCAAACCCTGCGCACCAATGCCTCCATCCGCTACCGGCTTGGCCAGTTGATCAAGGATGGATTGAATTTGCGGACCGGCAAACAAGGATACGGTTTGACTGATTTTGGCGCCTGGGGCTGCACTGTCCATGGGGACGATGACACCCGCAGTCACCGCTGGATTAATTCCGCCGTCTAGTTTGCGCACATAGAACTCTCGCTGCAATTTCTCTTGGGGAATCCATGCCGAGACAAAGTAATGCTGAACCATGGCCATCCAGCCGTTATTGGCCTTATCGTTAAACTTGGCTTTCCCTTTTTCGATATCCGAGAAGCTTATCTTCTGATATTTGTCCTCGTCGGTGTACACGGCTGGGCCGGTATAGGTGCTGACCATGCTCATTTCACCTTCCGGCGCATGCGTGTCGCGCTGCAACTGATAGTACGCGTGAGCCGAAATCTCTTTCTGACTACCATTGTTGATTTCGTACGTGACATCAATCAGGTAGCTGCCTCGTGTGAAGGTGTAAACCTTCGAGACCTTAACCCCATCTATTGAGGGTGCCTCCAGCCTTACCTGGAGCGTTTTGTCTTCTGCGGCAAGCTCGCGTTTGCCGGGGGTAACAGTAAATACTGTTTTATGATTAGGCAGCCCTGCGCCAATCAGACCGCTTTGCGCGGCATACTGATGTTTCGATCCAAAGAGTGTAAATAATTGTTTCTTATCATTAATCGCTTTGTACTTATTTAGTTCAAGCCCTACGATATCCCCGCCTTGCGACGCAATCTCTGCAACAAAAAAATCTGTCTTGACCGTAGTGACTTCACCTTTGCTCACTACCGGCTGGCCTACAACGACAGGCACTCCGGAGACCGAAGCCGTTGCGGCAGACGCCGCCTGAGGTGCGGACGGCACGGGAATTAAGGATCCGTTGGCGGCGGCGACCGATGGGGCCTGCCCGGCGACTTTAGGCTGGTTGTGTTTCTGCCAGGCATCCCAAAGCATGACCAGTGAGAACGAAAATACAAACAGGAGAATCAGACGACGGTTGTCCATGAACGGCCTACACAAATAAGATTTCAGGGTACGGGATCAAAACCACCTGTGTTCCACGGGTGGCAGCGGGATATGCGTTTCAAGCCAAGAAGGGCTCCCCGAAACGCACCGTGTTTCTGAACCGCTTCGGCAGTGTATTCCGAACAACTCGGGAAAAAACGGCAACGACTCCCGAATATGGGGCTGATCGCATATTGATAAGTGCGAATGAGTGCCAGAAACAAGGTTTTCATTGGGTCAGCGTTAAGGTGTAATCATTTTGGCCAGCAAGCCTCGAATTTCTGCAGCCAGGACGTGCCTGTCGATTGGTTCTGGTTTTGACCCTAGGCGCACGATAAAGTCACGCGCAGGCAGTTGGCAACGCATCTTGCGGAAACATTCACGAGCCAGGCGCCGAATCAGGTTCCGATCAACCGAGCGACGTAGAAGCCGTTTGGCTACAACCAGCCCCAGTCGTGCACCTGTCACTTCCTCTACCGACTGAACCCGGTAATGTAACAGGAAATGGGTACTCCTTAGAGTCTTCCTGAAACCAAAAACGGATGAATATTCATCCGTTTTTGTCAATCGGTAGTGCTTGGGGAAATCGGTTGTTAAATGCCGTTTCCCAGCCGCAGACTGAACCGTGTTCACACAGCCAAGCGATGACGGCCTTTGGCGCGACGCGCGCGTATAACGGCACGGCCGCCACGGGTGGCCATACGAACGAGGAAGCCGTGGGTGCGCTTGCGTCGAATAACTGACGGTTGGTAAGTGCGTTTCATTATTAAACCTTTGAAGTCATTGCGAAGTAAACGCGGAATTAGACATTGTCTGGCTTGCTCTTGTCAAGTCTAAATTTTAACTTAACCTGTGGATAACTTTCAGCTGACAGGTTAAAATCGCTCTCTTTCATTGCTTTCCTGCGCCTGTTTTATTTTTTGATTGCAGCAGGAATCCATGATTCTTGATAAAAAAAGTGTAATTTATTCCCCTTCTATTTTCCTGTTCAGGCATAAATGTTTAAGAGGAAAATCAGTTAGCTCATGCCATTGCTTATGGTTAACCCAATCAAGATTGTTCCTAATTACTAGTAATGAGTAGCTTCTGGATTTCCTGTCTGAGCCAATTCGAACAAGAATTGCCACCTCAGCAATTCAATACTTGGATTCGTCCCCTGCGACTTGAAGGTGAGGATGATTACATTAATGGATTGCGCCTGCTCGCTCCAAATGGGTTTATTTTGAAGTGGGTAAAAGAACGTTACTTGACGCGTATTGAAGAATTGGGATGCGCTTTTTTTTCATCACCTGTTAGCGTTTCTCTTATCCTTGGTGAGCGGGCAGCCTCTCCGGTGCCAAATCAGCATACGCCGGCTGCAAAAGTGGCTACCGAGCCTGTCGCACATAAAAACAATGAGCGTCAAAACAACCCTTCAACGGTTTTGAATCAAACGCAGGAGAAATCTCGCTCGCTTTACGAAAAAACCCGCCTGATACCGGGTTTTACTTTTGAAAATCTGATTGTCGGCAAGGCTAATGATCTTGCTCGTGCGGCTTCGACTCAAGTTGCAATCAACCCGGGAGGCGCTGCTTACAACCCTATGTTTATCTATGGGGGTGCTGGTCTGGGTAAAACTCACTTGATCCATGCGATAGGAAATCACATCCTTGAACAGAATCCAGACAAGATTGTTCGCTATGTTCACGCAGAAGATTATTATTCTGACGTAGTTCGTGCTTACCAAACCAAGTCATTTGATGTATTCAAACGCTACTATCGTTCGCTTGATGTTCTGTTACTTGATGATGTCCAATTTTTTAATAACAAAAATCGGACTCAAGAAGAATTCTTCTATGTTTTTAATGCTTTGATTGAATCAAAGAAGCAAATTGTTATCAGTTGTGATACCTACCCGAAAAATATTTCAGGTTTGGAAGATCGCTTGATTACACGTTTTGACTGGGGACTTACGGTACAAATCGAACCTCCTGAAATTGAGATGCGTGTCGCCATCCTAAAAAAGAAGGCTGAAGTCGAAGGTGTCGCTCTAGACGACGAAGTTTCTTTTTACATTGCCAAGCATCTCAGATCGAATGTGCGCGAACTTGAAGGGGCTTTAAAAAAGGTTCTTGCTTATGCTTCATTTCATGGCCGAAAAATTGATTTAGATCTTGCTAAGGAGTCTCTAAAAGATCTGATTGGTGCGGTTAACCAGCAAATTACTGTTGAAAATATTCAAAAAACCGTCGCTGATTACTTCAAAATAAAAGTTGCTGATCTTTTTTCTAAAAAACGAACACGTCAAATTGCCAGGCCTCGACAAGTTGCCATGTGGCTTGCAAAAAACCTGACTTCACAAAGTTATCCTTCTATCGGTGACGCTTTTGGTGGTCGAGACCATACAACTGTTCTTCATGCCGTACGTACTATTGAATCATTACGTGCCAAAGATAATGAATTAAACCACGATGTACATGTACTTTTGCAGGTATTGAAGGGGTAATTTTGGTCTGTATAAGTAGGCGTTGTTCTTGTGGATAATATGTGTACAAGCTTTCATATTTTGGGTTGTGGATAAGTTATTAGTTTTTATCCACAAATGAATACAGGGGTTTTTCAGTTTTAAAACGTTGTCTAATTAACTGAAAAATAATGATAAATTTTAGATACCCACAGAGTTGTCTTTGATATTATCTTTATAGGATTTATATATATGCTTCTTATTAAAACTCAACGTGACATGCTTCTGGCTCCTTTGCAGTCAGTGTCAGGGATTGTCGAAAAGAGACATACATTACCGATTCTTTCCAATGTATTGCTCGAGAAAAAGGGCGATAAATTAACCTTTCTGGCAACTGATATTGAAATTCAAATCACTACATCTACTGGTGGAGCTGGTGGTGATGGGGACTGTGCAGTTACGGTTGGCGCGCGAAAACTTCAGGATATTTTGCGTTCTTTGCCTGACAGTGCTGAAGTTTCTTTGAATCTTGACGATAAGCGCCTCCAAGTAAAGGCAGGGAAAAGTCGCTTTACCCTGCAGACCTTGCCGGCTGAAGATTTTCCAAGAATGGCCTTATCTGACGGTGATTTAAAAAAAATTATCGTTACTCAAAAGCAATTTCGTCACCTTTTAGCTCAAACGCAGTTTTCCATGGCTGCTCAGGATGTTCGCTATTATCTGAACGGTCTTTTACTTTTGCTTGATGCGAATGAATTGCGTGCAGTGGCTACTGACGGGCACCGTTTGGCCTATGCCAGCATGCCACTTGAAGGAAATGCTGATCCTGCTGTGCCGAAACAGGAATTAATTCTTCCTCGCAAGACAGTACTTGAATTAAATCGTTTGCTTTCAGATAGTGATGAGCCTTTGAATATTGAATTATCTCCAAACCAGATTCGTTTCCAGTTTGGTCAAATTAATCTTGTTTCAAAACTCATTGATGGAAAATTTCCCGATTACGAGCGTGTAATTCCACCTACTCTAAAAAATATTGTTTCTCTCAATCGTGCTGCCCTGCTTCAGTCGATGGTTAGAGCAGCCATTTTGACTAATGAAAAATTCAGAGGGGTTCGTTTGGTTCTGGCCAGTGGTAGTTTAAAAATAATGGCGGCCAATGCTGAGCAGGAAGAGGCCCAGGAAGAAATTGAAGTCGAGTACAGCGGAGATGCGATCGATGTTGGTTTTAATGTTGGCTATCTACTCGATGTGTTGAATAACACTTCTGTTGACGTTGTTGAATGGGGTTTTAACGATGCCAATTCAAGTGCTTTATTAACAATTCCTGGAAATGATCGTTTTAAATACGTCGTAATGCCTATGCGGATTTAAATTAAATTAAATCAATAAGTTAAAATATGTTTCACGTGAAACAGAAATTGGATACACCATGATAGAAGAAAACGATCAGTCCGGTTACGACGAAACAAGTATTCAACAACTCGAAGGTCTGGAAGCGGTTAGAAAGCGCCCCGGGATGTATATCGGCGATACATCTGACGGTACCGGACTGCATCACATGGTCTTTGAGGTTGTAGATAATGCAATCGATGAAGCATTGGCCGGACATTGCGACGATATTGTTATTACTATTCATGCAGACAATTCTATTTCTGTCACGGATAATGGTCGCGGAATACCGACTGGTGTTAAATTTGACGACAAACACGAGCCTAAGCGATCAGCAGCTGAAATTGTCATGTGCGTACTTCATGCTGGTGGTAAATTTAATCAGAATTCGTATAAGGTTTCAGGCGGACTGCATGGCGTTGGTGTTTCTTGCGTTAATGGACTCTCAAAATGGTTGCGTCTAACGATTCGACGTAATGGTAAAAAATACCAGCTCGATTTCAATCGGGGAAAAGTGGTTGATCGACTTATTGAAGTTCAGAATGGTGTTGAAATATCACCACTCAGAGTTGTTGGAGATACAGAAAAAAGAGGGACAGAAGTTCATTTTATGGCTGATGAAGAGATTTTCGGCCAAGTTGAGTTTCATTATGAAATCATTGCAAAACGCCTTCGCGAGCTATCTTTTCTAAATAACGGTGTAAAAATTCGTCTTCTTGATCAGCGAACTGGTAAAGAAGAAGACTTTGCTTTCCTAGGTGGTGTTAAAGGTTTTGTCGAATATATCAATCGTTCGAAAACTGTTTTACATCCGAATGTGTTCTTTTCGACAGGTGAATCTGCCATCCCCAACGGGGTTATTAGTGTTGAAGTAGCGATGCAATGGAACGACACCTACGCTGAGCAGGTGCTTTGCTTTACTAACAATATTCCACAATCAGATGGTGGTACCCATATGACAGGCCTGCGAGCGGCCATGACTAGGGTAATCAATAAGTATATTGAAGTGAATGACATTGCCAAAAAAGCAAAAGTTGAAATCACTGGTGATGATATGCGTGAGGGCTTGGCCTGTGTTCTTTCAGTAAAGATGCCAGATCCTAAGTTTGCTTCGCAAACAAAAATGAAGCTTGTCTCGTCAGAGGCTCGCCCTGCTGTTGAAGAGGTTGTTGCGGCCCGCTTAACTGAATTCCTCCAGGAACGTCCCCTTGACGCCAAAGTGATTACTGGCAAGATTGTAGAAGCGGCGCGAGCACGCGATGCAGCTAGAAAAGCTAGAGAAATGACGCGTCGTAAAGGGCTGCTTGATGGCGTTGGCTTGCCAGGAAAGCTTGCAGATTGTCAGGAAAAGGATCCAGCTCTGTGTGAACTCTATCTGGTCGAGGGTGATTCTTCCGGCGGTTCAGCCAAGCAGGGTCGCGACCGCAAGTTTCAGGCAATCTTGCCACTCAAAGGAAAAATTCTCAATGTTGAGAAAGCTCGTTTTGATAAGCTAATTTCCTCTCAGGAAATCGTAACTCTGATCACAGCTCTTGGAACAGGTATTGGGAAAGAGGATTACAAGCCAGAAAAACTACGTTATCACCGTCTCATAATAATGACTGATGCTGACGTTGATGGCGCACACATTCGTACCCTGCTTTTAACATTCTTCTATCGTCAAATGCCTGAACTGGTTGAAGGTGGTCATATTTATATTGCTCAACCCCCTCTTTATAAGGTCAAACACGGGAAAACAGAGCGATATATCAAAGACGATCAAGCCCTTAGCCAGTTTTTGCTATCTTTGGCACTTGAAGATTCGATCTTGATACCGAGAACCGGTGCCGCTGAAATTTCAGGAACAGCACTTGAAGCGTTGGCGCGAGAATATCTTCTGGCTGAGGCGGTTATTAACCGTCTTTCACATCTAATTAATCCCCAGGTTCTTCATGCATTGATTGATGCCAATCTAAAAATTGAACTGAATGATGAGACTTCAGCACATGCGAGTGCTCAATCTTTTATGGATGCTATTGGCAGTAAAATTGGTGTTCACATCATTGAACGTTACGATGAATTACATGAACGTTGGCAGTTACGCCTTGAAAAAATGCATCATGGTAATCTCAAAGTGGGTGTTATTGATGAGGATCTTCTGGTTAGCGGCGATTATGTTCAACTGCGCAAAACAGCAGAAATACTCGCCGGCTTGTATGGGTCTGGAGGATTCGTAGCTCGCGGAGAAAAAAAGCAGCCTGTGTCCAGTTTTGCTGAAACAATGCGCTGGCTTCTTAGCGAAGTCGAACGCGGTATTAGCAAACAGAGATACAAAGGACTCGGTGAGATGAATCCTGAACAACTCTGGGAAACGACAATGGACCCCAAAGTTCGTCGGCTTCTAAAAGTACAAATCGAAGATGCCATCGGAGCAGATGAAATATTTACAACACTTATGGGAGAACTCGTCGAACCACGACGTAATTTCATCGAGTCAAACGCTTTGGCAGCACGTAATATTGACGTCTGAATTTTAGACGCTGACATGTCACAGGCCTCGGGGGATGCTTCGGGGCCTTTTCATTTGAGGTGAATAATGGAACTTGAACGGTTGCTCAGATCACAGGGATTCGGTAGTCGGCCGGAATGCCGAGTTTTGATCAGCAATGGTAGGCTAAGAATTAATGGCGAAATATATTCTGACCCTTATGCGGATTTTATTCCTGAAGGTCTTGATTTCTCTGTCGACGATGAGGCTTGGACATTCCGGCAATTTGCCTACCTGATGCTTAACAAGCCGTCTGATTACGAGTGCTCACAAAAACCTAAACATCACCCAAGCGTCTATTCCCTGTTACCCCGCGCCCTTCTTACCAGGGGCGTTCAATCAGTAGGCCGGCTTGACGAAGACACGACCGGACTCCTTCTTTTTTCTGACGATGGGCAATTCATACATACCTATACGTCTCCGAAAAAAAAGATTCCAAAGGTTTATGAAGTTACGTTAAAGCATCCTGTTGAAGTAACTATGGTTGATTCGCTTATGTGCGGAGTGAAGTTGAATGATGAAGTTTTACCAATCGCTGCGGCTGCCTGCGAAATTATTTCTTCAAATCTGATCAGACTTACCGTAACAGAAGGAAAATATCATCTCGTTAAGCGGATGATAGCGGCTGCAGGCAATCGGGTAGAGGGCTTGCGCCGTGTGTCTATTGGCGGGCTGGTGATTCCAGCTGAGCTACAAATCGGAAAGTGGTCGTGGCTTAGCCCTGAAGACATTAAACGCTTGGCACAGGCAAGCTCCACGTAGAAAAATCTGGTTTCACGTGAAACACGGCCTGTGCTGATAATTAAGATTTAGCGCGAGGGGTAGCTTTCTTGGTTGCCGGTTTGACGGGCTTAGCAATCGTCTTGTCAGGCAAAGATTTCGTGGCTTTAGAAGCTGCCTTAGCTTTCGGCTCGCGCTTTTCGAACTCAAAACCAACCTTGCCATCCGCTCCGCGAACAAGAAAAGCAGAAAATTTTCGACGAGTACGTGATGAAATAAAGTCTTTAAGAAGGTCAGTTCGACCAGTTGAGAGCAACTTCTTCATCTGCTCTTCTTCCACCGCTTGTTGAAGAATGACCTTGCCAGAGCGGAAATCGCAAGTACGTGTCGGACCGACGGATTTTTCGCAAACATAAGCCATGCCGTGATCAAAAACACGTGAAGAGCACTTGGGGCAAGCTCCTAGGGCTTCTTTCTGAGTAAAATCAACTTCTTCGCTATTGGATGCGTCGCTATTCGAACCTTGTCCAAAATCGAATTCAGGAACGCTTTCATCATTCAGTTTAATAATGGCGTTAAAAGGGCGCCCCATCTTGTTGCGGAAACCTGTTAGTGGACCGATGCTGCGCTGGGAAATCAGGGTCTCAATCTCTTCTGCTTCAAACTGCCGGCTGGCAACAATTTTCCATAAGGAAAAATCACAGGATTGGCACTGGAACTTCTTGTATGTCTCTTTAATTAATCCACCGCACTTTGGGCATGGTGTTGATA
>JBBRDR010000074.1:0-14257 GCA_038203745.1 Burkholderiales bacterium | reverse complement strand
GACCGGCCAGTGGCAGAACATCCGTTGTCGCGTGAAGTTGGCTCGATAGCATCGAGCCAGAAGTTAACAGCTATTTCTAATGTTTACAATAGCTTGCCGAAAAAATAAAAATGCCGTTCAGGCTTAACTGAACGGCATTACCCATGGATAGGGGCTTTTGTTGGATAGCTGCGTCGTCGTGAAACGGCCTGAAGAATCATTCCAAAGTCTGAATCTGCTCGCGCATTTGCTCGATCAGTAGTTTTAATTCCATCGCCGTCTGTGAAACCTCGGTGACTACCGACTTGGAACCGAGCGTATTGGCTTCGCGATTGAGTTCCTGCATCAGAAAATCAAGGCGTTTTCCGCTCGCACCACCCGCTTTGAGGACGCGCTCGACTTCATCAAGGTGAGTTGAAAGACGTGCCAGTTCTTCGGCAACATCAATGCGCACAGAGAAAACAGCGACTTCCTGACGAATTCGGTCGTCATCGGCACTGCCAATCGCTTCGATCAGGCGTTGTTTAAGCTTGTCCTGAAATGCGTCTTGCGCCACCGGAATCCGTGGAGCCACCTCGATGACCAGTTGGCGCATGCGGGCCACCCGTTCGAGAATCACGGCGGTCAGCTTTTCGCCTTCGCGCGCGCGGCTGGCCGTAAAGTCGTCCAGCGCGTCTTTGGCTAGCGCCAGACAGGCAGGCACCAGAGTTTCCAGATCAAGCGAGTCATCACCGAACATGCCGGGCCAGCGTAGAACATCGCTGACAGCCAGCGGTGCGGCCAGCGGAAAATCAGCATGTACCTGGTATTCGAAAGCCTTCAGCCGTTGCAACAGGTCGGCATTGAGGGTGAATTGCTGCGCACGCGCAGTTGCTGCGGCAAAGCTAACCCGACATTCCAGTTTGCCTCGCGTCAGTCTGGCACTGAACAGTTCACGCAATGCCGGTTCGACGGCACGTAATTCTTCGCACACCCGGAACTGAAAATCGAGATAGCGCGAATTGACGCTTTTCAGTTCAATGTGTAATGCGCCGCGCTCAACATCAAGGGTTCGGGCGGCATAACCCGTCATGCTATAGATCATGGGAGTCCTAAGTAATTAGAGGGCCGGCGTGTACTTTGCTTTACAGTCCACCGCCAAAGCCTGAAAATGGCTGGAATACCACATGATAGCTTTGATACCGATGGCGCAACAAGCGAACCACGCTCTTCCTTCCGGTTTCCAACTCGATGATTACCGCATTGAGCATCAGCTATCGTTGGGCGGATTCTCGATCGTTTATCTGGCAACCGACCCCGAAGGGCGGTTTGTGGCTATCAAGGAGTACCTGCCGAACAGTCTCGCCTTGCGTGCCGAAGGCGAAATCAAGCCTCTTATTTCCGAAGAACACATGCCGGCGTTTCGTTACGGCATGAAGTGTTTTTTTGAGGAAGGCCGCGCGCTGGCCAAACTATCCCACCCCAATGTGATTCGCGTGCTTAATTTTTTCCGATCCAATGATACGGTCTACATGGTCATGGAGTACGAAAACGGGCGTACGTTGCAGGAGTTCATTCAGAAAAACAGAGCGGTCATTACCGAAAACTTCATTCGCAACGTGTTTACCAAACTACTCAACGGACTGCGCGAGGTGCATTCGCACAAGCTGTTGCATCTTGACCTTAAACCGTCAAACATTTACATGCGTAATGACTACTCTCCGATTCTGATCGATTTCGGTGCGGCGCGACAGACACTGGCACGCGACACCCCAATGCTCAAGCCCATGTACACGCCGGGCTTTGCCTCGCCGGAGCACTACAGCCAGCGTGAGCTGCTCGGCCCCTGGAGCGACATCTATAGCGTCGGCGCTTCGATGTACGCCAGCCTTGCCGCCACAGCACCGCAAGCTGCTGATACACGGATTGAAAAAGACAAGCTGATCCCCGCCATGGTGCGCTGGGAGGGACAGTATTCGGACCATTTGCTTGAAACCATTGACTGGTGCTTGTGCCTAAACCATCTTTATCGTCCGCAAAGTGTCTTTGCTTTGCAAAAAGCACTCACCGAAAAAGTGATCAAACCGAAACTTCCCCAAAAAACTTGGATTGGCAATGTTGTAGGAAAACTCAAAAGAAAGACTGAAACCAAGTGAAATTCACTATCTATCAGGAAAGCCGGATCGGCAAGCGCAAAAACAATGAAGACCGGCTGGCACATTGCTATTCGCGAGATGCCCTGCTGATGGTTGTTGCCGACGGAATGGGCGGTCACTACTACGGCGAGGTTGCCGCACAAATTGCGGTACAAACGCTGGTTGAGGCTTTTCAGCGTGAGGCGACGCCCGAGATTCGTGACCCCTTCCTGTTCTTGCAGAAATCGATGATCAATGCGCACCGTGCCATCATCGACTTTACCGACGCCCACAATCTGAATGATTCGCCGCGCACCACCTGCGTCGCCTGCCTCATTCAGGACAACATTGCGTACTGGGCGCATGCCGGGGATTCGCGCCTGTACCTGATGCGAGGGGGGAAAGTACACACCCACACCCGTGATCACTCCCGCGTGCAATTGCTCATGGATCAAGGCATCATCAATGAAGCGCAAGCGGCGGTTCATCCGGATCGTAACAAGGTCTACAGTTGCCTCGGTGGCCGACAAACGCCCGAAATCGAGTTCTCACGCAAGACCCCGCTGGAGGCCGGTGATGTGCTGGCGCTCTGTACAGACGGATTGTGGGGGGTAATCCCCGGTGAAATGATGGCTGTTACCTTGAAATCCGACCATCTGATGCGATCCGTGCCCATGCTGCTTGGTCAGGCGGACATCCGTGGCGGTCCGAGCGCAGACAACCTCTCCATCGTTGTCGTGCGTTGGGAAGACAGCTACGTCATGGCGGGTTCCGGCACGTCCAGTGTTGTTTCAACGCAAACGATGTCGCGCGACACGGTGACCACCAAACTTGATGCTTTCGGACGTAATCCATCGTACAAATCCGAGCTTTCCGAGGACGAAATCGAGCTCGCCATCGAGGAAATTCGTTCAACCATTCAAAAATACTCCAAATAGGATAATCAATGCGACCCAGTCAGCGTCAACCCGAGCAACTCCGTACCTTCCGCATCACACGCAATTTCACCCGCCACGCCGAAGGCTCGGTGCTGATCGAAATGGGCGACACCCAGGTGCTGTGCACCGCCAGTGTTGAAGAATCCCTGCCACCTTTTTTGCGCGGCAAGGGTCAGGGTTGGGTTACCGCCGAATATGGCATGCTGCCGCGCTCGACGCATACGCGCAGTGCGCGCGAGGCAGCCAAAGGCAAACAGAGCGGGCGTACGCAGGAAATCCAGCGTCTGATCGGACGGTCGCTACGTGCCGTGACTAACCTTCAAGCCCTCGGCGAACGCCAGATCACGCTTGACTGTGATGTGCTGCAGGCCGATGGCGGCACGCGCTGCGCCTCGATCACCGGTGCCTGGATTGCCCTGTACGACGCCTGCGCCAAGCTGGTCGCCTGCGGCAAGCTGCCGGCCAACCCGATCCGCGACCATGTCGCCGCCATTTCAGTCGGTATCTACAAAGGCGTACCGGTACTCGACCTCGACTACCCTGAAGACTCTGACTGCGACACCGATATGAACGTCGTGATGACGGGTAACGGCGGTATCGTCGAGATTCAGGGCACGGCCGAAGGTGAGCCTTTTTCTCGTGCGCAAATGAGCCAGCTGGTCGATCTGGCCGAAACCGGCATCACGGCACTCATCGCTCAACAAAAAGCCGTATTGGCTCTATGAAGCTGGTTGTCGCCTCAAACAATCCGGGCAAACTGCGTGAATTCGGCCAGTTGCTTGCACCGCTGGGCTGGGAAACCATCGCACAAAAAGAACTTGGCGTTCACGAATGCGCTGAACCTCATCACACTTTCGTTGAAAACGCGTTGGAAAAAGCGCGTCATGCGGCGCGTTGCACCGGCCTACCGGCGCTGGCCGACGACTCCGGGCTGTGCGTGCACGCTTTTGGCGGAGCGCCGGGCGTTTATTCCGCTCGATTTGCCGGGGAACCCAAGTCCGACGCCCGTAACAACGCCAAGCTGATTGGCGACCTGGCAGCGCTAGGCAAAAACGTCGACCGGCGCGCTCATTACGTCTGTGTCCTGGTCTTTGTGCGGCATGCCGACGACCCGCAACCGATCATTGCCGAAGGTGAGTGGCATGGCGAGATCGTCGAGGCGGCGCGCGGGGAGGGCGGCTTCGGTTACGACCCCTATTTCTTACTGCCGGATCTCGGCGCGACGGCCGCTGAGCTTGATGCCGCCGAGAAAAACCGCTGCTCGCACCGTGGGCGCGCGCTGCAACATCTGGTTGAGCGCCTGCAAGCCCGTCGCTGATGTCTGCCAGCACAGCTTCGCGCATCATCCCGATCATCGCGCAGGGCAAACTGTCCAGCCCGCCCTCCGGCGCGCTCGAATTCCGCAACCCGCCGCCACTCTCGCTTTACGTGCATATCCCATGGTGCGTGCAGAAGTGCCCATATTGCGATTTTAACTCGCATGAAATGCGCGGGGAAATCCCTGAAGTCGCTTACATCGAAGCCCTGATCGCTGACCTCGAATCGGCCTTGCCGCTGATCTGGGGGCGCAAGGTATCGAGCATTTTCTTTGGTGGCGGCACGCCCAGCCTGCTCTCCGGTGCCGGTCTCAACCGTTTGCTGACGGCTATTCGAACCCTGCTGCCAATTCTGCCTGACGCTGAAGTCACGCTGGAAGCCAATCCTGGAACAGTCGAAGCCGGAAAGTTCGCCGCCTTCCGCGATGCGGGCATCAACCGCCTTTCGCTCGGCATCCAGAGTTTCAACCCTCAACACCTCAAGGCACTGGGGCGGATTCACGACGACCATGAAGCACGGCGCGCCATCGAAATTGCTGCCGCGCACTTCGACAATTTCAATCTTGACCTGATGTATGGTCTGCCCGGGCAAACGCTTGAGCAGGCGCTGAGCGATGTAGACACCGCCCTTTCCTTCGCCCCGGCGCATCTCTCCTGCTACCAGCTGACACTGGAACCCAATACGGCCTTTGCTTCAGCACCACCCGTCTTGCCCGAGCCGGACCGCTGCGCCGACATGCAGGACGCTATTGAGGCCAGACTGGCCGCAGCCGGTTTCACGCACTACGAAACCTCGGCCTTTGCTCAAACCGGGCGGCAATGCCGCCACAACCTCAACTACTGGACCTTTGGCGACTATCTTGGCATCGGCGCCGGCGCGCACGGCAAGCTGACGCTGCACGACCGGGTGTTACGTCAGATGCGCTGGAAACAACCGAAAGCGTATCTGACGCAAGTCGCTGCCGGCACACCGGTTCAAGAGGAATTCGCCGTCGCCCCCACCGAACTCCCCTTCGAATTCATGATGAACGCGCTGCGTCTCAACCAGGGTTTTGATGCAGCTCTTTTTGAAATGCGCACGTCCTTGCCGCTGATCCGCATCGAAAACGAATTGCAGCAAGCCGAGCAGGGCGGCTTGATCGAACGCCTTCAGCAGCGCATTATTCCAACACACCGTGGGCAACGCTTCCTCAACCGGCTGCTGGGACTATTTCTCGCAGATCACGACTGAGCTTCTGCTCAGCCCACGTCACTATTTCAACGAATCTACCGCCTCGGAGAGTTGCCTCCGGAGATCGTTGGCGGGTTGGCCCTGCGCCTCGGCCAGACGAATCTGACGCATCAGTTCGGCGATCTGGGCTTGTGTGGCGCGCGGGTCGACCGGCGTAATCGTGATCGAAGCATTCTTACCCGCTGTCAGCGGCGTCCCTTGCGCACCGGCAGGTTTACCACCAACCATCACCTGCGCCCGTTCAGCGCCGGGCCTTCCCCGTTTGGCGGTAATCACGATGGATTTTGGCGGCAGGGGCATCAACCGGTTTAAGGTCCGCTGCTTTATCGCATTGCGCCGGAATGTATTAACTGCGTCCAGCAGTTGCTTGTGCAACTCCTCGCTGGGCCGGCCTTCGGCTTCGGCTTCGCGAATTTTTTTCAGCAGCTCCTCGATTTCACTGGGCGCCGATGCTGAACGGCTGGCTTCGCCAAAACTTTCTTTCGGCGCCTTGACGGCAATCTCAAATTCTTCGGGCGAAGAAATCATCTTGCCGATCCGGTAATGGTCATAGCGCATGGCCATGGTCAGTGCACTGTCGCCCCAGTCATTTTTCGATTTGGTGTCGGCACCTGATTCGAGCAGAACCTTGGTCAGCTCTTCGCGCCCTTCACGTGCCGCCAGCATGAGCGGGGTCGAGCCATTGGGCGAGCGGGCATTGACTTCAGCGCCACGCTCGATCAGGTATTTCGCCAGCGCCTGGTGCCCGTTGAATGTCGCGTAATGCAGCGCGCCCCAGTAGTTCCCCTCGCGGTTCAGTGCGGCACCGTGATCCAGCAACCACTTGACGGCTTCTATATGACCATTCCAGGCGGCCAGTTGCAGGGCTTGTTCACCGTTTCGATTGGCACGTCTCGGATTGGCACCGCGCTCCAAGAATAAATTCATTATCTCGATGTTGCCATACCACGCCGCATTCATCATTCCGGAGCCGAGCTGACCGGTCTGAAACTCAGGATCGAGCCCTTCGTCCAGCCACGCTTTGACCTTTTGGGTATCCCCGCGCTCTATCGCCCAAGCAAATGCAATTGCATCGGGCAGTGCCGCCCATGCCGTGCCGGCAAACAGGCACAACACAAAAACAAGCACTCGGGCACTTCCGGTGATTCTCCGCATCTCTGATTTCCTTGCCATCTTTACATCGCACACAATGCAAGTACGAATTTTGTTGCACAATAGAGTGTCAATGCCGCTTCCTCTGATATTTGCCCTTGCGCTCTCGCTCGCCCTGCACGGCAGCTTCATCCTTCCGGATCTCCTGAAGCGCCTTACTGTCGCCCCGCCCCGCCCGGCGCTACAGGCTACCTTACGCCTGCCGCCCCTGCCTGCGGAGCCTCTGCTCAAGAATACACTCGACCCGGAGGAAGCACCACAGGCCGCCAAGCCGCCCCCCCCGCAAGCCTCACCCAAGGCCTTGGCCAAACCTGCAGCCAAGGTTCCGGCCAAACGTGAAGTCCAGACAGCACAACGAAAACTCTCTCAGCACCTGTTCTATCCACCCGAGGCCGTAGCCGGTGGCATCGAGGGCGAGGTGCGGCTGATTCTCAAACTTTCGCCCGATGGTGCCATTGAGGATATCAGCATCGCCGCCAGCAGCGGCCATGCCATGCTCGACAACGCGGCTGTCAAAGCCGCTTACGCCATGGGCAAGCTGCCCGGCATCACATCACGCGAATTGATTCTGCCGGTCATTTTTCACTTACAGTAGCCGGCTTTTTTCTGAAAATCACATCCCACACGCCGTGCCCCAAGCGAATTCCGCGCTGCTCGAATTTGGTCAGCGGGCGATAGTCGGGGCGGGGTGCAAAGCCTTCTGCGGTATTTTCGAGCAGCGCTTCGGCAGACAACACCTCTAGCATTTGCTGCGCGTATTCTTCCCAATCCGTCGCACAGTGCAGGTAGCCACCGGGCTTTAGGCGGCTTGCGAGCAGGGCGATCAGCGGCGGCTGAATCAGCCGGCGTTTGTGGTGGCGCTTTTTCGGCCACGGATCCGGGAAAAAAATATGCGCCCCAGACAAAACGCCAGGCTTGATCATGTCGCGCAGGACTTCCACCGCATCGTGCTGGATGATGCGCAGATTGCTCAACCCAGCTTCCGCGATCAGTTTGCACAAACTACCCACCCCGGGCGTATGTACTTCGATACCGAGGTAATCGTTTTGTGGATTGGCAGTTGCGATCTCAGCCGACGTTTCACCCATGCCAAAGCCAATTTCGAGAATCTTTGGCGCCTGCTCGGCACTGCGGCCAAATACCGTGTCCAGATTATGCGGAGCGGCCACATAAGGGACACCGATGTCAGCCATCATGCCTTCGTAATAGCGCAACTGGGCATTGGAAACGCGTCCCTGGCGCAACACGAAGCTGCGGATATGCCCGTGCGTCTGGACAGTCTCGATGTCCTTGACGCTTTCCTCCGGGGGTGTAAGCACAGTCAGGAACCGATCAGGCCGGCCGTCGGCGACGAAGGGTCAGCCGAGTAGTACTTGCGCGCCATACGGCCGGCGAGGAAGGCTTCACGCCCGGCTTCGACGGCCTTCTTCATCGCACTGCCCATTAGCACCGGATCTTTGGCGTGAGCGATGGCGGTGTTCATCAGCACGCCATCGCAGCCCAGTTCCATGGCAATCGCCGCATCAGAGGCCGTACCAACACCGGCATCGACCAGCACCGGCACCTTGGCGTTGTCGATAATCAGACGCAAATTCCACGGATTGACGATACCCATGCCGGAGCCGATCAGCGAGGCCAAAGGCATCACCGCCACACAACCAATTTCTTCCAGCATCTTGGCCTGAATCGGATCATCGGCGCAGTACACCATCACCTGAAAGCCGTCCTTAACCAGCGTTTCAGCGGCTTTCAGCGTTTCCGGCATATTCGGGAAGAGGTTGGTCGGGTCACCCAGCACTTCGAGCTTGCACAGGGAATGACCATCGAGCAGCTCACGCCCAAGGCGCAACGTACGCACTGCATCATCTGCGGTATAGCATCCGGCGGTATTGGGCAGGATGGTAAATTCCGAGGTTGGCAGGGCGTCGAGCAGATTCGGCTCGCCCGGATTCTGGCCGATGTTCACGCGGCGAATCGCCACGGTGATGATTTCGGCGCCAGACGCGTCAATCGCTGCACGGGTCTCGGCAAAGTCCTTGTACTTTCCCGTCCCCACCAGCAAACGCGAACGGTAGGTTTTACCAGCAATGGTCAGGCTGTGCATGTACGTATCCTCGGTGATTTTAAAATCGGGAACTTAGCCGCCGCCAACGGCGACGACAATCTCAAGCTGATCGCCCTCATCCAGCAGAACATCTGGGTGGAGACTGCGCGGCACGATTTCGCCGTTGCGTTCAATCGCGATGCGTTTGCCGGTGTAACCCAACGCCTCAACCAGTTCGGCGACGTTCAGCGGGGTGGGATAGTGGCGGATTTCGCCATTGATCGTGAGTTTCATGGGGGAAGCATTTTACCATGACGCATACACACTTGCCTGACCGGCAAGCGTGCAGCAGTGGCTGAGATGCGCTTTCCAGACGAGCGGGCCAGGCTTAGGCGGCAGCCGGCTTTATTTGGTGACGCCCAGTTCGAGTTGCAGGGTAACCGCTTTATCGGTCGCCGAACGCGTAGGACTCGCCGGACGCGCCTCGCCAAGTTTTACGCGGTTAGAATCAACACCATCCGCTGCCGTCATTTCCGCGACGATCGCCTCACCCCGCCGGGTCGCCAACTGCGCCAGCGTCTCTTCGGACACGGTGTGCTCCTTGATCATGCGATCGAGAAGACCTTGATAGAACGCCGGCGGCGGGGCTTGGGCAGGTTTCGCCGGCATCCCGGCGAGCGCACGCTGCTTCACCACAGCGAGCACCTCGGGGGCGTAACGCTCGCTGAACACCGCCTCAATCGCCGCCTGCGCGCGCGGGTTTGCCGCGTCGACCGGGCCTGGATTCTCCCCCGGTGCCAGCTTCAGCCCCATGTGCGCGACGATGCCGGTACGCACCGCGAGTGACTGCAGCGCCGCGGCGTCTACCTCAGCAGACTGTGTCGGCGGAACAATCAACGTCAACTTCGGCCGCCCCTTCATCGCTCGTGCGATGGCGGCCAGCTTCTCGCGCTCGGGCGGGTCGACCACGGCACTCCCGGGTTCAAAGTCAATGCTGTCCAGTTGGCTATCATTGCCGGCACCGAAGAACGCGCCAAGCGCCCGGAACGGCGCCGTGATGATGCCGGTAATCAGATTGCCGAAGGCTTTGGCGATCACCGCACTGTAGCCAAATTCCGGATCATTGAGATCGCCGCTAACCGGCAAGTCGATATCAATCACCCCCTGCGAGTCACTCAGAACGGCAATCGCCAGGTCGAGCGGCAGATCCGCTGCACCGGGGCTATCGACCTTCTCGCCAAGCTTCACCTGCTTGAGAACGATCTTGTTTTGGCCCAGCAGCTTGCTATCCTTGACCTTGTACTGCAGATCCAGCGCCAGTTGTCCGCCCTTGATCGTGCGGCCGGCAAACTTGACGACATAGGGTGACAGCGAGCTCATCGTCAGATTGCGGAACGTCATCTCGATATCGGTCAGCTTCTCGGGACGAAAAACGCTGATCTGACCACGGATTTTCGCCGAACCGTACTTGTCGACACGCGCGTCGAGCTGCACCTTGGCACTGCGATTCGGGTCAGTCCCCAGACCGGTGATCACACCCTTTAGTTCGTGCATGCGCGCACCAAACTGCGGCCGCAAACTGAGGTCGGCAAACTCGAGCACCCCCTGCGAGACGCGAACACGGGCTATGGTGACCGGGAACGGGTCGGCGGGGACTTCCGTCGTTTCGGTCGTTTCGGCCGCTTCGTCCTCGTTGCCGGCTTTGCGCTGCGCCGCGCCTGCTTCATCCTTGGTTTTTTTCAGCACATCGGTCAGATTGACCGAGTGATCCTCGGCAATGATCAGACGACCGGCCGGCTGCACCAGCCGCAGTTCGCCGATGTCCAATCGGTTCGGCTCGACGGTCAACAACAGGTCCTCGGTCGCCAGTGTGTCCCAGGCGACGAACGGGCGCTTGGGCTCGACCTCATCAATTTCCAACCCATCGACCGCGAAGCTGCCTTTGTAGGCCAACCGGGAACCGGCCGCCGGGTCACCGTAGCGCAAACGCCCTGTGCTGGACACTGTCCCGGAAGCCACCGTTAGCACGGCCACTTCGGACAGCAGAGGTTGTACCGGCGCCAGTGCGACGGCGGTGAGCTTGAGCTGTAGATCAGACATGCCATTGTCTGCGCGAACCGTGCCCTGGGCCTCGATTTCGCCGCCACTGGCAACCTTGGCCTTGAGGTTGACCTGCATCGGGGTGGTGACACCCGTTGCGAAATCGGCGATACGCACACGAATCGCCTCAAGGCCGAGCGCTAGCGGCGTTGGCCCGCGCCGGTCCTCGAAACCCAGCGCGAAAGCGTCGACTTCGGTCGATTTCACGCCCATCCGCCAGGTGGCATCGGCCAATTTGGCATGCTTCTCCGGCGCTGCAGCTGCTGCTGCGGCCGCAGCTTCCCGGGTCAGAGTGAGCCCGTTGAACCGCCCCTCCGCGTCCAGCCAGGTTTTCGCTGCACCGTTTGACAGAGCAACGCTGTCGGCGGTAAGCACCTTGTCCTTCAAACGCAGCGCGCCGCCCGAAACGCTCGCCTGGCCAACCCGCAGCATTTCAGTCGCTGCGTCGGTGGGGCTATGCAGAACGGTATCCGAAAGCGCCATGCTCAGGCCGTCGCCTTTGATATCGAGCGCTTGCTCGGGCGATCCGTCAGGCAGCACCAATGCCAGGGATTTGGCGCCCAGCGTCGCGGCTGCAATCCGCGCAATATCAAACGATGCACCTTGCGCGATAACGCCAAGCGCTGTCAGTTTCAACGCCACGTCGTCAAAACGCAGGTCGAGGCCGGATGAGGTTTGGCCACGTGCCAACGACAACCTTTCGCCATTGACCACCAGTTTGCCCAGATCGACGGCATCCGCACCATGTTGCGCTTTCAGCTCAGCGAAGCTGACGTACGGTTTTTTGATGGCCACGTCGAAACGCGCATCAGAAATGTCGCCGACGATCTGCCCGGCGGCGATCAAACCGTCAGGCACGACCAGCGAATCCGCACCGCTCTTCAGACGGGTGCCGGTCAGCAATAGCTTCGGTTGATCCAGCGTGAAGCGCGTGCCGGCGGCGCCGAACTCGGCCGACGAAGCGGCCTCGAAGCCAAGCGCGTTAACGTCGAACGCCAGCGCCTGAGTGGCGTCCGCGAAGCCGAACTCGATCTCCGAGATTTCAGCACGGGTGACCGCAACTCGCCATGCGCCTGGCACA
This sequence comes from Burkholderiales bacterium, assembly GCA_038203745.1. Lineage (GTDB taxonomy): Bacteria > Pseudomonadota > Gammaproteobacteria > Burkholderiales > Rhodocyclaceae > Propionivibrio. The sequence continues at coordinate 2,302 of JBBRDR010000074.1, read as the reverse complement.
GCAGGCACCGTAGCAACGGCATTCCCGTGCTCGGCCACGACCTCTGCGGCGGGCTGCGCAGGCGTGACCGTGGCGCGCATGAGCTTTCCCCAGTCGAGCTTGCCGTCGTTGTCAAAAGTGACGGCGACACGACCTTTCGCCAGCCGGAAACCAGCAAGACTCGCGTCATGCGCAGCCAGGTCGACACGACCCTGCTTTAACGACAGGGTTTCGACCGCCAGCAGCGGTGAAGCCGCTCCGTTCGCGCTGAGCGATAGCGTTGCAATATCGAGATCGGCCTCATCAATAATGCCCGAAAGCGTGCCACCGGCATCGATGGCAAGATCGAAGCGGGCGCTCAGATCAACGCTTCCCGTCGGGGAATCGATCGACAACAGTCGCGGCAGACTCCTGACCAGCGTTTTCACCTGCAGGCCGCTCAACATCAAACGGCCTTTCGAAGTCATCGAAGTCATCGGACTCAGCGCCAGTTCGCCGCTCGTTTCTATCACCTCACTATTCGCCGTGCGTGCCGACAGACGGTAACTTGCCGACTGTCCGGGCAGGCTGGAGAGATTTTCGATCTGAAGCACTAGCGGCTCGACCTTGGCCACCAGCGGGTTGGCGTGAAACGCGTCGGAAAAATCGAGACGAGCGTCGGTCAACGTGAGCTGCTGCACGATGAAGCGCGGCAGACCCTCGTTTTCCTTTGCCGGGTCACTCTTGGGCAGACGTTCGAGCAAAGCGGCGAAGTTGTGGCGGCCCGCCTTGTCGAAAGAGAAGTTCACAACCGGAGCCTCCAGCCTGGCTTCGGCGAAGGTCCACGCGCGATCAATCACGCTGCGCAACTCAAAATCGATCAACAGGCGTTTGAAGGCCAACATCGGTTTGCCTTCGGGGTCCGACAAAGCAAGGTCGTCGACTTCGAACCGGAACAGCAGCGGATTGAAGCGCACCGTGCCGACGCTGATCGCGTGACCGAGTTGCACAGGCACCTGCTTCTCGACCTGCCACCTGACGAGCACCGGCACGGCGAAGAATCCGCCGAGCAGATATAACGCAAAAAGAAGCACGCCGATGATGACCGGCGTTCTGGTAATGATCGTTGGCAAGCGGCTGAGCAGGCTCGGGGACTTCACTTCAGAAACGATGACTGGGCCTCCATGTCAAGTAAGTGCTAAAAGGATGCGCTGGTATGGCGGGCGTCGGCTGTGCGTCAGCAACGTCCTCGGGATGGAAGGTTAGCCCGCTCCGACAACACCAACACGACACTTGTTCCGGAAACCGGGACACCGGCGTTAAAACGATCAGCATGCCACCACGATAAGAACTTATGATAGCGCGTTGTGTCCACGAGGCATCACCGCTCCACGGCCTTTATCAAAATTCGTTGCACGGCAACGCCTTTCTTTCACGGAGATCGACCATGAACAGGATTCTCACCTCAATGGCCTGGCTGCTGACGTTTCTGCTCGCCGGATGCACCGGCGTTCCGGAGGGCATTACGCCAGTCAGCAACTTTCAACTCGACCGCTATCTCGGCAAATGGTACGAAATCGCGCGACTTGACCATTCCTTCGAGCGCGACATGAGTGATGTTTCCGCCGTCTACAGCCTGCATCCCGACGGCGGGGTCCGGGTGATCAATCGCGGCTACCGCATCGACAAATGGAAGAGTGTCGAAGGCAAGGCGGAACTCATTGACCCCGAGTTAAAACCGGCCATCGGATCGCTCAAGGTATCTTTCTTTGGCCCGTTCTACGGCGGTTATCACATTATTGCGCTCGACCCCGACTATCGCTGGTCAATGGTCGCCGGCCCGGACCGTGACTACCTTTGGATACTGGCGCGCGAACGCAGCCTGCCGCCCGCCATTCAGATGCAATTGGTTGAAACCGCAAAACGCCTCGGCTTTGACACCGACAAACTGATCTGGGTCGGGCAGACCCGGCCGGACGCATAAAACCGGACGTCTCAAAGACTGCCTTTGTCGAGCATTTAGCGCGCGGATAATAGCGGCCCATCACCGCTATTTTCCTAACATAATGAAATCTTCATTTCGCGGCAATCTGGACTGACAACGAACTCCGCTTCGGTTCTGGCGCGAATGTCCTCAAGCGTGACGCCGTAGGCCATCTCGGTGAGCGTGAGAACCCCGTCGATGAAACGGAAAAAAGCTAACTCGGTGGCGATGGCACTCACTTTCCCGACGGCGGTCAGCGGCAGGGTACAGCGCTTTAGAATCTTGGCGCCGCCATCCTTGGTGGCGTGCTCCATAGCCACGATCACCTTCTTGGCACCGGTCACCAGATCCATCGCGCCG
>JBBRDR010000073.1:0-14331 GCA_038203745.1 Burkholderiales bacterium | reverse complement strand
TCTCTTCCACGAAAACGACGAGCTTGGTTCAAGGGCCTTTGGGCTCGTTCAGACGATCCGCCCATCATTCCCGTGACGGCATGAAAAGGCTAATGAATAATCTGGGTTAAATATTACTCAGGGGTTTCGGCGTACGCAGTTGCCGTAACCCCTGATGCAAAACTGTTTACAGACAGTTTATTATGACATTAGCTTGTAAGCCAAGTTGAAGTGGCACTAATGGACGCTACTTTGAGCTAAATACGATGATCATATTCATCATCCCAGCATAGGCGGCAATTTTTAATTCAGTGCTAACACAGTTCGCCAGTGGAGTTTTCCTGAATTTTCATAAGTTCCACCCGTTTCGTACAGGGTTCCTTGCAACTGCAATCCGAATTTAGGCCCTTGCTACCACCGCAACTACCGGAAATCGGTTTTCGCCCGAAAATCACACCAAGCGCCAAGGCCAGAAATACCATAGAAACAACCAGAAAACTCAGGATAAAAGTACTCATCTCAGCCTCCGAAATCATCAAGCATGATGTTCTCTCGCTCGACCCCAAGATCAAGCAACATCTGAATCACCGCGGAATTCATCATGGGTGGACCACACATATAAAATTCGCAATCTTCCGGAGCGGGATGATTTTTCAGGTAGTTTTCATAAAGCACGTTATGGATAAACCCTTTGTATCCCTTCCAGTTGTCCTCGGAGAGTGGGTCCGAGAGCGCTAGATTCCACTGGAAGTTCGCATTCTCTTCCTGCAACTTATCGAACTCCTCGACATAGAACGCTTCGCGCGAGGATCTTGCACCATACCAAAAACTGATCTTGCGCTTGCTGTGGATTCGTTTCAGCTGGTCAAAGATATGTGACCGCATCGGCGCCATGCCGGCACCGCCACCGATAAAGACCATCTCGTGATCGGTGTTGCGCGCAAAGAATTCGCCAAAAGGACCATAAATTGTCACTTTATCTCTAGGCTTAAGGCCAAAGAGCCAGCTCGACATCTTGCCCGGCGGGATATCATCCCGGTTCGGAGGGGGGATCGCAACCCGGATGTTGAACTTCACCACACCTTTTTCTTCAGGGTAGTTCGCCATCGAATACGCACGAACCACAGTTTCATCAACCTTTGACACATAGCGCCACATGTTGAATTTATCCCAGTCCCCTCGGTATTCCGGCTGGATATCAAAATCCTTGTAGTTCACAACATGCGGCGGGCATTCTAGCTGAACATAGCCTCCAGCCTTAAAATCCACACTCTCTCCGTCCGGGAAGCGTAGTGTCAATTCCTTGATGAAAGTGGCAACGTTGGGGTTGGATTCAACCGTGCACTCCCATTTCTTTACCCCAAAGATTTCTTCCGGAACCTTGATCTTCATGTCATGCTTGACTGGCGTTTGACAAGCAAGGCGCCATCCAGCCTTGGCCTCACGTTTGGTGAAATAGGACTCCTCGGTTGGCAGCATATCGCCGCCACCAGACTCGACAATACACTTGCATTGAGCGCAGGTACCGCCGCCGCCGCAGGCCGAGGAGAGGAATATCTCGTTGCCGGCCAGCGTCTGCAGCAATTTTCCGCCTGCGGCAACTGTCAGATTGTGCAGCCCATCATTCACCTCGATGGTGACGTCTCCGGAAGAGACCAGCTTGCTGCGTGCCATGATGATGAACATGGCCAGCGCCAGCACAATGCCTGTGAACATTCCAATGGCCAGAAATATTTCTTGAATAATCATTCTGATTTCTCCTAGAGCTGCACGCCGGAAAATGACATGAAGCCCAAAGACATCAGGCCGATCGTGATGAAGGTAATGCCGAGTCCGCGCAGGCCAGCGGGGATGTCACTGTACTTCAGCTTTTCACGGATAGCTGCAAGCATGGCAATCGCTAGGGCCCAGGACGTTCCCGAACCGAGACCATAGACGACACTTTCCGAGAAATTGTAGTCGCGTTCGACCATGAATAGCGATCCGGCAAGAATCACGCAATTGACTGTGATCAGCGGCAGAAAAATTCCCAGCGCGTGGTAAAGACTGGGCATGTACTTGTCGAGCAACATCTCCAGTATCTGCACGATGGCGGCAATGACTCCTATGTAACTGAGAAGCCCCAGATAAGACAAATCAATGTTAGGAAATCCGGCCCAAGCCAGCGCGCCATCACGCAGCAGCCAGGTGTACATCAGGTTGTTGGCGGGTACCGTAATTGTCTGGACGACAATCACCGCGATACCCAGACTGATCGCCGTTTCAACTTTCTTGGAGATGGCAATGAAGGAACACATGCCAAGAAAGAACGAAAGGGCCATGTTCTCGATGAACACGGCACGAACAAACAGGCTCAATAGATGTTCCATCTCAACACCCTTCCTTGTCGCTCACATGTTGAGCTAGCGTAAACGTTGCGTGCTCCACCTGATTTGTCTTCCATTGACGCAATGCCCATATGATCAGGCCGATCAGAAAGAAAGCGGAGGGTGGTAACAGCAGCAGTCCGTTCGGAACATACCAGCCGCCATCCTTGGCCAAAGGAATAATGTCGACACCTAACAATTTGCCGGCGCCGAACAACTCACGGATCACACCAAGCAAGATCAACATGGCGCTGTAGCCTAACCCGTTGCCGATACCGTCCATGAATGACAGCAAGGGCGGATTCTGCATTGCGAAACCTTCTGCACGCCCCATAACGATGCAGTTAGTGATGATCAAGCCGACGAAAACGGAGAGCTGCTTGGCGATACTGAACGCATAGGCCCGCAAAATCTGATCCACCAGGATCACCAGGGACGCAATGATAACCATCTGGACGATCATCCGGATCGAACTCGGAATCTGAAGTCGGATCATTGAGATGAAGAGGTTCGAAAACGCAGTCACTACCGTCAGGGCAATCGACATGACCATCGCGGTCTTCAAGTTGGAGGTAACGGCCAGGGCCGAGCAGATGCCGAGTATCTGCAGACCGATCGGATTATTGGCAAAAATCGGGTTGAGCAGAACTTCCTTCACGGTAGGCTGGGACATGGTCAGACTCCTTTGGAACGCAATTTGGCGAGATAGGGGCCGAAACCCTGCTCGCCGAGCCAGAATTGGAGAAGGCGATCAACACCGTTGCTGGTTAGCGTCGCGCCGGCGAGCGCATCTACCTGAAAGGCGGCGTTCGGGCTGGCCGGATCAATGTCGCCCTTGACGATGTGTAGGGCTGGCTTGCCTGTGTCGTCGAACAATTTCTTGCCCGGCCACAGAGCCTTCCATTTCGGATTGTCGACTTCGCCACCTAACCCCGGAGTTTCGGCGTGTTGATAGAAACCAAAGCCGACAACGGTCTTGAGATCACTCTTGATGGCCATAAAGCCATGCAGTGTCGACCACAGCCCGTAACCGCGAACGGGAAGAATCAGCGACTCGAGCTTTCCATCCTGCTCGACCATATAGACCGTGGTGTAACGCTCCCGTCGTTTGATCAGGGCAATATCCTTATCTCCGGGAACGGCACTGGAGAGCGCGGGATCCCATGCCGATTTGAGCGGATCAAAGGTCAGCGGATCGAACTTGTCGCTGTAGTCGCCTGTCTCCATGTCCAGCACGCGTGCCTTGATGCGGCTGGAGAACAGTTCTTTCACTTCGTTCGTGGAGAGATGGCCTTCGCCAATACCTGCGATGGCAAGGATGTTGCGTTGCTTGTCAATCAACCGGTTTTCAATTTGCACAGGCTTCAGCAGAACCGCTGATCCGGCAACAAAAACCGAGCTGACCAAGCTGACCGCCAAAGCCACCAGCAAGGTGCGGGCGGTCGATTCGTGTTTAGTGGACATTGCGCCGCAGCCTCCTCTTGACGTTGGCCTGAATGACAAAATGATCGATCAGTGGGGCACAGAGATTGCCAAAGAGGATCGCCAGCATGATGCCTTCCGGAAAAGCCGGGTTCAGGACCCGGACCATAACCGCCATGATGCCGATCAGGGCTCCGAAAATCCATTTTCCGGTATTGGTCATAGCCGCAGAAACCGGGTCCGTTGCCATGAAGATCATACCGAAGGCAAAACCACCGAGGACCAAATGCCAGTACCAAGGCATCGCAAACATCGGATTGGTGTTCGAACCAACCGTATTCAGTAGAAGACTCATGGCAATCATGCCGAGAAGAACCCCGCTCACAATGCGCCAGGAAGCAATCTTGGAGATCAGGAGAATGCCGCCAACAATCAGGATAATCACCGTGCTGGTCTCTCCGACCGATCCGGGAATCATGCCGATGAAGGCATTCCACCAGGTCACGCCGGTGCTGTTGATGGCCTGTACGCCACCACTCGCGGCATTCGCCAGCGGAGTCGCCATGGTGAAACCATCAACGACGGTCCAAGCCGCATCCCCGGAACTCTGCGCCGGATAGGCAAAATAGAGGAAAGCCCGACCGGCTAGCGCCGGATTAAGAAAGTTCTTTCCGGTTCCTCCGAAAATTTCCTTGGCCATCACCACGCCGAAGCTGATTCCAAGCGCCACCTGCCAAAGCGGAATCGAAGGGGGCATGGTTAGCGCAAACAGTACCGAAGTAACAAAAAACCCCTCGTTGACCTCATGTTTGCGCACGCTGGCAAAGAGCATTTCCCAAGCAATACCGACCGCAAAGGTAACGATGTAGATCGGCAAAAACCACATGGCTCCCTGTACGAGGTTATCCCACACACTGCCAGGATTAAACCCTGCAAACATCCTGATCAGGGGCATGCGCCAGTTATCCTGAGCTGTCAGAAGATCCGGACTGGCCGCAAAAGCCTTGTTGGCCTGATAGCCGATATTCCACATGCCAAAGAAGATGACCGGGAAAGTGCACACCCATACGGCCACCATCATGCGCTTCAGGTCAATGCCGTCACGCACGTGAGCTGTAGTCTTTGTCACGCTCGCGGGGCGAAAGTAAAAGGTATCCATCGCCTCAAAAACGGCATGGAATTTTTCGTATTTGCCGCCTTTTTCAACGTGGTGACCAATTTTGTCGAGTAATTCGCGCAACCCCATTTCAGCCCTCCTTCTCGATCAGTGTCAGGTTATCCCGAAGGATGGGGCCGTATTCATATTTACCGGCACAAACGTACGTGCACAAAGCCAGATCCTCCTCATCGAGTTCTAGACATCCCAGTTTCTGGGACATGTCGACATCGCCCACGACCAGATAGCGGAGCAACTGGGTGGGCAGGATATCGAGCGGCATCATTTCTTCATAACTCCCAACCGGAACAATTGCCCGTGGACTACCGTTGGTTGTCGTGGTGAAATTGAATTTTCGGCCATGAAACAACCGGGAGACGAAGACATTAAGCGCCGAATGCTTGTTGAAACCGGCCCGCGCCCAGTGCATAAATTCACGATCATCGCCCTCCAGCAGGCAGGAGACCTGCTGGTGATAGCGCCCGAGGTAGGCATAGTCACCCTGAGCCGTACGCCCGCCAAGCAACGAACCGGAGACGACACGGTTGTTTCCGGGAACGAGTTCGCCGGCCGTGAGATCCTCCAGGCTAGCTCCGAGACGCGTACGCAGCAATCGGGGGTTCTTGACCACCGGCCCAGCCAGCGAAATCACACGCTCGGTCCACAAGCGACCGCTGGAGAACAACTTGCCAATGGCAATGACTTCCTGGCTGTAAATCTGCCAAACACTGCGCGACGCATTCACCGGGTCGATAAAATGTATATGGGTGCCCGGCAATCCCGCAGGATGCGGGCCGGAAAAGCGTTCCAGGCGTATACCGGACAGTCCTTCGACTGGCATGGACGAGGATTCGGACGCACAGACATTGACCGGAGCCAACCGCGCCAGAATCCGCAAGCCCCGCCGAAAATCCTCCGCATGCGTGGCGATCACGAGAGCCGGGTCACCGGCCAGAGGATGAGTATCCATCGCTGTGACAAAAATTGAAGCCGGCTGCCCGTCCGCAGGGGGCACCTTGCTGAAAGGCCGTGTGCGAAGCGCCGTCCAGAGACCCGATTGCAGAAGATTATCCCGAACCAGTGCGGGATCAAGCGCATCGAGTTCGGAATCCTGATATGCCGTGAAAGTTTGCTCATCTTCCCCGTCGAGCTGGATGACCACCGAACGGAGAAATCGCTGTGCACCGCGGTGGATTGCCGCAACGATGCCGGCTCCCGGAGCGGTAAAATGAACCCCCGCATTCTTTTTGTCGGAAAAGAGCATCTGACCGAGCTTGACCCGGTCACCGACCTGAACCGCCATAGTCGGCTTCATGCCATGATAATCGGCACCGATTACCGCTAAAGTCTGAACGGGCTTCGCCGTCTCAATGGTCTGCCCAGGCTGCCCTGCCACGGGCAAATCCAGTCCGCGTCTGATTCGAATCATTCGTCTAACCTGATTAGTGATGTTCTGTTCTGAAATAATGTCACAAACCGGACCGCAAGTTTATTGCCAAGCAAGTAACTTTTGGTGGAACGCAATTATATATCGTGAAATTCGATTTTATAAACCGGAGACACATCAAATTCACTTCGGGTTTCAAGTCTATCGCATGCGCAAATGGCGTAAACCCAGAAGTAAATCTATTTACAGGCAATGTCGGCGCTCTTTTAGGCAGCAAGACTGACGAACGGGAACGGCACAGCAGCATGATCTGCGCGAGATGCTCCTGATGGCACTTTGCGCCGTGATTGATGTATGGAGCGGACACACGAGCGGATGGAACGGAATGGGCTGAAGAACGCGACTGGAACAAACCTACCCTAGGTGTAGTTTGCGCAGCCGTCAAAAACCAGCCGATCGAATTCCTGACTATCGCGGCTCATTGCTTGGCCTCACCCCTTTGGGCTAACTGCGATTGCACTAATTTGTCCAACAAATTCTCGATCCGTCAAATTTGCAGTTAGAATTCCGAATCTTTCCCCTCGAGTTCTTGTTCTCACAGCCGAAATCCTTGTGAACGTATTTACGCCTATGCTTCGTTACTTAATCCAGCTGATTACCCTTTTTGTGTTCTGGCTATTGCTTTCCGGGTTGTTTGTGCCGTTTCTGGTAGGCGCAGGCTTTGGAAGTGCGATTGCCGTTCTTTTGATCAGCCGGCGCATGGATAGGATAGGCGGCCAAAATGCCTTGAACTCGCTACATTTCTTTAAGGCTTTAGCCTACTGCCCGTGGTTGATCAAAGAAATCATGGTCGCTGCATGGGACGTTACAAAACGAATTCTGCACCCGAAGCTTCCCATCTCTCCGACTCTGGTTGAATTCGCACCGTTGCAAAGCACCGACATCGGTCTGGTCATTCATGCTAATTCGATTACCTTGACTCCGGGCACGATCAGTGTCGAGATCGAACACGGGCGGTTTCTGGTGCACGCCTTAAGCAGCGAAGGCGCATCATCCCTCGCCGGGAGCAAAATGGATCAACGCTGTGCGGCGCTTGAGTTTCGCTGACTATGTTTGCAGCCGCATCGCTCGCCCTCCTCGTAACAATCGCTCTGGCGATGGCACGCGCCGCGCTTGGACCAACCGTATTTGATCGCTTGCAAGCCGCCAACACCATCGGTACCTGTGCGATGCTGCTCCTCGCACTCTTGGGCTTTCTGGGCGGCCGCCCAGAATTTCTTGATATTGCGCTAGTGTATGGCCTACTGAATGTAATTGGTGTCATTGCTGTGCTGAAATTTTTCCTTCATAGGAATACCGGCGACACAGGCAAAATAACCTCTCGTGAGGATGCCCGGAAATGACAAGCCTGATCGACATCCTTAGTGCACTGTTTCTCGCGGGCGGGGCTTTTTTCAGCATTGTCGGCGGCATAGGCCTGGTGCGCATGCCGGATTTTTACACGCGTATGCATGCTGCCAGCGTTACCGAGACCCTTGGTGCCGGCCTGTTGCTAATCGGACTCATGCTGCAAGCCGGTCTAACACTAATTACGGTAAAACTGGGCATGATCGGTCTGCTTATTTTGTTTGCCAGCCCGACGGCAACACATGCCCTGGCCAAGGCCGCATTGCTAAGCGGGCTCAAACCACAACTCGGCAAGCAGCACTCCGGCAAAGGAGAATCGCCATCGAAACCCTGATCATCAATGTATTGCTGGTGTTCATGGCAATTGCAGTGTTTACTCTGATCCTGACGCGCAATCTGTTCTCAGTGATTGTCCTTTTGGGCATTTATAGTTTTCTAATGGCGACTATCCTCGTTGCACTTGATGCCGTTGATGTGGCCATGACCGAAGCGTCAGTCGGCGCGGGTATCTCGACGGTGTTGCTGCTCGCTGCGCTGAGCCTTTGCAAAAGTGAGGAAGCAAAGCCTGTGCACAAGCCTTGGTTGCCTTTGGCCGTTTCGTTGTCGACCGGTGCGTTGCTGGTCTATGGCGCTTTTGGTCTACCAGCGTTTGACGATCCGGATGCGCCAATTCACCAGAACGTTGAACCCCGCTATTTGCAAAACGAGACCGAGGTGCCGAATATCGTGACCGCCATTCTCGCCAGTTTCCGCGGATACGACACACTGGGTGAAACCACAGTTGTGTTTACTGCAGGCGCCGGTCTCATTGCACTGTTGAGGCGACGCAAGAAATCTGAGCTGGAAGAATCCAGAGAAAAGGGTTCGGTATGAAAGATGATCTTGTTTTGCGGGTCATTGGTCGGCTGCTAATACCTTTTATCCTTCTGTTTGCTCTGTATGTGCAATTCCACGGTGATTTTGGCCCCGGCGGCGGCTTTCAAGCCGGCGTTATCTTTGCCGCCAGCATTATCTTTTATGCACTAATCCACGGGGTAGCATGCGCAAGGCGGATCGTGCCCGATTGGCTGGTGGAAACTATGGTTGCCAGCGGCGTGCTGATCTTTGCCGGGGTCGGACTGGCCGGATTGTTGTTCGGGGGGAATTACCTTGACTATTTCGTGCTCGACCACAATCCAATCCATGGCCAGCATCGCGGTATCTTCTGGATTGAAGAGGGTGTAGCCATTACCGTAAGCGGTGTGATGCTGAAAGCATATTATATGTTCGCCTCACGCAGCGGCGCGGAGGGCTAACTGTGCTTGGGCATTTTTCCTACATCATCATCGTGTTCCTGATGGTTGCTGGCCTCTTCATCATCATTGCCCGTAGCAACCTGATCAAGAAGCTGGTCGGTCTCTCCATCTTCCAGACCTCGGTCTACCTGCTCTACATCGTTCCGGGCAAGCTGGTCGGGGGTACCGCGCCAATCATTTCGCCGCAATACTCCGTTTATTCAAATCCACTGCCCCACGTTCTGATCCTGACCGCCATCGTTGTCGGCGTCGCGACTCTGGCACTCGGCCTGGCGCTGGCCGTGCGCATTCGGGAAACCTACGGAAGCATAGAAGAAGATGAAATTCTAGCCAGCGACCATGCCGCAGCCGACGCCACTGGAGAGGAACGTATATGAACCTCGCCCTGCATCTTCCGGCGCTGCAAGTAGTACTGCCACTGATCTCCGCGGCGCTCGCCATTCTGTTTCGCCGCCACGGATTAGCCTACGCCATTGTCACCGTCGCGGCTTGGGCGGCCTTCGCCATTGCCATTGCTCTGTGGTTACAGGTTGATACTGGGGGGGCTATTTCCTACCATATCGGCAATTGGCAGCCCCCCTGGGGTATCGAGTATCGTGTTGATCGCTTGAACAGTTTCGTGCTGGTGCTCGTTTCGGGAATGGCGGCGGTTGTTTTCCCTTACAGCTGGGCCAGCATCGAACGCGTGGTTCCCCGTGAATCGCACTATCTTTTCTTCGCCATGATGGCGTTGTGCCTGACCGGTCTTCTCGGAATGGCGATTACCGGCGACGCCTTTAACTTGTTTGTTTTTCTCGAAATATCCTCGCTTTCCTCCTATGTGCTCATCGCGTTCGGGCGTGACCGCCGTGCGCTCACTGCCGCCTTCCAGTACCTGATCATGGGCAGCATAGGCGCCACGTTCATTGTCATCGGTATCGGCTTTCTCTATCTGATGACCGGTACGCTCAATCTTGCCGACATGGCCAACCGCCTTGCGGCTGTTAACAGCACACGCCCGGTACTTGCCGCGTTAGCCTTTATCACTGTCGGTATTTCGCTGAAAGCCGCCCTCTTTCCGTTACATCAATGGTTACCCAATGCTTATACTTATGCGCCGTCGGCTGTGACGTCTTTTTTGGCCGCTACGGCAACCAAAGTGTCGCTGTACGCGCTGATCCGATTCTATTTCACGGTGTTCGGAGGCAGCTTGGTGTTCGAAAAACTGCCTTTGCCGCAAATCATGCTTGTCTTGTCACTATTCGCGATGTTTGCAGCGAACTTTGTCGCCATCTTCCAGACCAATCTGAAACGGTTGTTCGCCTATTCAAGCATCGGCCAGATCGGTTACATCACGCTCGGACTTTCGTTCGATTCTGAGCATGGTCTTGGTGCTTCGATAATGCACCTGTTCAACCACGGAATCGCCAAAGGGGCAATTTTCCTTTTGATCGGCGGCATGGTCGCCAAACTGGCAAGGCGCAAAGGAATTCCTTCGGTGCTGACAGCAGAGCGATTGGCAGGGATTTCGAAGCAGATGCCGCTAACCTGCATTGGCATCGTCATCGGCGGACTTAGCCTGATCGGTGTTCCAGGTACGGCTGGTTTCATCAGCAAGTGGCACCTGATCCTCGCCGCGATGGAAAAAGGCCAGTGGTGGCTGGTTGGCGCGATCCTGCTTAGCTCGCTACTGGCGGTCGCTTACGTCTGGCGCTTCATTGAAATGGCCTATTTTCGAGATCCGCCAGTCGGAAAGGAGGATCGCGGTGAAGCGCCTTTATCCATGTTGATACCGGCCGGGGTGCTGGTTGCGGCGACCATCTGGTTTGGTTTCGATACGTCGTTCACTGTCGATTCGGCACTGGATGCGGCTCAACAACTGATGCGTAACAGCCGATGAGCGCCGAAAATATTATTTTAGTTATCCTTATTCTGCCCGTAATTGGCGCTTTGGGGATTACGCTGACCAAGCGCTGGCCGAATGTGCGTGAAAGCGTCACGCTCCTGACTGCGGTGCTGCTGTTCATCGCCGTCTGTCAACTGCTCACTCCGGTACTGGGTGGCAAGGTTCCTCTCATCACCCTGATGGCGCCGCTGCGTAATTTGCCGATTGCATTCCACGTCGAACCGCTGGGGATGCTTTTTGCGCTGATCGCCTCAGGACTATGGATCGTCAATTCGATCTATTCAATTGGCTATATGCGCAAAAATAAGGAAAAACACCAAACCAATTTCTACTTCTGTTTTGCACTGGCCATCGGCGCGGCTGTGGGCATTGCCTTTGCCGCAAACCTGCTGACATTGTTCCTTTTTTATGAAGCACTGACGCTGATCACCTATCCACTGGTCACGCATACCGGCAGCGACGAGGCAAAACACGGTGGCCGTATCTATCTAGGCATCCTGATTGGCACCTCTGTATTATTCCTGTTGCCCGCCATAATTTATACTTGGCATGTCGCCGGGACGACCGATTTCCGCGCCGGTGGTATCCTGCCGGCCGACTTGGCGCCAGGTGCCGTGATGGTGCTGTTGGCACTGTTCATGTTCGGTATCGGCAAGGCAGCGCTAATGCCATTCCACCGCTGGCTGCCCGCTGCGATGGTTGCACCGACGCCCGTTTCTGCCTTGCTGCATGCAGTTGCTGTCGTTAAGGCCGGGGTATTTACGGTGCTCAAGGTCATCGTCTATATTTTTGGATTCGATATCCTTGCAGGCAATACCGATTGGCTGATCGGAATTGCCTGCTTCACCATCATCGCTGCCTCGGTAGTTGCGTTCTACGCCGACAACCTCAAGCGGCGACTGGCTTACTCAACAGTGAGCCAGCTCTCCTACATTATCCTGGGGGCAGCCGTTATCGCCCCGCTATCGCTGCTTGGCGCAGCGGTACATATCGCCGCGCATGCTCTGGGGAAAATCACGCTGTTCTTCGCTGCCGGCTCGATATATACGGCGTCGCACAAGACCGAGGTCAGCCAACTCGACGGGATTGGCCGCGAAATGCCCTGGACGATGGGTGCCTTTACCGTTGGGGCACTTTCGCTGATCGGTATTCCTCCCTTTATTGGCTTCGTAAGCAAGTGGTACATCATATCCGGAGCGCTCGTCGAGGAAAGGTATCTGGTGGCGGCCGTCATTCTGATCAGCACATTGTTAAACGCCGCTTACTTTTTGCCGATCGTACATCGCGCATTCTTTCGCCCTGCGCACAATGACAAGCACCATCCTTCCGGACATGGCGAGGCACCACTGCCAATGGTTATCGCCATCGTTCTCACGGCTTCCGGGACCCTGGTCGCGTTCATTTTCCCCGACGTCTTTCTCAACCTTGCGCGAGGCATCACACTAGGAGTCGGCTCATGAAAAAACCGGCTAATCACCACCAAACCGAGGAAAAACGCTGGCTGGATTATCCCGGGAACGTGCGCAAGATCTATTTTTCGGTCTGGATTGCTTGCGCCATTTTGCTGCTTATGGAACTGATGATCGACAAGCACGCAGAAACTGCAGCAGAACACTGGTTCGGTTTCCAAGGATTTTTTGGCTTTGTCGCCTGCGTTGCTCTGGTGCTGGCGGCCAAGCTGCTTCGCCGCGTTGTTTCCAGGCCTGAAGACTACTATGACCATCACTGAACTGTCGCCCGGTCTGACGCTGATCGTCGGTAGCCTTTTGATTCCCCTGCTGCGTGGCAGGGTGCGTTCGGTTTACCTCGTTCTTCTGCCGTTACTTGGTTTAGTTCACCTGGCATTGCTGTCGGCTGGAGACTTTGGCGTTCTGCCTTTTCTCAACCAACGGCTGGTTACGCTACGGGTAGACCGTTGGAGCATGCTCTTCGGTTGGATCTTCATGATTGCCACCCTCATCTCGGCAATTTACGCGCTGCATCTGCGCTCCCCCTTACAGAGCACAGCGGGTTTCGCCTACGCCGGTAGTGCCATTGGCGCCGTATTTGCCGGTGACCTGATGACGCTGTTCGTCTTCTGGGAACTGACCGCCATCACCTCAGTTCTGCTGGTGTGGGCGGGCGGCACCGTTTCCGCCTATCGCGCAGGTATGCGCTACTTTATCGTCCAAATCACCTCCGGGATGCTTCTTTTCTTTGGCGCGGTGATCCAGTTCAATGCCACCGGCTCGCTGAACTTTGATCACATCGGCCTCGACGCGCCGGGCGGATGGCTGTTCTTTATTGCGTTCGGCATTAAGTGTGCCTTCCCGCTGCTGCACACGTGGCTGCAAGATGCCTATCCCGAGGCATCTCCAGTCGGAACGGTCTTTCTCTCGGCGTTTACAACTAAACTGGCGGTGTACGCTCTGGCGCGCGGTTTTGCCGGTACCGAGTGGCTCATACCGATCGGTGCGGTAATGGCGGCGTTTCCGATTTTTTTCGCGCTCATCGAAAACGACTTGCGGAAGGTGCTGGCCTACGGCCTGAATATTCAGCTGGGTTTCATGGTAGTCGGCATCGGCATCGGCACCGAACTCTCGCTGAACGGTACGGCGGCCCAGGCCGTCACGCACATCATCTACAAGGGACTGTTGTTCATGTCGATGGGCGCGGTCCTGCACCAAGCTGGAACGGTCAAAGGTTCCGAACTCGGCGGTCTTTACAAGTCCATGCCGCTAACTACGGTATTTTGCATCATCGGCGCCGCCTCAATGTCTGTCCCTCTGTTCTGCGGCTTTGTCAGCAAATCGATGATCTTGTCAGCCGCCGGACAGGGTGCGTATTTGATCACTTGGACGACGCTGTTATTTGCATCTGCCGGTGTGTTTCTCTGTGCAGGCATCAAGATTGTCTACTTCGGTTTTTTTGGTCGCGATTCAGGCAAACGCTGCAAGGAAGCTCCTGTCAACATGCTGGTTGCCATGGGTATTGCAGCGATACTCTGCGTCGGCATTGGCGTCATGCCAGGCTCACTCTATGCGATGCTTCCCTATCCGGTTGACTTTGAACCTTACACAGCTTCGCACGTGCTGGGACAACTTCAATTGCTGATGTTCTCGGCACTGGCCTTCGCGGTTCTGGTATGGACGCGCGTCTATCCGCCTGAACTGCGAGCCATCAATCTCGACGTTGACTGGCTCTGGCGCATGGTATTCCCATCAGCCGTTCAAAAGTGCATCATTTTATGGGAGTCGCTGTGCGCCTGTGTGGCGAACACATTTACGCGCAAATACACAGCCTTCGGCCTGCTTATCATTCGCCATCGACAGCCAGACGGCTTGCTGGTGCGCTCATGGACCACCCGCAGCATGTCAATGTGGGTCATGGTAATGCTTCTCTCTTATCTGCTTGTTTACTATCTCAACAAATAAGACAAGCACTTGATCACGTGT
>JBBRDR010000072.1:0-14856 GCA_038203745.1 Burkholderiales bacterium | reverse complement strand
ACCGGGAAAATCTGGCTCGACGGGAGGTCAAGCGTCCATGCGCAACTGTTGGTCTGCTTGGTAATTTCGGCGTCGATTTCTTCTTCGGTCTTAAGTTCGTCCCACAGGCCGTCGATTTTGTTCAGAACGACGATACGTCCTTTTTTACGCCGCCCCTTGGTGCCAATGTGGTCGTTCCAAATTGCCAGATCAGACTGGGTAACACCCGTATCCGCGGCAAGAATGAAGAGCACGGCATGGGCGTTGGGTAGCAAAGAGAGTGTCAGTTCAGGTTCGGTGCCGATGGCGTTGAGACCCGGCGTGTCGAGAATGACCAGGCCCTGTTGCAGCAAAGGGTGCGGGAAGTTGATGATGGCGTGGCGCCAGCGCGGAATTTCGACCATGCCGTCGTCGGCAACACGGACCACCGCTGTCTCCTTGTCGCCGCTGGCAAATCCCAGCTGCTCGGCAACGTTCGGAGAAACACGGATAACTTCACTGACCGAACGCAAGGTGTTCTGCATGGATTCGGGTGAGTCGGTATTAAGCGGGACGGTTTTCCATTCTTCGGGGAAGCGCTTGTATTCACTAATACTGGCGTTAGATTCACGGGTCTGGATGGGCAGGAGTTCGATGGAGGGAGGCTTGCCCGGGTCATACATCAGTTCGGTCGGGCACATCGTGGTGCGACCGGCGGTCGAAGGTAGCATGCGGTTGCCATAATCGGCAAAGAAGATGGCGTTGATCAGTTCCGACTTGCCACGCGAGAACTCGGCAACAAAGGCGACGTGCAGACGATCCTCGCGCAGTTTTTCCAGTAACTGACTAATCCGCAGATCGGTTTGGGCGTCGCTGAGCTCGTTTTCTGACAGCCAGCTCCCGAAGGTTTCCAATCCCGCAGAGAGCTCGGTGCGCCATTCGCTGTAGGCGGAAAAGTGTTGGGCAAGCGTCATAGCCAGTTCCAGTCGGACAAACAGGCAGTTACTCTACCACAAAGTCTAGGCCAATCAATCACATGGCTATGCTTTGTTGAAGTGGCTTATGCTCCACGGTTTTCATCGTTGGCAGTGACTGCAGTAGAAGGTGGTTCGCCCGCCCTGACGTATCGAGCGTAGCGCTCTGCCGCACGAGATACACGGTTCGCCGGCGCGGTTATAAACTGCACAGGAAAGCTGGAAGCTACCCGCGCCGCCATCACTATGCACGTAGTCACGTACGCTGCTGCCCCCTGCTGCGATAGACGTTTCGAGCGTGGAGCGAATTGCCGGTACGAGCTTGCGATAACGCATCAGGCTGATGCGGTTGGCGGCGCGCAGGGGTGAAATTCCGGCGAGAAACAAGCTCTCGGAAGCGTAGATATTGCCGATGCCGACTACCAGATGACTGTCCATCAAAAGTGGTTTGATCGGGGCATTGCGCCGGCGGGTTTGTGCGAAGAGCCAATCGCCATCGAAAACGTCAGTGAGGGGTTCGATGCCGAGTACGGCAATTAGCGGATGTTGCTCAACATTGCTTCCGTCGTGCCAGAGTAGGGTGCCGAAGCGTCGCGGGTCGCGAAAGCGCAGAATGGTGTGTGCGAACGCCAGATCGACATGGTCGTGTTTTTGCACGGGAGTATTTGGGGCAACCAGACGCAGGCTGCCAGACATGCCCAGGTGCAGAATCAGCCAGCCACCGCCGTCGCCACTTTCACAATCGAAAAGAAGATATTTTCCGCGCCTGAAAATGGCGTCGACCCGCAGGCCGATTAGTCGTTTAGCAAGGGCGGGAGGTAGTTCGTGGCGCAATTTAGGGGTACGAAAGACGGCCGCAACAATAGGCTGCCCGGACAGGTAGGGCAACAATCCCAAGCGGCTGACTTCGACTTCAGGGAGTTCTGGCATTGCTGCTACCTGTAAAAGTCCATAACATGCATGAAACGATTATGCCGCAAACGACTCTAATTGGTTGAAATCTGATTCAAGGAATCCATGAAACATATTCGAAATACACTTTGCCTGACGGCCTGTTTAACCGCGCTGACACTTTCGTTTAGCTTCCCGGCACGGGCCGCCGACCCGGTGACGCCTGCCAAGAAACGTGCGCCTGCCGTGCGCGAAGCCAAGCGCAAGCCATCATCCGATGCTCGCTCTGCAGACATGACGTACGCGAGCCAGACCGGTCGGGTGGTCTATCAGATATTGCTGGCTGAAATTGCCTTGCAACGTGGCGAGGCGAATTTTGCGAGCCAGGCCTACGCCGATCTTGCGTTGCGTACGCGTGACCCGAAGGTGCTGGAGCGTACGATTGAAGTCGCAAGCTTTGCGCAGCGTTTTGATCTTGCACTCGAAGCCGCACGCTTGTGGGCTGAGGAAGAGCCATCGTCGAAAAAAGCACAGCAGATGATGGCCGGGGTGATGATCATGTCGAATCAACTGGACGATCTTGCGCCACAACTTGTGCGTATGCTTGAAACCGACAAAGAGGCGCTCGCCGAAAACCTTCTCGGCCTCAACCGCATGTTCGCCCGTAATTCTGATCGCCCGGCTGTTTTCCGCCTGGTCGAGAAGGTTTGCTTGCCATTCTTCGGTATCGCCGAAGCGCACTACGCTGTGGCGATCGCTGCCAGTTTGGCTGGAGAAAACGATCGGGCGTTGGCCGAGACGCGGCGTGCGCTTGAGCTTCGCCCCGATTGGGAAATGGCAGCGCTGCTGCAGGGGCGGCTTCTACTGCGCGATGCGCCGGCAGAGGCTGTGTTTTTCTTGCAGGGTTTTCTTGAGCGTAACCCCAATGCGCGCGACGTCCAGTTGACTCTGGCGCGCGCGCTGGTTGGCGAAAAGCGCTATGCCGATGCCAGGCAGCATTATGATCAGTTGTTACTGATCTATCCGAACAACCCGGACGTTGTGTATCCGGTGGCAATTCTGGCTCTACAACAAAATGACGTGGCACTGGCCGAGACCCAGTTCAAACACCTGCTGACGCTGAATATTCCAGACAAGAGCCTTGCTTACTATTATCTAGGGCAGATTGCCGAAGACAGTCAGCACAGTGGAGAGGCGTTGGCCTATTACGCGCTGGTGGGGGCGGGAGAGCAGTACCTGCCGGCACAGTTGCGCCGGGCGCGAATTCTGGTTGATCTGGGTCAGCTTGATTCCGCCCGTACGCAGCTTCGTGAAGCGAAGGCAGCAACGCCGGATGATCGTGTCCGCCTGACCATCGCGGAAGCTGCGTTGTTGCGAGATGCCAAGCAAACGCAGGAGGCTTTTGACTTGCTGGAAAAACTGCTGTCCAGCCAGCCCGAACAGCCGGATCTGCTTTACGAGACGGCGCTGCTAGCAGAAAAACTGGGTCGCTTCGAGCTTTTGGAAACTCGTTTGCGCAAAGTGATTACTTTGCGACCAGATAGCGCTCCGGCTTACAACGCCCTCGGCTACTCCTATGCCGATCGAAATATCCGCTTGTCCGAATCGAAAGAGTTGATTGAGAAAGCGCTGAAGCTGTCACCGGATGATGGCTATATTCTCGACAGTATGGGTTGGCTTCTCTATCGTCAGGGTGATTACCCCGGCGCGCTGAACTATCTTGAGCGCGCTTATGCCAAGCGGGCCGATCCCGAAGTTGCGGCGCACATGGGAGAAGTGCTGTGGGTGATGGGGCGCAAGGATGATGCGCGGCGTATCTTGAGTGAAGCAGAGGCCAAGTTTCCGGGCAATGATGCGTTGGCGGATGCGATCAAACAGCTCGTGCCTTGAACCCGATGTGGTCGAAATTTCGTTGCCGCATCGCCGGTCTGCTCGTAGCAGTTTTTCTCCTC
Organism: Burkholderiales bacterium; assembly: GCA_038203745.1. Lineage (GTDB taxonomy): Bacteria > Pseudomonadota > Gammaproteobacteria > Burkholderiales > Rhodocyclaceae > Propionivibrio. The sequence continues at coordinate 11,081 of JBBRDR010000072.1, read as the reverse complement.
GCGGCATGCGCCACGAGTACTTCGTCGCCGGACGCGGCAGCACCTCAACGGGATAGTCTGACCGACTTCGCGCTGGAGGGGCGGTTCTCCCTGCGCCAGGAAGACAAAAACTACTCCGGGCGCTTGAGTTGGCGGCATGCGGGATTGATCAATACGCTGTTGCTGGCCTCACCATTTGGTCAGGGGATGGCTGAAATCACAACCAGCGCAAGCGGCGCCCGGCTTAAAAGCAGCGATGGAAAAGTGTATGCCGCCATCGATACCGAAACGCTAACCAAGCAAGTGCTCGGTTATACCTTGCCTCTGACGCAGCTTGCTGACTGGGTGCGCGGTCGGGCGAGTGGCGGTGCGCTCGAGCTCGACGGGCAGGGGCGCCCACTGCGTTTGCGCCATCAAGGCTGGCGCATTGATTACGATTACGAGAGCGACGATCCGCAGGCGTTGCCCAGCCGAATCTTCGCCGAAGGTGCGGACGGTCTCGAATTACGACTGCGCATCGATGAGTGGAATAGCCCTTCGTCTGGAGAAAACAAGCCGTGACGAATCGTAATCTGTGGTCCTGGGACAGCGACTATCCGGCACCCGCCAAGCTCAATCTTTTTTTGCACGTTGTGGGGCGGCGGGCCGATGGCTACCATTTTCTGCAAACCCTGTTCCGCTTTGTCGATTACAGCGATACGCTGCGTTTCTCCCCGCGTGAAAATGGCGTTGTTGAACTGGCCAGCCCGCTCCCCGGCGTTCCGCCGGAAAGTGATCTGACGGTGCGCGCTGCACGATTGCTGCAAGCTGAAACAGGTTGCCGGCAGGGTGTAAGAATTCGTCTTGATAAACGCCTGCCGATGGGTGGTGGTTTGGGTGGCGGCAGTTCGGATGCGGCGACCGTGTTGCTCGCGCTCAATCACCTCTGGCGGCTTGGTCTGCCGCGCCAGCGCTTGCAGGAAATCGGGCTGGCGTTGGGTGCCGATGTGCCTGTTTTTATCTTCGGACGTAACGCGTTTGCCGAGGGCGTGGGCGAGTCTTTGCAGCCTGTTGAGTTACCGCCGGCCTGGTATGTGGTGCTGGAACCGCCGGTGCAAGTACCCACTGCAGCCATCTTCAATGCGCCCGAGCTCAAGCGCGACACGCCGGCGATGCGTGCAGCCGACTGGACGCCGGGCATGGGCGGCAATGATCTGGAAACAGTCGCTGTTTCGCATTTTCCCGAAATTGCCGAGCATCTGCGCTGGCTGTCAGGCTTTGGCAAGGCACGTATGAGCGGCTCCGGTGCCTGTGTCTTCGCCGAGTTGGCAGATCAGGCCGGGACGGAGACCGTTATCCGCCAATTGCCTGGCAGAATGCGCGGCTGGGCCGCCGCAGGTCTGCCGTCCCATCCACTGCTTGAATTGGCGGTGTAAATATCAGGCTGTATTTTCACCCTGTTTTTTTCGTCAAAATCACTGTATAATCCGCGCCTCGCTCGCTAGCCTCATCAAGCGGGCAACTGCTGGGGAGTCGCCAAGTTGGTTAAGGCACCGGATTTTGATTCCGGCATTCGAAGGTTCGAATCCTTCTTCCCCAGCCATCTGACTTTCAAGTCGGGCAGGTTGCAGCCGTACCTGCCCGTATTTCTTTTGCTTGGCGCTTTCTCCTCGGCGCCCCGGGATGTGCGATATGGCCTACGACAGCCTGATGGTCTTTACTGGCAACGCCAACCCCAAGCTGGCGGCCGATGTCGTCAAGCGCCTGAATATTTCGTTAGGGCGGGCTACAGTAGGACGCTTCTCGGACGGTGAAATAACGGTCGAGATTCAGGAGCATGTTCGTGGCAAGGATGTTTTCATTCTGCAATCCACCTGCGCGCCGACCAACGAAAACCTGATGGAATTGCTGATTATGGTCGATGCGCTCAAACGCGCTTCGGCCGCACGCATTACGGCAGCTATTCCGTACTTCGGGTATTCCCGCCAGGATCGCCGCGTGCGATCGGCGCGAGTGCCGATCGCTGCCAAACTGGTGGCCGATCTGCTCGCTGCAGCCGGAGTCCACCGTGTGCTGACCATGGACTTGCATGCCGAACAGATCCAGGGTTTTTTCAATATTCCGGTCGATAATGTTTATTGCTTGCCGATCATGCTGGCCGACGTGTGGAAAAAGCATTTTGAAAACCTGATGGTCGTTTCGCCCGACGTGGGTGGTGTGGTTCGTGCGCGGGCATTAGCCAAGCGACTTGAATGCGATTTGGCCATCATCGACAAGCGGCGTCCGAAGGCCAATGTCTCGGAAGTCATGAATATCATCGGTGAGGTTGAGGGTCGTACCTGCGTCATTATGGACGACATCGTCGACACGGCCGGTACCTTGTGTAAGGCGGCTGCTGCGCTCAAGGATAATGGTGCCAAAAGAGTGCTGGCCTACTGCGTGCACCCGGTTCTTTCCGGCGACGCCGTTAACCGCATTAATGAGTCTGCAATTGATGAACTGGTCGTAACCGACACGATTCCGTTAAGCCAGGAGGCGCAGTTGTCACCCCGCATTCGCCAATTGTCAGTGGCCGATGTGCTGGCCGAAACAATTCGCCGGATCAGCAATGAAGATTCGGTTTCATCGCTGTTCATTGAGTAATGTTTTTTAGTTTTCTTAAACCCCCTGCCTGGTCGCGGGCAGGGTTGTAATAACCAGGAGCTGTCCATGGAATTTGAAGTTATCGCGCAATCGCGCTCACTGCAGGGGTCCGGAGCGAGCCGCCGCCTGCGTCGCGCAAACAAAGTGCCGGGTATCGTTTATGGCGGTACTGCCGCCCCGGAGTCAATTGAACTCGAACACAACAATCTTCTGCTCTCGTTGCGCAAGGAAGCATTTCACGCTTCCGTGCTTACGCTCATGATCGACGGCAAAGCACAAAGCGTGTTGCTGCGTGATTCGCAGATGCATCCCTACAAACCGTTAGTGCTGCACGTTGATTTTCTGCGTGTCGATGCAACCCAGGCGATTCACCAGAAGGTGCCACTGCACTTCATCAATGCCGACATCGCGCCGGGCGTCAAGGTCGGTAACGGCCTGGTTTCGCCTGCCATGAACGATGTGGACGTTACCTGCTTGCCGAAGGATCTGCCGCCTTTCATCGAGGTTGACCTGAAGGATATGGAAGTCGGCCAGACCATCCACGTGTCACAGATCGTGTTCCCGAAGGGCGTCAAGCCAGGTACTCACTCCAATGATGATCCGGTCGTGGTCGCGATCACGGTCAAGAAAGCCGAAGTTGTCGAGCTTGCCGAAGGCGAAGAAGCTGCCCCGCCGCCAGCGGCCTGATCTTCAGCGTAGCAACGACAGGCCGCCGTCCGGTATTTACCTGCGGCGGCTTTTCTTTTTAGGCGACTTGTGATGACCGCTCCCCGTCTGATTGTCGGGCTGGGTAACCCCGGCAGCGAATACGATGATAACCGCCATAACCTCGGGTTCTGGTTCATTGATCGTCTGGCGCAGGACCTCAAGGTGCCGCTTGCGCCGCAAGGGAAATTCTTTGGGCAGGTCGGCCGTATTGACGATCTGTGGCTGCTCAAGCCGTCGACTTTCATGAACCGCTCCGGACAGGCCGTGGTGGCGCTCGCGCGCTTTTACAAGATCATGCCGGACGAAATCCTCGTGGTGCATGACGATCTCGACCTTGAGCCGGGTAGCATCCGTCTCAAGCAGGGTGGTGGCAACGGTGGGCACAACGGGCTCAAGGATATTCAGGCGCACCTCACGGTGCCGGATTTTTGGCGGTTACGCCTGGGTATCGGTCATCCCGGCGATCGCAACGAAGTCGTTAATTACGTGCTGAAGGCTCCGCGCAAGGAAGAGATGGATTTGATCGACAAAGCGCTCGATCGCTGCCTGTTGGCGGCGCCAAAGCTGTGCGCAGGCGATTACGAGGCGGCTCAGCGCTTGTTGCATACCAAAGCCATATAAACTACCAAAATTACTTAAGCACAGCGACAAGGCGGGCACGGCGAGAACATAAGGAATATGTCGTTTTGATTTGTTAGTCACGGAATGAATGTAGCGGGGCATTAACTACTGGAATTTTCGCTGTGTGCGCTGTGTCGCCGTGGTGAATATGTTTTTTGGTTTTTCTTCAGGAATCACAATATGAGTCTAAAATGCGGAATCGTCGGTCTGCCCAACGTGGGCAAATCCACTCTCTTCAACGCCCTGACCAAGGCCGGCGTTGCGGCAGAAAACTATCCCTTCTGCACCATCGATCCGTCGGTTGGTGTCGTCGAAGTTCCGGACAAACGTCTTGACGCTCTGACCGCCATTGTCAAACCGCAGCGCGTGGTGCCGGCGGTAACCGAATTTGTCGACATTGCCGGTCTGGTCGCCGGTGCATCTAAGGGCGAAGGGCTGGGCAACAAGTTTTTGGCCAACATTCGCGAGACCGACGCTGTTCTGCATGTCGTCCGCTGTTTTGCTGACGATAATGTGATTCATGTTTCCGGCAGTGTTGATCCCATTCGTGACATCGAGATCATCGATACCGAACTGGCGCTGGCCGACATGGCAACGGTTGAAAAGGCGCTGTTACGCTACCGCCGCCCGGCGAGTGCCGGCGACAAGGAAGCCAAGCTGCTGGTGGGAGTGCTCGACAAATGCTTTGCCCAGCTTGATCAGGGCAAGCCGATACGCGCTCTCGATTTTGCCAAGGAAGAGTGGCTTAATCTCAAACCCTTCTGCCTGATTACCGCCAAGCCTGTTTTGTATGCAGCTAATGTGGCCGAGGGCGGCTTTGAAAACAATCCGTATCTTGATGCCGTTCGTGAACACGCTGCGGCCGAGAAGGCCGAGGTCGTTGCTGTATGTGCGTCGATCGAAGCCGAGATTGCTGATCTGGACGACGAGGAGAAGCAGATCTTTTTGGCTGACCTCGGACTCAGCGAGCCGGGGCTCGATCGGCTGGTGCATACGGGTTACCACTTGCTCGGCCTACAGACCTACTTCACCGCCGGCGTCAAGGAAGTGCGCGCGTGGACTATCCACAAGGGCGATACGGCACCGCAGGCCGCCGGCGTCATCCATACCGATTTCGAACGCGGCTTCATCCGCGCACAAACCATCGCCTATGACGATTTCATCGCTCACAATGGCGAACATGGTGCCAAGGAAGCGGGCAAGATGCGCGCCGAGGGTAAGGAATATGTCGTTAAAGACGGGGATGTTTTGAATTTCCTGTTCAACGTCTAATCCGATATATTCGATAACGGGCTTCGGAAAAATCTTTTGATGGATTTTGATCTTCCGGAGCGCTCCATCCATGTGATCGTAGCCTCGACCACATAGGGTGATACTGCGCCAAACGCAAGTAGTGCATACAGTTCATCCAGTTCCATGATGCCCTCCTGGCGAAAAATAATGGGCATAAGTAGGCGAACTTTGTCGGGTTCAAGTTAAAAGTTCACGCTATTAATAATCCAGACATTGTTTGGCAGGTTTGGTTCCGAGACTTCATAACAGTCGTGCCCTGCATTAATGGATGACAAGTTGGTCACTGGTCTTCGGTGCGTATTACAAAAGCACGGTTTTCAGACCGCTGTCGAAGAGCAATCCTTCCAAGCCAATCGACCGTCCAAGCTCCATTGGAAGAAAAAATATGTCTGAAATACGACGAGTTCAGCAGAGTAAGTAACCCCGTTCTGACTCGATTTCATGGGTCGCCCGGATAAGTCGACTATATCCCTCGGCCAATCAGCCGTATTCCTTAGGCACACATGTGTCGTTTGGATGTTTTGAACACTGTCCTACTATTCGACTTAGAATAAGGAATTGAGTTATCGGGCATTTTCAATGATGTCGAACAAGCAATGGAGTTTGGGTGCCAAGTTAACCTTGTTGGGTGCGCCGTTCCTGCTGCTTGTTTTGCTTTCGACAGCAACTACACTGTGGGTATCGTGGCAACTTGATGGTGGCGCTGCCGCGATCAATGAAGCGGGGCGGATGCGGATGCAGACTTACCGTATGTCGCTATCCGTTGGTTTGGGGCAAACCGATACGCTGCTGCCCAAGCAACTCGAAGAGTTTGATCAAAGCCTGTTGTTACTGCGCATAGGCGACCCCGAGCGGCCTCTTTTTGTCCCTTGGGACAGTAGCGTGCGTGAAAAATTCGAAGCCCTCCAGCAGGACTGGCCGAACTACCGTTCGCGTTGGCTTGAAGGTAAGCCGGTAACCCCCGCTGAATTACTTTCTGAGACGGATGAATACGTTTCGCATATTGATGCATTTGTTATCGCCATTGAGGCGCACATGGCTCGCTGGACGTCCCTGCTTTACTTGCTCCAAATGTCGTTATTGGCTATGGCGATAGTTGGGGCGGTAATATTGATCTATACCGGGTATGTCTTTGTCTTGGAACCCGTGGGTCAGCTCAAAGAAGCCATTGAAAAAATTCAGCTGGGTAATTTCGATGCGCGTGTTGACCATGCAAGCAGTGACGAATTCGGCACTCTTGCCAGGGGCTTCAACGGCATGGCGGAAAATCTGCAATTCATGTACCGCAATCTTGAGCACAAAGTAGCCGAAAAAACGGCTGAGCTTGAAGAAAAAAGAGAGCGCCTAGAGGGATTGTATGAAGTCACTACCTTGGTCGCAAATGCAACTTCTCTAGATGATTTAGCCCAGGGTTTTGTCAAAAGTGTAGCGCGTATTGCGCACGCCGATGGCGTTACGGTGCGTTGGTCAGACCAGGGCAACCAGCATTTCCTGATGCTGGCGGCCCAAGGCATGCCGCAATCGTTGGTTGATAGCGAGCAATGCATCGAAAAGGGGGGGTGTTATTGCGGAACAATCAATGCAGAAGAAGGTTTACGCGTCATTCCAATTCAAGTGGAGCCCCCGATTTCAAACCTGTCGTGTGCCAAAGCTGGCTTTAGAACGGTGGTCAACATTCCGGTTCGTTTGCACGAACGCTTGATGGGTGAAGTCGACCTGTTTTTCAATGCTAGCGTCAGCCCACCGCCTGCACTACGTTCATTGCTCGAAGCACTTGCCAGTCACCTGGCAAGCGCCATGGAGAACTTGCGTCTCAATGCTTTGGAGAGAGAGGCGGCGGTTTCACAAGAGCGTATTTATCTTGCCCGGGAACTTCATGATTCCATAGCCCAGTCCCTGGCTTTTATAAAGATCCAGGTTCAATTGATGCGCGATGCTGTTCAATCAGGCAATTCACTTGAAACACAGGAAATCCTTGAAGAAATCGACACCGGTGTTCGAGAGAGCTATAGCGATGTGCGTGAGTTGTTACTCCATTTCCGGACCCGCACTAACGTCGAAGACATTGAACCCGCCTTAGCCACCACCTTGCGTAAATTCGAGCATCAGAGCGGAGTTCAAGCATCGCTGAGCATGCAGGGGCAGGGGATGCCGCTTTCTCCCGATCTACAAGTGCAAGTGCTGCATATTGTGCAGGAGGCGCTGTCCAATGTGCGCAAACATGCCCAAGCTTCTCAAGTCAGTCTCTATGTGCAGCAACAGCCAGCGTGGCGCTTTGAGATACAGGATAATGGCATTGGTTTTAGTTTCGACAATGATCAGCTGGACGAAACCCATGTCGGTCTTCGTATCATGAAGGAGCGGGCCCAGCGCATTAATGCTAATTTGGACGTTGTCTCAAGTCCGGGCCAAGGTAGTCACATCATTCTTACGCTGCCGCCACACGCACAACCGATGGCACCTGCCGCCACGAGTGAAGTAAAAGGCGGCGGGGTATGAGTAATGTCAATCAGACGTCAGTCGCCTCTCCCATTCGCGTTCTTGTGGTGGATGACCACACGCTTTTTCGCCGTGGGTTGACGGCGCTCTTGTCACGTGACGCGGGGGTGGAGGTTGTCGGTGATGCCGCGGATGCCGGGCAGGCACTACGCAAGGCAGAAGAGCTTCAGCCCGACGTGATACTGCTCGACAACCACCTGCCGGGTGTCAATGGTGTCGATGCCTTGCCTGCTCTCCGAATTGCCGCACCGAACGCGTGTATCCTGATATTAACCGTCAGCGAGGACGAAAATGATCTCGTTGCTGCGTTGCGTGGTGGTGCCATCGGCTACCTGCTGAAAACCATAGAGGGCGATGCATTGGTCGCCGCAATACAGCGTGCAACGCAGGGTGACAGTGTTGTAGCACCAGAAATGATGAGCAAACTGGTGGCAGCCTACCGCGGAGCAGCGACGAGTGCTACTGCCAACGAAAACGTTAGCGCAGAGTTACTAGTGCCTACTGCCGCTGTAACAACAATGAGCGCGTCAATTGCTAGCCTGTCCCCGCGTGAGCTCGACATCTTGCGTGGCATCGTGCGTGGTGCCAGTAACAAGGAAATCGCCCGCGAACACGGGATAGCCGAAACTACGGTCAAGATCCATGTGCAACACGTCTTGCGCAAACTCGACGTCAGCTCACGTGTTCATGCGGCGGTTATCGCATCCGAAAACGGAATTCTTTGATAAAAATCAACAAAATACAATAAATTATTACCCATAGTTCTTTAGAACTATGGTGTTGGCGCCAGAGTAGTTCCATTTGCGCGGCCGACCTCTCCTTCAGAAGGATGCCGAAGTAGCCCAGTTTCCCTTAAATTTATGTCAAGTACACAAAGGGGCAGGTTACATGACTAAAAAGGGGCAAGCACTCTCGATTCTGATAGTCAGCACACTTTCATTTACGGTGTGTTTCATGGTCTGGATGATGTTTGGCGTGATCGGCATCCCGATTAAAAAAACACTGGGTCTCAGCGCGACCGAGTTCGGACTGCTGACCGCCATGCCGGTGCTCAGTGGTTCGCTGATCCGCGTGCCGCTGGGCATCTGGACCGACAGGTTCGGTGGCCGCATCGTAATGACCATTCTTATGGCCATCACCGTGCCGGCAATCTGGCTTATGGCCTACGCTACGCAGTACTGGCAGTATCTGGTTATTGGTTTGGTGCTGGGTCTGGCTGGCGGCTCATTCTCGGTGGGTACGCCTTATGTGGCGCGCTGGTTCCCCAGGAAGCAGCAAGGGTTTGCCATGGGCATTTACGGCGCTGGGAACTCGGGTGCCGCGGTCAACAAATTCCTTGCGCCAGCGCTGGTGGTCGCCTTCGGGTGGACTATGGTGCCACTGGTTTATGCAGGGATTATGGCCGTGACAGTGGTTTTGTTCTGGTTTTTCAGCCACAGCGATCCTGCACATCTGGTGTCGCACAATGACTCCTTCCGCGAACAGCTCAAGGTTCTGAAAGACCCCAAGGTTCTGAAATACTGCCAGTTCTACAGCATCGTTTTTGGCGGCTATGTCGCCTTAGCCTTGTGGATGGTGCAGTACTACGTCGGCGAATTTGGTCTGGATATCCGAACTGCCGCTCTGTTGGCCGCCTGTTTCTCGTTGCCGGGGGGGGTGTTACGCGCCTTCGGCGGCTGGATGTCCGACAAATGGGGGGCGCACAGCGTGACGTGGTGGGTCATGTGGATCAGTTGGATTTGCCTTTTCTTGTTGAGCTATCCGCAAACGGACCTCACGATCACGACGACCACGGGTCCAATGACTTTTCACATCGGGCTGAACGTCTATCTATTCACCATCCTGCTGTTCATCCTGGGCGTCTGCTTCGCTTTCGGCAAGGCCAGTGTCTTTAAATACATCAGCGAAGAGTATCCGCACAACATCGGTACGGTCAGCGGCGTCGTCGGCTTGGCTGGCGGTATGGGCGGCTTCGTGTTGCCCATCATGTTCGGTGCCCTGATGGATCTGACTGGAATCCGCTCTAGTGCTTTCATGCTGATGTACGGCGTCGTCTGGGTGTCGTTGATCTGGATCTACTGGACTGAAAACCGTCACCAGGAAACTGCTGAACACAAGCATGCTGAAGCCAGCACGCATTCTTAATTCTGATCTCATAAAGGCTTGTCATGACAAACAATACGCACTCCAAGGCCGATATCAGCGATTGGCGCCCGGAAGATGAGGACTTCTGGAAAAGCACAGGTAAGAAGATCGCTTACCGCAACTTGTGGATATCGATTCCGGCTCTGTTGTGTGGCTTTGCGGTGTGGGGCATGTGGGGCATCATCACTGTGCAGATGCTCAACCTGGGCTTTCCCTTTACCCAGCCCGAGCTATTTACGCTGACTGCCATCGCCGGCATTGCCGGCGCGACGATGCGCATCCCGGCATCGTTCCTGATCCGCCTGGCCGGCGGGCGCAACACCATCTTTCTGACCACCGCGATGCTGCTGGCTCCGGCGCTCGGTACAGGCATCGTGCTGCAACATCCCGAATGGCCGTTGTGGTCGTTCCAGTTGATGGCACTGTGGTGCGGCGTCGGTGGCGGCAACTTCGCCAGTTCGATGTCCAACATCAGTACCTTCTTCCCGAAACGGTTGCAGGGCACGGGGCTGGGGCTGAACGCGGGCCTTGGCAACTTCGGCGTGACGACGATGCAGGTGGTGATCCCGCTGGTCATGACCGTCGGGATCTTCGGCACCTTCGGTGGTGAGCCGATGACGCTGGCCAAGGACAGTGGCTGGATCTTCGGCAAGATTCCGGCCGGCACGTCCACCTGGGTCCAGAACGCCGGTTTTGCCTGGGTGCTGTCGCTGGTGCCGCTGGCCATCCTGTGCTGGTTCGGCATGAACAACCTGAAGACGATTTCGCCGCAAACCGGCTCACCCATCGTCGCGTTCAGCAAGATCACCTACCTCTACACGCTGGCCTTCCTGCCGTCGATCCTCATGCTGTACCTATACCTGCCGGCGCCGACCGGTCTGGGTCTGCTCAACATGTGGGTCGCCATTCCGCTCGACATCCTGCTCGCGCTGTTGGTGATGAAGCTCGCCGCCTTCGGCCCGATGAAAGAAGGTGTCGCCAAGCAGTTCGCCATCTTCCGTAACAAGCACACCTGGTCGATGACCATTCTCTACATCGTCACCTTCGGCTCCTTCATCGGTTTCTCGATGGCACTGCCGCTGTCGATGAAGGTGATCTTCGGTGTCAGCCACGTGGCCGATGCGGCCGGTGTCATGCAGCATACAGCCGCAAATCCAAATGCGCCGGCGGTGCTGGCTTATGCGTGGATCGGTCCTTTCGTAGGCGCCTTGATT
>JBBRDR010000071.1:0-15061 GCA_038203745.1 Burkholderiales bacterium | reverse complement strand
TTCCGCGATGTGCTGCTCGGGCTGTTTTTTGTTACGGTCGGCATGATGCTCAATGTGCCGCTGGTGGTGGCCAACTTGCCGCTGGTGATGCTTGTGCTGTTCTCGGTTCTGGTGCTCAAATTCGCGTTGGTGTTCGGCCTTTCGCGGCTGTTCGGCTCGATGGCCGGTGGCGCAATGCGTACCGGCCTGTGGCTGTGCGCCGGTGGTGAATTCGGTTTCGTGCTCTTAACTGAAATCCGGCGCGCCGATCTGCTTCCCTCGCTACCGTTGCAAGTGGTGCTTGCTGCGCTGGTGCTCTCGATGCTGATCGCGCCGATCATCGTGCATTACAGCGACCGGCTGGTGATGCGCTTTGCCGCCAGCGAATGGCTGATGCGCTCGATGCAACTGACTATGGTTGCCGCACGCGCCATGAGCACGGAGAAGCACGCGGTGATTTGTGGCTTCGGGCACAGCGGCCAGTATCTGGCGCGTTTTATGGCGCAGGAGGATGTTTCCTACGTTGCGCTCGACCTTGACCCGGATCGCGTGCGCGAAGCCTCTGCAGCAGGCGAAAACGTGGTTTACGGCGATGCGACCCGGCGCGAGACGTTGGTCGCAGCGGGTTTGTCGCGTGCCAGTGTGTTGGTTGTGTCTTTCAACGATGTGCGCGCCGCCGAGCGTGTGCTGCGCAACGTCAATGAATTGAAGCCCGGGTTGCCGGTGATTGTGCGCACGCAGGATGAAAAAGGTTTTGAAGCGCTGCTACGCGCGGGGGTGGCTGAGGCCGTGCCGGAAACCATCGAAGCGGCGATGATGCTCGCCTCGTATGCCCTGATTCACGCCGGGGTTCCGGTCAACCGTGTGCTCAAATTGGTGCGCCGGACGCGGCTGGCGCGCTACCGCACACTGCGTGGCGTGTTTCGCGGGGAAGGCGATCTCGACGATGATGCTTATGATGCAGACGAGCCGTGTCTGCATTCGGTACTGCTGAGCGGCAGCGCGTACGCCATCGGTAAAACGCTGGAAGAAGTCGGCCTGGCTGAAGGTAAGATCGAAGTCACGGCCATCCGGCGCAAGAATATCCGCACGCTGGAGCCCGCGCCGGAGACGCGTTTTGAATCGGAAGATGTGGTGGTGTTGCTCGGTGTGCCGGGCGCGCTGGCCACGGCAGAAAGCCGCTTGCTCAAGGGTTGAGCGGGGAATTCAAGGCAAGAAAAAGCCCGCCGAAGCGGGCTTGGGCTGCTAAATCGTTCTTACAGCGACATGCAAACAATGTAACTTTGGTCATCAAGAACAGCGCTTTGCGCCAGCGCACCTGCGCCGCGCGTATGAGTCATGGCGACGACACGCATGGATCCCGTATTGGTAACTCCGTCATCCATAGTAGTGTCAAGCTGTTTGGCGAATTTGCCGAGAATGCCAGACGAACAAACAACGTAAGAACCTCCCAGTGGGGGCGTTGCGGCAACGGCCGGTGGGCCGGCTGCTGCTGCTGTTGCTCCAATGTAGCCGCTGAGTCCTGACTCAATGCCAATGGCTCCACCTTCTGCATTTCTTGGAAGATAAGTCGCGTCAGCGGTTGATGTTGGCCCTGCGGCTAAGCCTGCGAGCCGGACGTGTTGCCAGAACAGGTATGCTTCTTCAGTGGCGGTCGTGGAGTTCCAGTTTCCCTCAATAACACCATTTCCTGGTGTGCCGCCGGTAGTGGCTACCGTCGCCCCTGTTATGTGCGTATCAGCTGCTTTGTCATCGCCTGGGATGGCTCTGTACTTGTCCTGATAGCCGTAGATGAAGAGCGGGATGTTGCGAAAATCTGTGGCGAAATTCTTAACCTTTGCGCTGTTGATCAGCTCCTGCCCCTTCAGTACGCCGCCAAGAAGCAGGCCGATGATGACGAGTACAATGGCAATTTCGACCAGCGTGAACCCCGATTGTTGTCTTCTCATTTTATTTCCCCTGCGATAACGTTAGATAAGAATAATCTTATGCACATTTCGTGCCATACGCTGCTGGCTTGTTTTGGCGACTTTGAGTGATGATTCAGGCGAGAATGTGTCCATTTTCCGACACGCCTGTCGGGGATTGAACTGCAACGGTGGGTTGATGACGGACTTAGGCCAATTTTAGGAGTGCAGGCATGACGGCGATTAGTCGGTTCGGCAGTTTTCTCAGAACGCGTCAGCGCTGGGTTCTGATTGCGCTGCTGGTGGTTCTGCACCTGACGCTGCTGGCCGGGGTAGGGTCGCCGGTGGGCCTGATGCTCTGGCTTGTTGATCTTGGCCTGTTCATTCTCTGGCAGCCGTTTATTCAGGCGGAACGAAAACTCGACTCCAGCGCGCTGTCGTGGACGCTGGCGGTGATTGCCGGTGGCCTGTGGTTATACGGTTGGTGGTTGCTCATTCTCTGGGTGGTTGTTTTGACGGCGTTGCTGGGCGGCCGGGTCATGCTTCTGGCTCATCGGCCGACACGGATTTTTTACCTGCTGGCTTTTACCTATCTGCTCGGTGCACTGCTGATCTGGCTGGTGCCCAAGGTCGTGCCGAACACCTCTTTGATCGGGCCGTCTCTGGATACACCGTTTGTCTGGGGCGCCCCCCTGCTTTTTGTGGCGATGTTGCTGATGCCACGCCCGCGCGCGATTCACATGCCGAGTCGGGGCATGGTCGATTTCTTTTACAGCCTGTTTATTTTCCTGCTGATTTCCGTGCTGGTGCTGGGTAGTTTGGCCTTTATGTTGCTGCGAAATTCCCTGTATGTCGAAGCGCTTTTCAAAACGCTGATCTCGATGGCGGGAATGCTTTTGCTTATCGCATGGGCCTGGAATCCCCGGCCCGGCTTCAGTGGTCTCGGCGTGTTTCTTTCACGCTATTTGCTGACCATTGGCTTGCCTTTTGAAACGTGGCTGCAGCGACTGATGGAAAGCGCTGAAAGCGAGAACGATCCTGATCAGTTTTTACGCTCGGCCTTTGAGCGCATGCTTGAGTTGCCTTGGCTGGTGGGCGGTGCCTGGTCGGCCACGAGCGCTGTGGCAGGTTCGGGGTGCTTTGGCCGGGTCTCGGCATTCCGCCAGGACTTCTCGAATCAGCCCCTGTTATTGACACTCTATACGCAACATAAACTCAGCCCCTCGCTGATCTGGCACTTTCAATTACTGGTGCAACTGACCAACGAGTATTACATCACCAAGCAGCGTGCTCGTGAGTTACAGCAAATGAGCTACCTACGCGCCGTGCATGAGACGGGGGCCCGCCTGACGCACGATGTAAAGAATTTGCTACAGTCTTTGAACAATCTGTGTTTTATGGCGCAGCAGTCACCGGATGGTGCAGATGGCACAAAGTGGACACTGCAACTGCAACGGCAGTTGCCGCAGATCACGCAGCGTTTGCAGCAAACACTGGAGAAATTACAGGCCCCCCAATCACCGAAAGTCGAAGCGGGCGGAATTGTTCTTGCCGACGGGTGGTGGGATATTCTTCGGCAACGTTATTCACAAGATGGCATTGTTTTTACCCCGGTTGAATTCGATGCCGGCGCCAGTTTGCCCGCAACCCTCTTCGACAGCGTGGTCGATAACCTCGTACGTAACGCGCTACTCAAACGTCAAAGTGAGAGCGGCCTGATATTGCATGTGTCTTTGGCCGGCAACGCTGAGTTATTGAGTGTTTGCGATAGCGGCAGTGCCGTGCGGGAGGATGTGCTTAATGATCTGCTGTGCGCCCCCGTAGCCTCGGATAACGGGCTGGGGATCGGGCTGTACCATGCCGCAAAGCAGGCTGGGAATTATGGCTATGAACTCCGGCTGTCCAGCAATATGGCGGGGCGGGTTTGTTTCGAATTGAGCAAAAGTTAACCAGCGCGAAGCCTCCCTGCAGAGGGACAGAGGACACGGAGAGCACGGAGAGCACGGAGAAAAGGCAATCCTGGCATTACGTTAACCTCACTGATCGAGTGTCGGCCAACGTACGTACACTCTTTTGTTTTTCTCTGTGCTCTCCGTGTTCTCTGTGGTTAAAAAGTCTTTTATGCCGCTTTCCGCCCGATGGCGCGGTACACCACCATGTTGCCCTTGCCCTTGAGGTAGATCGTTTGCGGTTCGTGGAAGGCAAAGCGCTGTTCCAGTCGCCGGTATGTGGCCTCATCCACCTGCACCATGCCGGGAACACCCTCGCTGGTAATGCGGCTGGCGATATTGACGGTGTCACCCCACAGGTCGTAAATAAACTTCTTTTTGCCGACAACACCGGCAACCACCGGGCCGGTGCCAATGCCAATGCGGACTTCGAGTCGCATCTGGTTGATCTGGAAATCGCGCTGCAGAAGGTCTCGCATCTCAAGTGCCATATCAACCAGAGCCTCGGAATAGTCACTGCACTGATCGTCTAGCCCGCCAGCGACCATGTAGGCGTCGCCAATCGTTTTGATCTTCTCCAGGCCGTATTTTTCGGCCAGTTCATCAAACGACGAGAAAATCTTGTTGAGCATCGAAAATACCTGCTGTGGGCTTAAGCCCTCAGCCACTCTGGTGAAGTTGACGATGTCGACAAACATGACGGAAACATCGGCGAAGCCGTCGGCTATGGTTTGGTTGCTGTTTTTAAGACGTTCGGCAATCGAGCCTGGAAGAATGTTGAGTAACAGGCGTTCTGAACGATCTTGCTCAAGCTGCAGTTGCTGATGAGCTTCTTCAAGATGCATTTGGATTTTCTGTTTTTCACTGGCCGAATATCGGAGCAGCAGGAAAACAATGGTCGATACGGCGGCAAAGTTGAGCGCAAAGAAGAAGACTGTGGTCTGCGTTGGTACTTTGATTTGCGCACTGGTCAGCGAGTCGGCGAGGTAGTAATCAAAGCTGCCAGATAGTGCGGTGAGAAAAAGGTAGGCAAAAAACCAGGCCAGCGATTCACGCGGGCCAATGAACAGCACCGCGCCAATGGGGGCTAGCAAAGCCCACAAGCTAACCCCGCTGGCCGTAATGAAGTTGCCCATGCTCCACTGCGCCACAAAGGGCATGAACAGAAACAACGCCAGTTGGATCAGGCGAAAACTATCAAAATTCAGGGTCTTCAGGTAGATGAGCAGATTGCCAACGAGCAGCAACTGGAATACAAAAGGAATGGTTGACGAGAATTGCGGCCCGAGTTGCCAGTAAATAAACAGCCACAGCATCGAGGCGAAGCTAATCAGGCCAGTAGCAAAAATCAGTAGGGATTTCTGCAGGCGCAATTCCTCTGTATCGGTCGGCAGAATGCCGGCATTGCTTAAACCGTCGAGAAAGCCGCGTTGGTTGCTCATTGGGTGGATGGCGCTGTCATTGGGTGGCGAACATTGATTTGAACGTAAAGCCGGGGGCGGGTCAAGCGAGGTGTGGATTTATGGCAGCCGCCCCGCTGAGATCATGCGGTTGTAGAGGATGTTTGGCGAGAGCCAGGTGACAATATCGTCAAAAGTCGGAGACTGGGTTTGGTTTATAAAAACGCCATCGTTATTCGTGTTTGCTGTCTCGTCTGCTGACAATGCCGTATTGCCGCTCTTTCCCGTTGAAAAAACGACGGCAACGGCGTTATTGGTAAGTTGGGGCGCAGTATTGCAGCTTGTGGCGTTGACTCCGGTTGCGCTACCGCATACGGCTAAATCCGGCGTCAGCCCCGATGACCAGTTGTCTTTCATGCCGTTAGCCTTGGTGAAAGCGTTGGTGTTGGTGTTGCTAACGGCATAGCGAATCGGGTTGTCCCAGACGTCAATAGCGTAGCCTTGTTCGTTGGTTGGCGTGATGCCAAGCGTGATGGCCGGAACGAAGCCGTTAAAGTTGTTAGTGCAAACGCCGCCTGCCGGGCTTTCAATCCCGGTTGCTCCGCCGACAGCCGGGCAGGGCAGGCGTTGCTGCGCGGCGGCAAAGCCGAGCAGGGCTTCATTGATCGAGGCCAGTTGCTTTTGTGTTTCCTTGATGTTGGCAATGTCCCGGCTGGTGCTTAGTGAGACCAGCATGCCGCCGACCAGGAGTGCAACGATGACCAGCACGATGGCCAGTTCAGTTAGGGTGAAGCCCCGGTGCGGAAAATTGCTGATCAGTTTATTGTGAGTCAAGGATTGGCCTGTATGGCAAAGTTGCTGATTTCGATGGTTTGATCCGAGGAGGCGGCGCTCGATGCAGCATTTGTAAAGCCAATACGGATATTGCGCAAGGCTTCCTGCCCTGCTGAAAGATCGGCAATGTCGCCCGTGGCGTGGATTTGTGCGGAGGCAATGGTTTCGTCAAAATCGGCAGTCAGTAAGTCGAAATCGGGCGGAAGGATGTCCAGAATCCAGGCTTTGGTGGTGTAGCGGTGGCCGCTACTAATCGCGGAACGGATA
This sequence comes from Burkholderiales bacterium, assembly GCA_038203745.1. Taxonomy (GTDB): domain Bacteria; phylum Pseudomonadota; class Gammaproteobacteria; order Burkholderiales; family Rhodocyclaceae; genus Propionivibrio. Next base: position 8,725 of record JBBRDR010000071.1, on the reverse strand, counting down.
ATTTCGAGGCGAACATGGAGATAGACATTGGTGTTGCGCACAATGCTACGCGTTACAGCTAGCGGGTTCTGTGGGCTGCCAGTCGCGGCCACTGTGGGGGTGTTGTGAATGTTGTCATCGTCATCGAGCGTTGGATCGCCCCAATACACGATGGCCATGTGTTGATTGTTGGTGTCATTGCGAGCGATATTTTGTGATGTGTCAATTTCAAGGCCGATCTTCGGGTAGTTGATCGGTGCAACGGTCAGACCCGGGATCGGGTTGCCATCGTTAGGCAATCCCGAATAGCCGAGGCTTGAGTCGCCCCTGCCGCACATAATGGCCGAAGGGTTCCGCGCGGGATCGGCATCAGCAATTGCAAATACAAACCCCTGGCCGCGGTTGGTAATCCGATAGCGAAAGTAGGCACGGAACCCGGTACCAAAGGGGAGTGTTGTGCCGAACCAGTTGCAGCCGAAGAGTTGAGCCGGGTCGGAGCCAGAAGCACTTCCTGAGAGGTTTGCCGCGCCCAAGGTGAGCGTTTTTGCAGAGGCGTCTTGCGAGACCATGCTTTGCCCGGAGAAATCGACGGCAACCGATGACAGATCAGAAAAGTTGTCCTGAAAACTCAGTTTGGCTGGAGCCGGTTGAAGGCAGAGGGCAATATCTGTTTGCGGGGCTGTGCCGGAATAAAAAACGTTACCGGTAAAGGCCGTCGCTGCTGTAGTAAGTGCTGTTACATTGGCGGCGTCAAAATAGTTGGAAAGGATGGCTTTTTCCGCTGCGCTGCGCGGATTGCCGTTGGTCATTCGACCGCCAAATAGAATGGCACCACTACAATTCGCTGCGTTGACTTGAATGCAGTTGGCTGTGGGTGTGCTGCACACAACATAGCGGAAATGATCCTTCCAGTTAGCCCAAGTAGCTATTGCCGGCGCATCCAGAACGCAGCCAAGCTGTGTGATTGCTTCGTCGATGCCGCTTGAGTCTGCCACCCATTTGCTGCCGGCAGCAATTTTATTGGCCGCTGGGATGTGGTTGCTATCGGTGAAGTTGAGGCAGGTAGTGAGTTGAGTCAGTAATGTTCCAGGTAAATCACTTCTTCGGGCGATCGGGATGAATAGCTCGCGTGAGGAAATCCATGACAAACGATCATTGTTGGCGCTGGAGTTCGGCTGACCGGCGACGACGATGAGAGCGCCCGGCGTCGCTGCAGCGTAGCCGCCGTCAAGATAGCTAGTAATACTGTTGCTAGCGTCGCCACTGCAGTTGAAGGCGCCTGACGGGTGGTTTTGCCCGGCAAGTGGAGAGCCTGGCGCGAGAATGACTGCCACGGCACCCCCATTGTTGTCTGCAGGGTCGGTTAGTGCCACGCCGTTGATGTCTTGAATTCTGATTTGCCCACGCGTGTCCCAATTGAGAGGCGCGGTTTTTGGGTTGTATTTGTGGCTGCCGGAAACGACATACCATAAACATTCGCCACCGGCTGCGCGCAGATCAGGAAGGCCAAGTGTCTTGTAGGGTAGGCGGCCAATCATTGTTTCACCAGCATTGCCGCACGCTGGTTGGGCAATGCCCGTATTGTTGGTGTCTGGGCAAGGTAGATAGCCGAGTACTTCGTTCGGGTGGCCATCTCGATAGGACGCGGCATAGCCGATGAGAGCCGCCTTGGCCTGCGCCAGAGCTTCTTCCGTGGCCGGCTCGCGGGCATAGTTGCCGCCTCCCGGGTCACTTGGATGAAAGAGGAAGGCTGCGGCAAGTGTCAACGCAATAACCAGAGCAAGGAGCAGTGCCGCGCCGCGCTGTTTCGTTCGCAAAGAAGATGACGAAAGCAGATTGGTGCCGGGCATCACTTACCTGCTGCAGGTTTTGCCGTGCCTGATGTTTTTATAGTGATGCTTCCTTCGCCAAGCAGGTCGGTGGCTTCGCCGGTATTGCGGTTGATGGTGTCGCCGACCTTGGCTTGGGCAACTGGTGCATCGAGCGGGCGGACTGTGACTTTGCCTGGCGCCTTACGTGTGTTGCTGACGGCAAGGCCATCCTTCATCTGGTTTTCATCAATAGGAACGCCGTTAACGAAAGCTGTGCGTTTTCCGCTGCTGCGGCTGACGACGCCGTTAATGGTCAGTGTCGGGGCAACAGGGATTTCCTGTTTGTCTTGGATATTGAGCTGGCGCTGGCGGTCAAGCGCTTGCCGACGCTCGGGGGTAAAGAACAGGCGGCCAAGATCCTCGGCCTGGCTTTGAACCGGCCACAGTGAAGCGATAGCCGCCAGTGCCGTGAGCAGGGCAAGCCGTCGGGCACTGGCGTTTTGGCGAGTTAAAGGCGGGTTCATGTGCCTCCTACGGGCTAACGGGCTGGTGTACGGTCAGCCAGTCGATGCGGCAATCCGCTTGCAATTGTGCGCTTGTCGCGCCCTCTGCGCTACCGCGCGGCAGGCGCGAAATCTTGCAGCTTTTAGTCTGGATCAGCGCCTTGGCTTGCTGCCGCAAATCATTGATCAGTCGCGTCAGGTCTTCTTCGTGCAGAAGTTTGAGCTGGATGCGCATGGTGCTGCCGTAAAACGCCAGATCACTGGCCGGAGGCGGGAAGAGCGGGCGCTGCGGTTCGATCTCGTATTGCAGATCGATTAGTCGGCGCTGGTCACGAATGGACTTGAGCAACTCGATCCACTCCAGACGCTGTTCGTCGCCGATGACCCCGCGGGTGCGCAAATTATTGAAGAGGGCCGATTTCTGCTTGATTTCATTTTCCTCGTTACGCACTCGTTTGAGCTTGCCGTCGAACTCGTTACGCTCGGTTTGTGCAGTTTGCCGTTCGCGTTGCGTTGCATTGTTTGCGCTGAGCGAGAAATAAACGCTGGCAACGCCGATGCCGATCGAGAGGGCAGCAGCCAACAGGCTGAACTGAATGCGGGGGAAGTCGGCGGCGCTGAATTTCATGATCCGATTTTCCTGATGATCTGCAGGCCGAAATTGCGCGGCTGGTTATCTTCAACGGTGGTGTCACTGCCCTTGAGCGATTTTCCCGATTCAATATCGAAAGGACGTTGCAGCACGGTGACCTGAAGGTTTGTGTCAGCCTGTAGTGCATCGAGAAGGCGGTCGAAAGCCTGCAACATCTGGCGAGGCGAGGCGTTGGCACCGAGGCGCAGCGTGCCGCTGACGATGGCAGCTTCACTGCCAGGTGGAATGCTTACCGGCTGTATGGTCTGGCCGACCGTGTTGCCCGTTGCGCTGGCCGCAGTGTCGATACCGCCGACGCGCCAGTCGATGCTCTCAAGCTCCGCGGCAGGGGCGCCTTGCAATGCGCGGCTGATTACGTGAAACAGTCCGTCCGGGGTGGCGGCGTTTTTCTCCAGCTCGGCATAACGGTCGATGATCCGGCGCAGAGTTTCGTTGGTCGTCGGTATGGGCGGGAAGGTTTTGACAATATCGCCATAACGCTGCCTGGCCTGGCTGGCTTCGGCCCGGAGGGCTTCGGTTTCCTGGTTGATACTGTAATTCCCGTAAAGCAGTTTGCCAGCGAACAGCAGGCAGCCTAACAAGGCCAGTGCGCCAAGGCCATTAAGTGCTGAGCGAATTTTTCCGAGATGGTAGGTATGGCGCAGATCGTCGTTGGCAAACTGGATACGCGGCGGCGAGGTGGCCAATAAATTCAGAAAAAGTTGTTCGCAATGCGTATCGGGCGGTACGGTCTTAAGCCCCGTTTTTTTGGCACAGTCCTCAATGGTGAGAATGTTGTAATTAATGGTTCCGGTGTTGACGCAACTACTCTGAATCGCCTTCAGCGCACTGGTGTGGGCCAGTATATGTACCGTAATGCGCTGGTTGCGTCCAAGCAGCCGCTGGCTGGCGAGGTATTGCTGAAGCTTGAGCGCTTCGCTTGAAAAGGTTTGGGCGATGCCGCTAATGCTGCTGTTGTGCAGTGGCGTAAGTCGGCTGAAATGCAGCTCGCCTTTTTCAAAATAGCTTTGCCGGATGCTTTGATCCTGGACGGTGAGCAGCAGGCATTGCTCTTCGACAAGCTGGAGTTTGCGTAAGAGTGACGGGGCGAGCAGTGCCAGTGAGTAAATGCCGGAAAGTGCAATGCCGGCTTCATCGACAACCATCAGCCAGGGGGCGAAGAAATCGTTGTTGGTGAGCGCGGCGAGCATGACGCGCTCATCCTTGCGCTTGGACTTTTCGTAGCCCAGCGATAGCGAGGCTGTCAGCCCCGCGTTGAAGAATAGTTGCCCGAGTTTGCGATTGATGATGGCTTTGCGATCAGCTCCCTGCAGGAAGGGGATGGTCTCGATCTGGAAGCCTTCTTCAGAAACGTTGGCCAGGATGGCGAAAACGCTCCCGGAATTTTCGGCCAAGTAGGAGGCAAATTGCTGACGGCCGGTTTCTGTTGCCGCGAACTGCCCTTCAGCCGTCAGCGTGCCTGACTGCCAGTGGAAAGCGGTCATCTGGTGGGCGCTAAGGTAAAGCAGGCGGCTGGGTTTCATTGGCGTTGCCCGGGCTAGGTTTTTATCTTGCTGATTACGTCATAAACCGGCCCGAGAACGGAAAGCATGATCCATCCGAGCAGGCAGCCGAGAACGACGGTTAGCATGGGTTCAATCAGTTGTTGCACCTTTTCAACCGATTCCTTGACATCACGATTATAGAAGTAACTCACGTTCTTCAGGGCAGTATCCAGCGAGCCCGTGCTTTCCCCAACACGCAGCATGCGGATCACCAGCGGTGGAAAAAAGCCGATGCTGTGGAAGGCGGCGGTGACATTCTGCCCTTCGCTGATCAATTGCTCGACGCGTTCCAGGCCTTGGCGAACAACCAGGTTGCCGACTACGTCCTGCGTGGTTCTGATCGATTCGAGGATGGGGATGCCGGAGGCGTAGAGCAGGGCAAAGGTGTTGGCAAAGCGGGAGAGGATGATTTTGCGCAGAATGTCGCCAATGAGCGGGAGTTTAAGCTTGATTCCGTCAAAGCGAACGCGTGCCAGCGGGTTGGTGTGCAATAGGAACTTAAGTCCGAGGGCAAGCAGCACGGGCAGCAGGAGGGCGATATACCAGTAGGCCACCAGCAGATCGGATACAAAAAACAGCACCTGCGTTTGCAATGGAAGTACCTGGCCCATATTTTTTACGAACTGCTTGAGCTGCGGCACCATGTAGATCATCAGAAAGAAGGTGGCCGAGAGAACGATTGTTCCAACAAAGGCCGGGTACATGATGAGTTTTTTGGTTTGCGAGGCCAACTCGTCTTCCCATTTCAGTGATTCGGTCAGACTTTGCAGAACTTCGGGCAGGCGGCCGGTGGTCTCGCCGGCGCTGATCAGACTGACGAAAACCTTGTTGAAAATTTTGGGCTGGCCGGCCATGGCTTGTGACAGTTTTTGCCCGCCTTCGATGGATTCAATCAGGCTGGCCACTACTTCCCGGAAGCGCGGATGCTCAAGGCTGTCGCGCAGGTCCGATAGTCCTTCAATAATCGGTACGCCGGCACGTACCAGGAGTTCGAGGTGGAAACAGAAGTGAATGATCTCGCGCCGGGGTACGCCGCTAGCGCCGAACAGGTTGCGATTGCTGATGGGCTCGCCGGAGATGAGATCCATCTCCATGCGTTTGAGCCGCATTTCAAGGTCGACGATATTGAGGGCGTCAATCCGCCCCTGCACTGAACGTCCGTTGGGGTCGACCGCTTTGTAGGTGTAAAGCGACATCGTTAGGGATCGCCTACATCCGGTCGGTCAGGTCGATAACGCGGCCAAGCTCCTCGAGCGAGGTGGAGCCGTCGAGAACACGCCTCAACCCGTCGTCGGCAAGGGAAACGAAGCCCTGGCTATTGGCCAGAAGGCGGATGTCGCGAACGGTACTGCGACGGGCAATGAGCTCGTCCATGTCGGCGTTCATGCGCAGGATTTCCATGATCGCCAGCCGGCCCTTGTAACCCTGGAAGTCGCAACGCTCGCAACCGCAGGGGCGGAAAATAACCGGTCGCGCCCCGTCGATGCCACCGCTCAGTAACCTGGCTTCGTGGGCCTCAGCTTGATAAGGCGTTTTGCAGTGTACGCACAGGCGGCGAACCAGCCGTTGGGCAATAATCCCAATGATGTTGCCGGCCATGATGTCGGGCAGGATGCCGATATCGAGCAGACGCGGGATGGCGCCAATCGACGAGTTGGTGTGTAGCGTCGAATACACCTGATGCCCGGTCATGGCCGCACGCAGCGCCATGACTGCTGTGTCCGCGTCACGAATTTCGCCGACCAGAATGACGTCCGGGTCCTGGCGCATCATCGAGCGGATGCCGTTGGCAAAATCGAGTTTGGCGGCTTCAGCGACTGAGGTTTGTCGAACCAGCGTCATCGGGTATTCAACCGGGTCTTCCAGGGTCATGATGTTCACGCCCTCGGAGTTGATGTGGTTGAGTACCGAGTAAAGCGTTGTGGTCTTGCCGCTACCGGTCGGGCCAGTGACCAGAATAATGCCTTCCGGGCGGGCAATCATCAGTTTGAGCTGGTCGAGTTGTTTCTCTGTCAGCCCCAGGCCTTCGAGAGGTACAAGGCCCTTTTGGCGATCCAGAATACGCAGGACAATGTTTTCGCCGTTGATCGTCGGTTGTGCCGAAACCCGGAAGTCGATCTGCCGGCCACGCATGTTGAGCGAGATACGGCCGTCTTGCGGGGCGCGCGTCTCGGCGATGTTCATGCCGCTCATCACCTTGATGCGTACCGCCATCGCCGGCCAGTAGGACTGGTGCAGGGAGCGGATCTGCCTGAGCATGCCGTCGATGCGGTAACGGATGCGCAGGAAGCCGGATTCCGGCTCGAAGTGGATGTCGGACGATTCACGCTTTACGGCATCGGTCAGAATCGAGTCGATCAGCCGGACAACCGGCTGGCTGTATTCATCAGCCGAAGACTGCAACCCACGAAAGTCTATTTCACCGGTTTCAATCTCGTGCAGGATGCCGTCGATCGACAACTCATAGCCATAGGCCAGATCGATTGCGCGGTCGATCTCGGTTTCACCGGCCAGCAGGGTGTCAATTTCAATGGCGTCGTTGGCCAGCCCGCGGATTTTGTCGAGCGCAACGATGTCGTTAACGTCCGAGATGGCCAGTGTCAGTCGTTGATTTTCAGCGTCGTAGTCAAGCGGCAGGAGGTGGTGGCGTTTGGCCAGTTCTCGCGGTACCAGCGTCAGCGCCGACGGGTCGATGATGGCGATGGAGAGATCAATGCTCTGTTTGCCAAGGCTCTCCGAGAGCGCATCGCGCAGCGTGGCTTCGGAGACGAAGCCAAGCGAAACCAGTAGTTTGCCCACCGGCTGGTTGGACTTCATCTGTTCGAGCAGGGCGATGCGCAGCTGATCTTCGCTGAGAATGCCTTTGGCGATCAGGACTTGGCCCAGTTGTCGTTGTTGTGGCGCGGGAGCGTTCATCGGTTGGTTTGGGGCGAACGCGAATGAAGACACGGGTAGCGTGCCAGAATCACGGCTTGAGTTCAAGGACGCGGGTTTTGACCTGGTTTCTGTCAAAAGCGAAGGCGCGTGAGTTGTTGGCTGCAGAAGCGTTCAATGCCATCTGGTAATACTGGGCCGCCAGCTTGTTTTGGTGCAGGTGGTCCAGACTGACGGCCAGGTTGAAAATGAAATCTGCATTATCCGGCTCGCTTGAGTAGGCACGGAAATAGGCTTGCTGTGCTTCACTCCAGCGTTGCTGGCGGGCGTACAGGTTGCCCAACGCAAAATGCAGTGCTGGTGAAGTCGGTTGATTCGCTAGTGCCGTTTTCAGCCGGCTTTCGGAGAGGCCAGGGTCGGCTTGGCCCCTGGTGTTGAGCACTCCGGCCTGCGCCGTGGCGTCGTTAGGATCGGATTCGAGGGCCCGCAGATAGAAGGACTGAGCTTGTTCGGCCTGCCCCTGGCGGGCCGCAATGGTGGCCAAGCCGAGAAGGGCGTCGGTGTTTTTGGGGTCGCTGCGCAGGACCTGTTCGTAGTCAACTTGTGCTCTGTCCAGCTGGCCGGTTTGCAGGGTGTCGTAGGCACGTTCGAGAATCTGGTTAGTTTTGGGTTGGCTGCGACTGAGCCGAACCGGGCTTTCCGGCACGTTCTGGTTGGCTGCTGCAGGCGCCCTTTGGGCGCGTACGCCGTCGCCGTTTGCTCGTGTGGGGGGCAGAGCCGCCGCTGCCTGGGGGGCTGCGTCCTGTGTGGTTTGCATAATTTCCGCAGTGGCTGGCGGTGGCGTTTGAATCGGCGCGGCAGGCGTTAAGGGTTGGAGTGTTTGTTGGGAAGGCAGCATGGGCGGAGCGGAACGCGCCAGTGAGCCGACAGCAACAGCTTGCAATTGCCACCAGAAATAAGCGCCAATGCCAAGGATGGTAATGCCCCCCAGCCCAAGCAAAAGGGCCAGTCCAGTGCGTGATTTGGTCGGTTGTTTGGCTGCAAAAGCATTGCGCACGGCCATGCGCTCGGCGGTTTCCCGATTTGAAGTGTCAGCGGATCGTGCAGGCGGTGGCGTATGCGTTGAGGGCGAACGACGTTTTACGGGTGCTTCGGTTGATACGGCGGCCAGATCGGCGTCGACCGAATCGATGTGCATTGAAAGATCAGGCAACGGCGAGTTAGGCTGCGAGGTGGATTGTGATCGGGGCTGATTTTGAGGCGGTGGTGCGGTTTTCGTGGCGGGCGTAATTACCGGTTCAAGCCGAAGCTCTTGCTTGGCCGCAGGGTTTTCAGGCGTATTGCCCTCGCTGGCCAGCCGCT
>JBBRDR010000070.1:0-15209 GCA_038203745.1 Burkholderiales bacterium | reverse complement strand
TATGCTTTGGGCGGCAGCGCAAATTTTGCGTGAATTACTCACACGTCCGCCCGACAACCTTCAGGAAGGCAACTAGTTCGTGCCTAATTTATTGCTGCTCGACTGGGTAGCGATCACCGCCTTGGGGTGGTTGCTGATCGGCCTCGTCGGCGTGCCTTTCCCACATAAATTTACTTTGATCAGCCGCGTGCTTTTTCCGCTCGGCGCTGTTTTCGGATTGATTCTGGCGTTGCTGGCTTTGAGCGGCATTGTCGCCGGCCCGCAAGTCCGTATCCTGCCGCTCGGCCTGCCCGACCTGCCTTTCCATTTGCGTCTCGACGCGCTCTCCTCATTCTTTCTTTTTCTGCTTGGCGCTACCGCCGCCGGTATTTCAATTTATTCCGCCGGCTATTTCCGCAAGAGCGAAGGTTCAGCGCCCGGCCTGCAATGCCTGCTCTATCACGCATTCCTGGCCAGCATGGCTTTCGTGATGCTGGCTGATGACGGTTATGCCTTCATGGTGGCTTGGGAGTCGATGGCGCTCAGTTCGTTCTTTCTGGTGACATCGGAACACCGGCACGCCGAGATCCGGCGCGCCGGCTTTCTCTACCTGCTGATCGCCCATGTCGGTGCAGTCGGAATTCTGCTGTCCTTTGGCGTCATGGCCGGCAGTGCAGGCGACTATACCTTCGACGCTATGCGCGATTTCTCCACCGTGGGTATCTGGCCAACCATTGCCTTTCTGCTGGCCCTGTTCGGCTTCGGTGCCAAAGCCGGCTTGCTTCCCTTGCACATCTGGCTACCCGAAGCGCACCCGGCCGCACCGTCACCGATCTCGGCGATGATGAGTGGCGTCATGCTTAAAACAGCCATTTACGGCTTGCTGCGCGTCAGTTTTGATCTGCTGCACGCGCAAGTCTGGTGGTGGGGTGTGCTGCTGCTGCTCCTTGGGCTTTCCACTGCGCTGTTCGGAGTGATCTTCTCAACGGTGCAGTCCGACATGAAGCGACTGCTGGCCTACTCCTCGATCGAGAACATCGGGCTGATTGTTCTTGGTCTCGGACTTTCGTTGATCTTCAAATCCTTCATGCTGCCCAATCTGGCGGCACTGGCCCTCACTGCCGCGCTCTACCACTGTATCAACCACGCCTTCTTCAAGAGTTTGCTCTTCCTGTGCACCGGCTCGGTGCTGCACGCCACCCATGAGCGCAATCTTGGCAAGCTTGGCGGACTGATTCACCGCATGCCCTGGGTCGCTTGGCTGGCGCTGATTGGCGTGCTCGCCTCGGCCGGCCTGCCACCGCTCAATGGTTTTGTGTCGGAGTGGCTACTGCTGCAAAGCTTCCTGTTCACAGCCGGTTTGCCACAGGGCTACCTCAATATGCTGCTACCGGTCGTTGCTGCGGCCGTCGCCCTCATTGCCGCGCTCGCCGGTTTTGCCATGGTCAAGTTCTTCGGGGTTATTTTTCTTGGCCAGCCACGCGAGGAAAAACTCGCACAAGCCCAAGACGCCGGGCGCCTTGAACGTCTTGGCTTGCTCTGGCTGGCCGTTGGCTGCATCTTGCTCGGCTTGTTCCCCAATGTCGTGATTGCCCTGCTAGACCCGGTCACCCGCCAACTCGCAGGCGGAGGTCTGGGCTTTATCGCTGGCAGCCATGGCTGGTGGCTTCTGGTGCCGATCAGCGAGGATCGCGCCAGCTACAGCCCGGCCGTTTTTCTGGTTAGCCTGGCCATCATCATTCCCCTTGTTTATTGGGCGGTTCGCCGTTATTACCATGGGCGGATGAAGCGTGTCCCGGCCTGGGACTGCGGATTTCCGTTACAGACCAGCCGCATGCAGGATACCGCCGAAGGGTTCGGCCAGCCAATTCGCAGAATATTTTCTCCTTTTTTTAAACGTACCCGCGAGCACCCTTCGCCTTTTGATACCCAGCCGCGCTATCGCAGCATTATCGAAGACCCCTTCTGGTACTGGCTCTATCTTCCCATCGCCCGAATTGTGGAGCACGGAACGCGCCTTATCGCCTTCCTGCAGCAAGGGCGCATTGCAATTTACCTGCTTTACAGCTTTGTCACACTGCTCACCCTTCTGATCGTGACACGCGGATGAACCAATGAACTTCTACGCCCTCTTTGCCCAGCTGGTGGAACTGGCCCTGGCTCTGGTGCTGGCGCCCATCCTCAACGGCTGGGTCAATCAGTGCCGCGCCTGGCTGCAAAACCGCTCAGCACCCCCTTTGCTGCAGACCTACTACACATTGAGCAAACTGTTCCACAAAGACGTTCTGTTGGCGCACAACGCTTCATCCCTTTTCCGTACCGCACCCTACATCATTTTTTCGTGCATGGCCCTAGCCTCTGCCATCGTGCCGACCTTATCAACCAACCTGATACTTTCTCCCGCCGCTGATGCCATCGCCCTCGTCGGACTGTTCGCCTTGGCGCGCGTTTTCATTGCCCTGGCCGGCATGGATGTAGGCACCGCGTTCGGCTCGCTCGGCGCACGCCGCGAGATGCTGATCGGTTTCCTCGCCGAGCCTGCCTTGCTGATGGTTTTTTTCACAGCCTCGCTGATATCGAAATCCACCTCGTTAACCACCATTGTTGAAACACTGGCGCAAAGTGACTTCATTATCTACCCCAGCCTGGCCTTTGCCGGTGTCGCCTTCACCATGGTTTCGTTGGCTGAAAACGCCCGTGTGCCTGTCGACAACCCGACCACGCACCTCGAACTGACCATGGTGCACGAAGCCATGATTCTTGAATATTCGGGCCGCCATCTGGCACTCATCGAGTGGGCCGCCTGCCTCAAGCTTTTTGCTTACTCCTGTCTGGGCATTGCCCTGTTTTTCCCCTTCGGCATCCCCGAAGCCGCCGATCCCGCCTCACTCGCTCTGGCCGGCGCCTTCCTGATTCTGAAACTGCTCATTGGCGGCTTCCTGCTGGCACTGATTGAAACACTGAGCGCCAAGATGCGTATTTTCCGCGCACCGGAATTCCTCGGCACGGCCTTTCTGCTCGCCGTACTGGCAATACTGGTGCACCTGCTGCTGGAAACTGGGTTATGAGCGCGGCACTGATGCATGCGATTCCCTATAGCGGCCAGATGATCAACCTGTGCGCGGCGATTATGCTGTTACTTTCTTTTGCCATGTTGTCCCAACGTCGCGTTTTGACCTTGATCAACCTGTTCATGCTGCAGGGCCTGGTACTCTGCGTATCGACGCTGATTGTCGCCATCAGCACCAAGCAGAATCACCTCCTGTGGTCGGCCGGACTTACCCTGCTCCTCAAGGTTATTGCCCTGCCCTACATCCTGCACCGGCTGATCCGCCGCTTGTCGGTCAAGTGGGATGTCGAAACACTGCTCAACATCCCGACCATCATGCTCATCGGCATTGCGCTGGTTGTCATCGCTTTCAACGTGGCGCAACCAATTTCGCAGCTTTCGGGGACCATCACCCGCGCCACTATCGGTATTGCGCTGGCCTGCGTACTGCTCGCTTTCCTGATGATGATTACACGCAGCAAGGCGGTGCCACAGGTGATCGCTTTTCTGTCCATGGAGAACGGTCTCTTTTTTGCCGCCACCAGCGCCACCTACGGCATGCCGATGGTCGTTGAACTCGGCATTGCACTCGACGTTATGGTTGGCATGGTCATCCTCGGCGTTTTCTTCTTCCAGATCAGGCAACAGTTCGACAGCCTCGACATACGCCAAATGGAAAGGATCAAGGACGAATGAGCGGAATGTTCGAATTAGCTCTGGTTCTCACCATCCCCTTGGCGACGTCCTTACTGCTGGCCCTTTTTGGCCACCGGCGCGGCGCGGCAGAAATCAATTCGGCCGGCAGCCTGCTCACTTTGATCGCCGCCGGCATTCTGACCGTACGCGTGATCAACGAAGGCCCCATGACCCTGTTTGATGAACAGTTTTTCGTCGACCCGCTTAATGTCTTTCTGATTGCCCTGACCGCGCTGGTCGGGTTTACCACCTCACTTTTTTCACGCCCCTACATGCGTATCGAGCAGGAGCATGGCCGCCTCACGGCAGCCCGCCTGCGCCTCTACCACAGCATGTTCCAGATGTTCATGTGCACCATGCTGGTCGCGCTATCAACCAACAACCTCGGCATTCTGTGGGTCGCCATGGAAGCCGCCACGCTGACCACCGTGCTGCTGGTTGCGCTCTACCGCACGCCGGCCAGCCTGGAAGCGGCGTGGAAGTACTTCATCCTGTGCGGCGTCGGCATTGCCCAGGCATTGTTCGGCACCATTCTGATTTACTTTGCCGCCGAGCGCGTCCTTGGTTCCGAGGGCGGTGCGCTGTTGTGGACGCACCTCGACGCCGTCAAGGCGCAGCTCGAACCGACCGTGCTCTCGCTGGCCTTTATTTTTCTGCTCGTCGGCTACGGCACCAAGACCGGCCTGGTGCCGTTGCACAACTGGCTGCCCGACGCCCACGCCGAAGGCCCGACGCCGGTGTCTGCCGTACTTTCCGGGCTGCTGCTCAATGTCGCCCTGTACGCCATCATTCGCAGCAAGGTGCTGGTCGACGGCGCCCTTCAAACCCACTTTGCCGGCAACCTGATGATGGGCTTTGGACTGCTCACCGTTGTCGTTCCGTCATTTTATCTATCACGGCAAAAGGACATCAAGCGACTGTTTGGCTACTCGTCGATCGAGCACATGGGCCTCATCACCTTTGCCTTCGGCATGGGCGGCCCGGTGGCTAATTTCGCCGGACTGCTGCACATGACAGTGCACTCGCTGACCAAATCGGCGATATTTTTTGCCGTCGGCCATGCCGCGCAAAAGGCCGGCACCCAGATCATCGCCGACATCAAGGGGCTACTCAAACTCTCGCCGGCCATCGGCTGGGGGCTGATGCTCGGATCGCTGGCCATTCTCGGCATGCCGCCCTTTGGCGTATTCACCAGCGAATTCATGATCCTGACGACAACCATAAAGCACTACCCGTGGGCAACGCCGATTCTGCTCATCGCGCTGAGCGTCGCCTTTGCCTCTATTTTCAGCAAGGTGCAGGGTATGGTTTTTGGCGAGCCAACGCTGCAACGCCTGCCGCATCGCCCGGCGCTGCTGCCGGTCTTTTTGCATCTCGGGCTGGTGCTCATGCTCGGTCTGTGGATTCCACCCTACCTTGCCGCGTGGTATCGGCAGGCCGCACTGTTAATAGGATAGGGGCACGCATGCAATTTCTCAATCAGCCTATCGAATTCAAACCGTTGCCCGACCACGCCTCGCCGACCTGCGTCGCACGTGTCACCGCCAATGAGCTGAAGTCTTTCTGTTCCGCCGCACACGCGGCTGACCGGCGCTTGGTCGCGCTGTGGGGCAGTGACGAGCGCGACCGCGACGCCCAATCCGGCTTCGCCCTGCATGTCGCTTTCGATCTAGCCGAAGCGCTGGTCTGCCTGACGCTGCCGCTATCTACCGACAACCCGACGTTCCCTGACCTCTCGTTACCCTTCCCGGCGGCGGATCGCATGCAACGCGCGGTTCGCGACCTGCTCGGCATCACACCCGAGGACGGTGACCAGCGCCCCTGGTTGCGTCATGCCAACTGGCCGGCCGACTATTACCAGCTACGACGCGACACCCCCGACTCCCGTTACGAAACGCAGAATGAGGACTACGCCTTCGTCCGCGTCGAAGGAGAGGGCGTTCACGAAATTGCGGTCGGCCCGATCCACGCCGGCACCATCGAGCCCGGCCATTTCCGTTTTTCGGCCATGGGGGAAAATGTTCTGCGCCTTGAGGAACGACTCGGCTGGAAACACAAAGGAATAGAGCGTCGTTTTATTGGCATGGGGCTCAGTGATGGCGGCAAACTGGCAGGTCGAGTTTCCGGTGACACCACCGTCGCCTATGCCTGGGCCTACAGTCAGGCGGCCGAAGCCATCAGCAGCACCATGCCGCCGCTACGCGCACGCTGGCTGCGTGCGCTGCTGCTCGAACGTGAGCGCGTATCCAACCATCTGGGTGACCTGGGCTATCTCGGAAATGACGTGGCGTTTTCTTTCGGGCTGATGCAATTCATGCGCCTCAAGGAAGACTGGACCCGACTCAATGCCAAACTTTTCGGGCACCGCCTGCTGATGGATCGTGTTATCCCCGGTGGTGTTTCCGTCGATCTTGATTCCCAGGGCGCGCAAGAAATCATCAACCAGTGCCAGGCCGTCAAACACCAAGTGCATAAATTGAAAAGCATCTACGAAGAACATGCCGGCTTGCAGGATCGCTTCATCAGTACCGGCCGCGTCACACCGCAATTGGCCAAACGCCTTGGCGTAATAGGCCTGGCCGGACGCGCCAGCGCCCAATGGTGGGACCTGCGCAGCAACCACCCCTGCGAACCCTACGATCAACTGGCACCAAAAATCGCCACTGAACGTAACGGCGATGTAGCTGCACGCGCGCTGGTTCGTTTTTCCGAAATTTTTGAGTCCTTGCGCCTGATCCAGAAAACCATTGTTGAGATGCCGCAAGGCAGCATCTGCAGCGAACTACGCAGCGAGCCGGACAAACACGGTTTTGGCTGGATTGAGGGCTGGCGTGGTGATGTTCTGGTTGCACTGGAAACGGGTAGTGACGGCAAGATACGCCGCTGTCATTGCCATGACCCGTCCTGGCAAAACTGGCCCGTCCTTGAGCACGCGGCCATCGACAACATCGTTCCTGACTTTCCGTTGATCAACAAGTCGTTCAACCTCTCCTATTCAGGGCAGGATCTCTGATGTTCCCGATAATCCGGCAAATATTGCGCTCCGGTATCATTACCGAACCGCCCCCCGCCCTTGACGACGCTTTGCGCGCTACCACACAGCGCCTTTCCGACGCCATGCTCAAACAGCTCGGCCGCGCACTGGTCATCCGCCACATCGATGCCGGTTCGTGCAACGGCTGTGAAGTTGAAATCCATGCGCTGAACAACCCCTATTACAACCTTGAAGCCATCGGCATCAAGTTTTCTGCCAGCCCGCGCCATGCTGACCTGTTGCTGGTCACCGGACCAGTAGCCAAAAACATGGAAGTAGCCGTAAAAAGGGCTTACGCTGCCACCCCCGAACCCAAACTGGTTGTCACCGTTGGTGACTGCGGCTGTACTGGCGGCATTTTCGGCGAAAGCTACGCCTCCTGCGGTCGCGTGTCGAACGTCATCCCGGTGGATGTTTCAATCCCCGGTTGCCCGCCCACCCCGACGCAACTGATGCAGGGCATCCTCGCCGCGCTGAGCCGTGGCAAAACATAATCAAACTAAAGCGACACCAATACATGAATAATAAAATCGGCTGGTTCAGTTCCGGCATCCTTGTCGGATTCTGGTTCCTTGCCATTCTCTCGAAACACCGCTGGCATACACTCAGCTACGGCCTGGCAATTGCCGGCACCGTCGTAGCCGCTATCGCCCTCGCCGGCGTTTTCAGTGCTCCAATAAGAAAAAAAGCAGACCCCAAAAACGTAATTTTTGCGGCGGCGGGCTTGCTTATCATGTCCTTAAACATTTTCCTCGCTACCTGAAGCACACCGCATCGTGGAAGTTTTTACACGCCACCTCAACATTTACGGTTACGTTCAAGGTGTTGGCTTCCGCTGGTCGCTCAGCGCCGAGGCAAAAGCACGGGGGCTCAACGGCTGGGTGAGAAATCGCCGGGACGGCACAGTAGAGGCCTTGATTTGCGGCACACCTGAAGCAGTGGACGCCCTCACCGCCTGGGCACAGCAAGGCCCGCCATCCGCACATGTCGAGCGGTTTATCTGTAACGACCAGCCCGACACTGAATCCTGCGAAACATTATCCGGTTTTGTGCAACGACCCACTTTATGATTTGCGGGGAACTTGCGGAACGACTATGCTGACTAACTGACACTGGATTAAAACTCCATTCGTTTTACCCCCACTTTTTAACAACAACTTACCCTAGGAGAATAACTATGGCCGTTCTTGTCAGTAAACAAGCCCCCGATTTCACCGCCCAGGCTGTGATGGGCAACAATGAAATTCGCGAATTCACACTATCCAAGGAAACCAAGGGGAAATACACCGTTATTTTCTTCTACCCGCTCGACTTTACCTTCGTCTGCCCGTCCGAACTGATCGCCTTCGATCACCGTCTGGCCGAATTCAAGGAGCGTGGCGTTGAAGTCATCGGTGTCTCGATCGACTCCCAATTCACCCACCTCGCGTGGAAGAACACCCCGGTCAACAATGGCGGCATCGGCCAGGTGCAGTACCCGCTGATTGCAGACGTCAAGCATGAAATCTGCCGCGCCTACGACGTTGAATTCGGCGCCGCCGGCGTTGCATTCCGTGGCTCTTTCCTGATCGACAAAAAGGGCGTTGTGCGCCACCAAGTGGTCAACGATCTGCCGCTTGGTCGTAACGTCGACGAAATGCTGCGCATGGTTGATGCCCTGCAATTCACCGAAGAGCATGGCGAAGTCTGCCCGGCAGGCTGGAACAAAGGCAAGGCCGGCATGAAGGCTTCAACAGCAGGCGTAGCTGAGTATCTGGCAGTCCACTCCAAGGACCTGTAAGCCGGCGCGGCTCCTGCCGCTTCGCATCAAAAGCTCCGCCTGATTTCAGTCATGCGGGGCTTTTTACTGGTGCGCCGACATCAATTTCATTTGACGAATAAATTGCAAACTGAATGTGGTTCCGGAAGCCAGAACCCCGTAAAAAAACCGGGAAATAATTGGACAAAGGCCGAACGTTTATAACTCGTCATTGGTCATTACCGCCGCTAGCGGTGTGACTACGCTCGGTCAGCTATATGGCAGTTATCTGCCGCTGATTCAAACACCGCCCTGAACGACATGACTTCAATAATGCGAATACGTACTCACGACCCATTGCAGCCCGATGGGTTGCTCCGAAGCGGCCGTTGGGTGCGACGCCTGATTTCCGAGTTTCGCTTCCACAAACCGGTCGTTGAGCAAATCGTGCTCCCGGCCAGGAACGGACGGCTAGGGAGTCACCCGATAGCGGTCACTGAGGTATCCCACAAGGCCATTGATATTCCATTCAGCTCAACAAAAAATCCTGGAAAGATGCCCTTGCACGGGAGCGGTGAGCCTGTCGATCAATTACTTTTGTGACCCGCAAACGACCGCTCTTCCTGGCGGAATTGTCCTGAAAGGGTTTGCCGGCAAGGTTTCAGGTGGATTTGAGATGAGTGGACTTGATGCCGAGGAAGACGCGGCGGACGCCCGGGCAGCCGCCGAAGCCATCAACGACTTCGACCGTGTGAGCGATGCCGTATCGAACAAACGGTAAGGGCGTGTCCGGAGTTTGCTAGGGTGACAGCGGAACGTCGGCAACCTTGGACTGCGCAGGATTTGTCGTCTCGCGCATGGAGGCGATTCGACGAAATGAACTCGTTCACAAATTCACTTGAGTGATTTTTTCATCTCCACGCTTTCCCGATCAAACGAAATCATGATGCGCATAGGCTCCCCGAGTCTTTGAGCTAATCGCTGCGCCATGGCGTTTCGCCCCGTCCGGGCGTCCGCCCGGCACGTCCAAACCCGGATGATTTGTCGCTTGACTGTTGTGTAATACAGTAATACTATATTACACAGATTCGAAATACGCAGGAACGCCGCACCATGTTCAAAACCATCACCACGGGGGTCGTTAGATGAAGATCGGCTTGGCCAGCTTCGCATTCCGCTGGGCCTTCAAGGCCGGGTTGGGCGTTGACGCCTTCCTCATCGAGGCGGCCGCCATGGGTGCCGACGTGGTGCAGCTTTGCGAGAACGCAGGGCTCGACCGGTTCGACGAGCGCGGCTTGCACGAACTTGCACGACACGCCGGGAACCTCGGCCTTGCTCTCGAATGTGGAGGCAGCGGCGGCGATCTCGGCCAAATGGAAGCCGGCATCCGGCGCACGGCGTGTTTGCACGGATCAGTCTATCGCTGCGTCGTCGATTCGGACGGCCTGACAGCGCAGGCGGTCAGCGACAATATCCGCACCCTATTGCCGCTCCTTCGCGAGTGCGGCGTGGTCCTCTGTGTCGAGAACCACTTCCGCTTTTCGCCGGCCATAGTGCGCCGCATCGTCACCGACGTCGGCGACCCGGCGGTCGCCGTTTGTCTCGACCCGCTCAATTCGATCGCGCAATTGATCGGGCCCGAAGAGACCGTCCGCGAATTGATTGACCTCACGCGCACGGCGCACATCAAGGATGCGCTGATCGTGCGTTCGGGTACTGGTTTTAGCGTGCGCGGCGTTGCGCTCGGCGCAGGCCAACTCGATCTTGTCACCTATCTCGAAGCGGTCGGATCGCGGGCGCAAACGCTGCTACTCGAATCCTGGATGGATCCGGTGGACGGCGATGACGGCGTGCGTACCCTTGAGCAGGAAGCCACGTGGGCCAGAGACGGTTTGGCGTTGATCAAAAAGTTAACCAACAGGAGCAAACAATGAACAAAGTATCGCTCATCACCGCCTTCCTCGGCGGCGTTAAAAATCGCTACATGACCTACATTCCCGAGCGCACGATCGCCGAGAAAATAGCCATCGCCGCCAAGATCGAAGGCGTCGAGGGGCTTGAACTTTGCTATCCGCAAGATTTTCAGGATCCGGCCGAACTCAAGAAGCTGCTCGATGCCAATGGCCTCTCGGTGTCGGCGATCAACGCCCGTTCGCGACGCCAGGACCGCTGGATTCGTGGCTCCTTCACCGCCGAGAGCGCCCAGGAGCGCGCCGAAGTCGTCGACGACTTCAAGCGGGCAATGGATTTAGCCGGCGAATTCGGCACCGACCGGATCACCACCTGTCCGCTCAACGACGGCCACGATTACGTCTTCGAGATGGATTACCTTGCCGCCTACGATTACGCGGCCGACAGTTTCCGCAAAATCTGCGAACACCGGCGCGACGTGCGCATCTGCATCGAGTACAAGCCGAGTGATCCGCGCGTGCGCTGCCTGCTCGGATCGGCGGCCGAGACGCTGGCGCTGTGCCATGCGGTCGGTGCCGATAACCTCGGCGTAACGCTCGACTTTGGCCACTCGATTCTCGCTGGCGAGCGGCCGGCGCAAGCCGCGGCCATGCTGCACAAGGCCAAGCGGCTGTTCTACGTGCATCTGAACGACAACGATCGCGCCTGGGACTGGGACATGCTGCCCGGCGCCTTCAATCTCGTCGAACTGATCGAATTCTTCTTTTACCTCAAGGAGATCGGCTATACCGACGATTGGTATGCTTATGACGTCATGTCGAAAGAGGTCGACACCTCGGAGACGTTTGATGCCGTCGTCAAGCTGACGCGCAAGATCGAGGGACTTGCCGACCGTATTGATCGTGCGCGGATGAAGGAAGTAATGAAGCTACGCAATCCGGTGCGCGCCTTGATGACCATGTACGACATGGCGCTTTAACACACGTCGACATCTCTTGTCGCCTGCCTTTTCTTTCAGGGAGAATCTTATGAAACTTCGCAAGCTGGCTGCATTCGCAACGCTGGGTTTGGCATTTTTCGGATGGGTCGAACCGGCACTGGCACAGAACTTCCCGACCAAGTCGATCGACAACGTCGTTTTCTCGTCGCCCGGCGGCGGCACCGACCTCATAAACCGGCAGCTCGCGTCGGTCATGCAGAAATCGCTCGGGCAGCAGATGATCGTCAGCAATATGCCCGGCGGCCTCGGCGGGACGGCGGCTGAATACGTCTGGGGCCGCGACCACGACGGCTACACCGTCCTCGGTCTGTCGGAATCAGGGGCGACCTTCCTCGTCAATCGGGCGTCGAAGCACGGTGCCACGGACTGGCATTACTTTATTGTCGCCGGTTCGCCGGGCGTCATCGCCGTGAGCAGCCAGTCGAGCATCAAAACCCTTGACGATCTGATCGCCGCTGCCAAAGCGCGGCCGAAGAAAGTTTCGATCGGCAACTCGGGCAAGGGCAAGCTTTGGCATATCAAGGCCGTCGTCACCGAGCGCGCTGCCGGCGTCGAATTCCAGCATATTCCGTATAACGGGTCCGGTCCGGCGATCATCGCCGCGCTCTCGGGCGAGGTCGAGGCGGTCAGCGCAGCGTTGCAGGAGGTTTCCGAACAGGTGCGTGCCGGCAAAATGCGCCTCGTCGTCATGACCGAGGACAAACGCGTTTCCGATGCCGCGTTCAAGGACATACCGGCGGTTTCCGAAAAATTTCCTGGTGTCGCCAAGTATTTCCCGTTGCAGCAGTGGCTCGGTTTTGCGGTGCCCAAGGATACGCCTGCGGCCATCGTCAACACCTATGGCCAGGCCTTCGACAAGGCCATGAAGGAACCGGCACTGCAAAAGTTCATCAGCGAAAGCTACATGGAATCGATGGGCCTGCGCGGCGACGCCGCGCTTAAGTTCGCCGCGCAACTCGAGAGCAATCTGTCCTGGCTCTCCTACGAACTGGGAATCGTCAAGACCGACCCGGCGACCATCGGCATCAGCAAGGCCGCCTGGATGCAATAAGCTGGTCGCGCAGCGGGCGCTGAGACACCCGCTGCGTGCCAGCCATAAAAACCAAGGGAGTTCGTCTATGGAAGCGCCTACTGTTCAGCTTGACGGAGCACCGTCGCACCCCCCCGTCCCAAAATACTGGGCGGCCGGTCACGTTCTGTTCTGCCTCGTTCTTGTTGCCCTCAGCCTCTATGTGATCGGCGAGTCGATCCACTTTTCGATCCCCTACGTCGAGCGCGGCGACGCCAGTCTGGTTGACATGCCAGGGCTGACGCCGATCATCTGCAGCATTCTTCTGATCGCCCTCAGTGTGCCGATCGTCGTCAAAAACATCGCGGCCGGCGGCCGGCTCGGCTACTTCGTATCGGCTGCCTTCGTGGATGGGCTCAAGAGCCCTGAAGCGAAGATCTTCATCATCGTCTTTGGCACCCTGCTGGTGTATGTCGGGTTGCTTTTTCCGCACCTGCCGTATGTGCTGGCGACGATGATCTTCCTCGTCGCGCTGATGGCCTTGCTCAAGCTCTTCAGCTGGCAATCGCTGATCGTCTGCGCTGCAACGTCCGGCACGCTGTGGCTCCTGTTTAGCGTGTTGTTCAAGATCAATCTGCCGCATTAGGAAACGGACATGCTACTCGACCAGTTAGCCTTCATGGGGCAACAGTTTCTCTTCCTTTTAACACCGACAAACCTGTTGCTGCAGGTGTTGGGGATGTGCGTTGGCATCGTCATGGGCTGTCTGCCTGGTCTCAACGCCACGCTCGGCCTTGCCTTGCTGACGCCACTGACCTTCGCCGTGCCAACCGTCAACGCCATTGCCGTGCTCATGTCGCTGTACGTCGGCGTCATGTTCGGTGGCTCCATTTCGGCGATTCTGATCAATATCCCGGGTACCGGATCAGCGGCGGCGACGCTGCTCGACGGCTATCCACTCGCCAAGCGAGGCCAGGCGGCCAACGCCATCCTAGTCAGTCGCTGGGGATCGGCGCTCGGCTGTTTTATCGGGCTGTTTTTCTTCGTTATCTGTGCGCCGCTGCTCAGTCTCGTGGCGATCAACTTCAGTTCGCCCGAGTACTTCTGGCTCGGCGTCATGGGCCTTACCGTGTGCGGCAGTTTTGCCAGCCCCGACATGCCGGCCAAAGGCTGGATCGGCGCGTTGCTTGGCCTACTCATCTCGTTCATCGGCATTGAGGACATTCAAGCCGCGCAGCGTTTCACCTACGGCATGCCGCAGCTCTTTTCGGGGGTCGAGCTGATTTCGGTGATGATGGGATTTTTCGGCATCCCGGCGATCATCTCGGCGCTGCATACGCGCCACGAGGTGACCACCGAGAATCTCGGTAAGGCTGATCTTAATATTCTGGCCTTTCTCAAGAAGAACGTTTTCTGGATTTTCCGCTGGTCGACGATCGGCGTCTGGATCGGTGCGCTGCCCGGCGTCGGCGAAAACGTCGCGGCGTTCATGACCTATTCGGACGCCAAGAAGAACCATCCCGATGGGCCGCGGATGGGGACTGGCGAATACATTGGCGTCGTCGCTCCCGAGGTCGGCAACGATTCGGCGATCGGCGGCGCTGTGCTGCCCATGCTCACGCTCGGTGTGCCGGGCAGCCCGCCGGCTGCGGTGTTAATGGGCGCGTTGATGCTGCATGGCCTGCGCCCTGGTCCTTTGTTGCCGACCGACCATCCGGAAATCATTCCGCAGATCGCCGCGACGCTGTTCGTCGGCACCTTTCTCACCCTGTTCTTAGGCTGGATACTCACCAAGCCGCTGGTCAAGGTGCTCAAGCTCAAGCCGCAGATGTTGATGCCGATTATCGCCGCACTCGTCGTCATCGGTGCCTACGCCATCAAGTCGAGCCAGTTCGATACCGGCGCGATGCTTGTTTTCGGCTTGATCGGCTACATTCTAAGCAAGCTCGACTTCAATCCGGCGCCGCTGATCCTCGGCATGATCCTTGGGCCGATCATCGACTTCAATCTGCGCCGTACGCTGATGCTCAACGATGGATCGCCGCTGGGGTTTTTCAGCAATCCCCTGTCCTTTGCAATCATCGTCATCATCGCCGCGTCGCTGATCATTCCGGCAATCAGGAAGCGCCGCGCTCTGCGCGCGGCATGAAACGCCAGCGTCGAAAATGCGCTATATTCTGGCTACTGTCCGCCCCACGCCGCGCCAGACCGTTACCGGGTTGTCGCACGAGCGGGGCCTCGATTGACCGAAAAGCCGAATAGACCATGAATACATCACCCGACGCCATTGACCCCCGTTCGCGCAAAACGGTGGCGGCGCTCATCA
Organism: Burkholderiales bacterium; assembly: GCA_038203745.1. Taxonomy (GTDB): domain Bacteria; phylum Pseudomonadota; class Gammaproteobacteria; order Burkholderiales; family Rhodocyclaceae; genus Propionivibrio. The sequence continues at coordinate 467 of JBBRDR010000070.1, read as the reverse complement.
CCGACCGTCTGGTCGACGATATTCAGAATGGGATCCTGCGCCCCGGATCGCGTCTCGTACAAATGGACCTCGTCCAGCGCTTCAACGTTTCGCGCGTGGCGATCCGTGACGCGCTGATGGATCTTCGCCGCCGGGGGCTCTCGGTGAGCCTCCCGCTGCGTGGCGACGTCGTGCGGCCGATTTCAATCAAGACGATCAAGGATCTTTTCGAAATCCGGCGGATCAACGAGGGCTATGCCACCGCGCTGGCCTCGCGCAACATCAGCCGGGCGGGCATCCAGCGCTTGCAGGCGATCATCCACGAGCAGAAAAACCTGTTAGCGAAGGCCGATATGGCCGGCTTCATCGACAAGGACTGGGAATTTCATCGCTCGCTCTTCGCTTTTGTCGATAACGAAGCGCTCGCGGAACTAATCCATGGACTCTGGGCGCAGACCCGGCAGGCGCGTTCGATCGCGCAGCGCGAC
>JBBRDR010000069.1:0-15621 GCA_038203745.1 Burkholderiales bacterium | reverse complement strand
GCAGCCTGCAACAGCCGATGATTATTCGTCTGGCACAGCGCTCACTGAATACCGCCGAAGGGTTCATCGCGCCTCATCGAGCGGGTGCAGGCCAAGAGTGCCCACCAGACCCGCACGGTACTCCGCAGAACCGACATGCACGCGCTCAGCCTGTGCTTGCGCACGTCGCGCAGACAGCCCCAGACGGGTTACCACTTCGGCATTATCGGCGCGATCGAGAAACTCATAGAGCGAAGCCACAGCACGCGTGAGTCGCGCCTCGTCGCTGCGTTGCTTCGCATCCAGTCGTGCCGCATACCAATCGCTGGCAAGCACACTTTCGCGCGTGAATTGTGAACGCACCGCCGAAGACTCTAGGCCATGGCCGGCTTCAGTATGCCCGTGCGCCATGATTTCAAGCAAGGCACGCAGTGGTGGGCAGGCCAGCGCAATACTGCCATCGGTAAAATAGCTCTCGGCAACGCGCTGATGTGTGGCCACGATATTAGCCACCCCGTCGGCAAAAATGTCCATGTCCTGCAATTCGGGACGCAACATTTCGTCAGTAAATACGACATGCGGATGCAAAAACACCCGCCCGAAGTAAATGCTGGAAAAACGCGCCGTCATGCGATAGCCAAGACGGCTGGCGAGAACCGGTTTGCCGGCATGTTCAAAATCCGCAACGCGCTCCAGTGCGCCCCGGGCAATCAGGTTTTGTGCGCTCCGTTCAGTCGGGCTCATCCGCGCAAACACCTCGGGCACCAATAAGCTAACGTCATGATTAACGCGCACATTCGGCCCGACATATCCGGCACAAGACACCCAGCCATCGTAGCCGGTAAGCGCGAACGACACGAAAGCCGCATTCAGGTCGATGATGGCCGGCAGCGCATTGAAGGGGCCCTTGGTCAGCGCACCCTCCGAACCCGCACCCGTAGTTGAAGGTGATTTGCCAGTCATCGAGCTGATGAACTCGATAAAGAGCTCGGGCAACTCCATGAAGTGCAATGGATTGTAGGGGCACAGCGCGCGGATACCGTCCTCGGGCGGGTTGTTACGTCGCCCCGCAGCAACCACATGCACCGGCGTAATCAGAGGGGTACTGCTTGATTGCTTGCGGTACAAACGCATCGCCAGATCAGCAGCCGCCGTTTCCTGTGGGCGCGCAATATCGGGGCGCAACTGCAGGTAACGCGGATTCTTCGAAGGCTTGCCATCAACCATGCGCGGATGAGCCGAAGATACAAAATAGGCCGGCGACGACCCCTCAGGCGCATCAGCCGCCGCTTGAATCATTTGCTGCATGGGCACGGTAAAGGTACTGAATCCGATGGCGTCATCGACAAGTTCCCGCGCATCGGTGCCGTCAAGCGGCTCAAAATTGGAGATGAATGTTCCCGGAGTTGCAATATCGGCTTCGGCCTGACGATCGTAGCCGCGATGGATAGCATCATCTGGCCGCTGGAACAAACGCTGTTCGCAATTTTGCACAAACTTCTGCGAGTACCCATTGGACAGGCCGGGAATCAATCCGGGAGGAGCGACCACGCTGGCCGTGATGTCGTCTTCCGTTTGGACTTTGATGGCCGGATGGAAGTCATGGCGCAGGCCGAAAACGCGCCAGGACCCGTCTTTCTCGAATCCAACGCGCAGGGTGTTCACAAACAGCTTGCTGCCATCGAGTTTGAGCGAATTCCCCGGGCGCCCGTTAATGGTATCCAGCGAATAATGGCTGCGCCAGTCATCACCCCACTCTGGACGGTGGAAGCGCTTGACGACGAAAACCAGTTCCTTGATGTGTTGAGGCATGCCCCGCAACCACGTGTTGTAGTCCTCGTTGTAGTCCCGACTGGACGGCGTCAGCAATTTGATCACACTGCCCATGGAGCGTTCACTGCTCAGCAGAAGGCGGTGATCACTCCCGTTCTTCTCCGCATCGCTGAAACGCTCCGAGTAGTCGCGCGCCAGAATGGCGGCAACGGAATCCATGTCCTTTTCAAGATCGGCCACATAAACCGACCCGACCAGAATGGCGTCTGAAATAGCTTTGGATATTTCCGATTTTCCCCCGCCAGAAACCGTGCTTGGTTTATGGCAAGCGGTGACGTCCGCCGAAGTACCGACAAGACTCCATTGCCGCGGATCACCGATCACCGGCTCCATGTGTATCCGGTAACCATTCGGTTCGATATATGTTTTTCCAGCCTGCAATTTGATTGAAGACGTCTTTCCTTCTGCACTCTGCCACGTGATGCTCTGCGTACGCAGACTGAAGGTCGATTGCTCCGGAACCAGCACGAGATGCGGCTGGGTACGATCCAGGGCATGCCCCTCAGGTTGCAGCGCGAAACGCTCAGCATCGCGCGCCAAAACATCCTTTAACGAATACTCACCGGCCGTCAGGTCGGCATACTCCTGCCCTTCGTTATAACTTGGAAAAACCAGAGCACCTCCGGAGTGTTCCTCCTCGGCTGAACCGAAAAGGTTTGCCGAGAAGCTGATCTGCGTTTTGACTTCTTTCTTGCAATAGCCAAAATAATTGTCAGCGATGATGGTCACGATCACGCCGTGTGCATCACGTGCGCACAGCTTGAACGCACTGCCGCCGTTATACAGCTCGCTCTCGTTTTTATAACACATGCCATCACGGCGTTGCAGCGATGTGGCGGCATCCCAATGTGGTAGACCGAGCAGATGTTTTGGAACGTGTGTCAGATGCGGCGCCAGAATCACACAGCCAGTGTGTCCGGTCCAGCTATCGGGGTCCAGCGAGGCATCATTTTCCGGCAAATAGGGGTCGCCCGCATTACCAAAAATGCTTTCCACGAAATCGAGGTTGGATACCAGACCACCGGGGACGAAGAAGCGGATTTCCATGCGTTTCTCTGTCGTGAACCCTGGCACGGCAGGCACCACCAACGGGCGCAAAAGCAAGGAGACGAAACACGAGGCCGGGGCTTCCGCCCCTGAAGCAAACGGCAGCACTAGCGATTCTTTCGGGGGGTTGAGCGCCAAGGCAAGCAGTTTGGCAAAAGCAATTTTAGGCACAGCCAGTTTGTCATCAGGAACCGATAAACCGCCCTCCACCACGTGAAAAACACCGGCCGTCGTACGTCGATCATTGGCCGGATTGTGCAATATCCCGTTACGCAAACGATAACTGCTGAGAAGCGGTGATTTAAAAGAATCACCATTGGCCGGCAACGAAAGTCCGCGCGCCAGCCCCGCCTGATCAAGCACCAGAGTTCGACCAGGCAAATGCGGCACCGACCCGACATCGGCCAGATAAGCGTTCAGAAAATTCTGGACGCGGGTATCTGCAGGGCACAGCCGGTCGGCCAGCCGGCGACTCAACTCACGCTGGCGTGCCAGGATCGGCGCCATCAAAGCGGTAATGGACTCGCCATCAGCCCCGGCGGCAAGCGGCAGCCCGAGCAAAGCCAGGCGCAAGTTGATTGCGGCATTCAGGTCTTCGGTCGCAATGACGGAAGAGGTTTCAATAGAGGGGGTCACGCGGGAAGTCGTAGCATTCATTTTCGTACTCATTACAGAGATTAGAACTTTGTCAGTATAGCGTGAGAAATCCGGCTATATGCAGCAAGTGTCATGCCAAACAAGTCCTACAGGCGTGCCGCGACGCCCCGGAGCCGCGAAAACAATTACTCAGGCTGAACCATTCCGAGTGCCATAATGCGTTCATGCTCAATGACTTTCAGGGTACGCCCGCGACAAAAAATTCGCTTCTGCACGAAGAGAACGGGGAGTTGTCACTGCACTTTACTTTCCCGACCATTCAAAGCCGGATGCTCATCGCTGACCCGGAACGCCTTATTTTGGACTACACACGCACCATGATGGGGTTTCTGCTCTTCCAGCCGAAACCCGAACGGATCGCCATGATTGGCCTTGGCGGGGGTTCGCTGGCCAAGTACTGCCGGCGCAAACTTCCCGACACTGACTTCACTGCAGTTGAGCTCTCCGCTGAAGTGATTGCCTTGCGCAACACGTTTGGCATTCCTGAAGACGGCGCCCTGTTCAGGGTAGTTTGTGCTGACGGCGCTGACTTTGTTTGCCGTGAAATCGAATCGCTGGATGTTCTGCTGGTCGACGGGTTTGATCGCATCGGGCAGCCCGAACAACTGTGCAGTGCAGAATTTTACGGTCACTGTCATGCGGCCTTGAAACCGGGAGGTGTTCTGGTCGTCAACCTATGCGCCGACGATGCCGGTTGCAACACCCATATCGGCAGAATACGCGCGGCGTTTAACGAAAAAACCGTCGCCATTTCAGCGGACGAAGGGGATAACATTATTGTTTTTTCAAGCAAAGGCGGCCCGTTCCCGCCAACGCTCCAGCTTCTTTCCGAACGATTGCGTACGCTTGAATCGAATCACCCGGTTGAACTCGACAAAACGGCACAGAAAATACTCCGCCCGGCACAAGCTCGAAACGGCGGGCGAAAAAAACGCCGTTAATCAGCCGGGGCCGGGGCGTTCTGTTTTGCCCATAACCGCCAACAAGGCGGACAGACCAACTGGTTTGAAGAGCACGGGCCAACGCGCGGACCCCGTCAACTCAATGCGCTCCGGCGAGGTATCCCCTGTCACAAGAACTGCGTTGATCGCGACGTCTGAGCGTTTCTGAATGGCATCAAGCAAGTGAATGCCATTCATGCCTGGCAGACGGAAGTCGGAAATATAAAAATCCGCGCCAATAATTTCCGGCCAAGCCAGTGCTTCTTTGGCATTACGAAAAACACTAACACTGACATCCAGTGTTTGCAGCGCCATCTCGATGGATTTTGCCACCATCAGGTCATCTTCAATGACCACCATACGCCAGCCACTGAAGCGTAAAAATTGCTCATTTTCAAGGCGAGAATCAAGCACATCCTGCTGCTGGATACCCTCCTCGACAGAGGAACCTTCTGCAGCCAGCGGCAGGGTGATTTCGAATACCGTTCCCCAGTCAGGGCGCGAGCGGAAGCTCACCTCGCCGTTAAGCAAACTTGCCACGCGCCGGGCAATTGACAGTCCGAGGCCGAGGCCTTTTGTCCTGTCACGCACTTGATTTCCAATCTGGAAACACTCATCAAAAATCTGCTCACCATACTGCTTTTCGATGCCAATACCAGTATCCCATATCTGAATAACACCCTTATTTCCACGTTTGCGTACACCCACCAGCACGCCACCCAGTTCGGTGTATTTAAAGGCATTGTCGATCAGATTGCGCAAAGCGCTTAGAATCAGTGCAGGGTCAGTCAAAAGAACCAGTCCTTTGAGCGGATAGAACAATTTGAAACGCAGTCCTTTCGCCAGTGCCAGCGGGGAGAACTCAGCGTCCACGGCTTTGAACAGATCTTCAACCTGCACCGCTTTCATCTGCGGGGTCACCTGACCGGCCTCAAGTTTTGAAATATCGAGCAGTGAATACAGCAAATCCCCCAGCGAATGAACCGACAGTGAGAGAAAGTTGACCAGGGTTTTCTGCTCTGCGCTCAGTTCGGTTCTACTCAAGGCATCGCGAAACAGATTGATGGCCTGAATCGGCTGGCGTAAATCGTGGCTGGCCGCCGCCAAAAAACGGGTTTTTGAAATATTCGCTTTTTCCGCCTCTTGCTTGGCATCCAGCAAGTCTGCTTCAGTTTTTTTACGCTGTGTAATATCCATTGTCGCTGCAATGTAGCCCAGCACCCGGCCTTCGGCATCAGTCTCGGTCCGCACCTCGCCAATGACATACGTCATTTGTCCGTCAGGATGCTCAAAGCGATAATCGCTGACAAAGGCACTCCCTGGGGCCCCCCGGTTTTCCCACGACACCCTGATCTTCACGTGGTCATCCGGATGTACAAATCTGCGCCAGTTTCGTCCAATCAAATCCTCACGGCGGCAGCCTGCGAGCATCAGATAGCGATCGTTGACATAGGTATATCTGCCCGCCGCACTGAAATGCCCAATACCGACAGGGACCATCTGCGCCAGATCACGAAACTGGGCCTCGCTCTGCTCAAGAGTCGTTAATATCCCGGCTTCACGCACTCGCATGCGGCCAAGCCGGTAGAGCAAGACACCCAGCAGCACGAGCAGCAACAGCGTTGTCACGACGACGACCGTGGCCTGTTCACGCCATCCTGCGAGCACCGCATTGCGCCCAAGCCCGACTGCAAAGTAAAACGGGTAATCCGGCATGGCCTGAATACCCATAACGCGAGCCACATTTTCAGGCGAAACAGAATAATGCATGGTTAGCGCTCGTTTGCCTGAGGCCATCCGTTTTACGACGGGATGATCTGCGGCCAGCGGCTTGTTTATATCGGCGGCGCTGTCCGGCCAGCGCACGATCTGCGCATGGGTGTCGCTGCGCCGCAAAGCGATTACGCCTTCCGGCCCGAGGTTGAGCAACTGAAACTGCTTGCGGTAATACTCTAGTTCCAGCAGACCAAAAATACCCCCCATGAATTTCCCGTGCTCGTCACGCAAGGCTCGGGCAATCACCAGCACCTGCCGGCCAGTTACACGGCTCTCCAGCACGTCGGAGATCAGTAATCCGGTACCTGGATCATCGCGCAGACGCTGGAAATACGCCCGGTCAGCGATGTTAACATTCGCCACATTGCCGCGGTTTGAGGAATAAAGCGTGTTGCCGTTGGCGTCATGCACCCGGTAATCCGCCATTTCCTCCAGATTGAACAAACGGCTGTCGAGATGTGAATTCACTTCGCGCTGAAAGACGGGGACGGCTTTCTGATGCAAGGCCGCCAGCGGCAGTTCGTCCGCCATCAATTTCAACTCAACATCAGTACGGCGCAATGTCGTCTGCAACCGGGCTTCAAAAATCTCGGCAAAATTGCGCGTTGCAATTTCGGCTGTCCTGATACTGTCCTGATAGCTTAACCAGAGTTGATACGCCAAGAGCAGGACCAGGATAAAGAAAGACACGATCAGCAGACCGCCCGGCACACGGCTACGCAACCGCCTGGCGGCCAACCGGTCAGTCATGTCGCGACAACCTGCCGGAGGTGGCAAAGATCCTGGTTTTCCTGCCAGCGCCGTCGCTCGGGATTCGACCACCCGTAATCCCGACTTTGTTCCGGCGTCTGTTCACGGAAGGTCTCAATCAAGCGCTGTAACAGGCTCAGATGCGGCAGCATGGTCCCGAAGAATAGAACTGTCTGCCGGCGCTGAATAAACAGGGTCGGGAAATTTTCGATATCCAGATCGCCCAGATCATCAGCGCGTTCTTCAATATCCAGCCAGCGGAACCGGGCTTCCGGAAATTGCGCGGCCAGTTCATAAAAGCCCGATCGGTAATCACGACAGGTGCCGCACCATTCAGCGCACAGACAGATCACCAGAAACTCCTCGGAGTCCGGATTCTCCACCACTGCGCTGGCGTGCTGTGCTGCTAGCATGACTGGCGGCCTATTCCTATTCCACACCCGTTATCGGGCAATCGGCACAAACCACCATCCCCGGCGGATTGAGCGCTGCATCGGCGCGGCAGCGCGTCATCGATGCCATGAAGATGCGATTCGGCGCGGTCAACGTGCCAATTTCAAGCAGACTAAACAGGGTATTCATGCAGAAGAACTCCAGCGCTAAGATGGCCGACATCTTAGCGCAAATGACAACAGCGACCAGAGCCTGCCGAGCGCCGCGAAGCTGGCTTGGGAGGGGATCGCCCTGCAGAGCACGCCGACTGGCGGTCTACGACAACCATGCCACAGGAGGCGCTAATCTATTACCTCCTGCGGCATATCACATCAAGATGCCCGCGTTTACTGGCCTTCAGGCCGGCGTTAATATCACAACTGAGTCATTCCCAGCTACTGTGATTATTTGGCAGCAAAGCAATAAAACAAGCCGCCGCCGCCCGAACTGCGCAACTCTTCCGTACTACAACCGCGCGACGGGTGCGAATGGTTCCACGATTTGGCTGGCTGCTTTTCGTCCAGCCCCGTCCGGTCGTGGTGGCCGACCTGCGCCGATCCGCCGCTACTCAGCGTCCAGTTGCCACAGGTCGTATCCCCACTTCCCTGAAAAGCCATGCCTTGCGAATCCGATCCAGTGAGCATGTCATGGATGTTTGGTGTATCGCCACGGCCGTTAACGACAATGCCCTTCTCGGTAAGCGCCGTTTGTTTGGTAATGTTGTTGCCCTGATGCAGCTCATCGACGTTACGCGCGATGAGAACGCCCTTGACGTTATACCAAGGGCCGTGTCCGATCCGGTCGCGTGCGTTGATGGCCGGCTTTCCGCCCGCCGCACTGGCACTCAAATAAGCGTGCCAGGTGTGTTTGCCGGCGCCAACCGCTTGCGCTAACGCCTGACAGTGTTTGTCTGCGCCCGCCAGACCGCCAAGGTCGGCACCTTTACCTGATCCGACACTGGTCACGAAGAAACTCATCTTTTTGTCCGCCATGCTTTGCTGTGCGAAAGCGCCAGAAGCAAGGCCTACCGACATCAGCACAAGCGCCGTTGTTGCATATCGTCTGACCTGTTTTTCCATTTTAGTCTCCTCGTTTCATTGATTGACTGAAGTGCTACTTATGTTCGATCTGGTCGTACACCGCGTTTGCGATGCGCGCCAATTCGTCTTTGCCAATGCTGGCTGAGAGGGCATAGCCGAACGTGCCGTCGATCCAGTAAAAGACATTGATCTGCCCTTCCTGCGCAAAGCGGAAGGCGGTTTCCTGATTGCTCGTATTCTCGGTTGAAACGTAAAGCGTTAGTCGTTGGCCGGTAACATCGTTATACATAAACTGGGCGACCGGTCCGACATTGCCGGGTAGCAGGCGGCCACCAATCAGTTCGTAACCCAAGGCCGCCAGCTTGGGCGGACGGACCGGCGTGCCCAGCCGCTTGGACAACCAGGCCACCAACTGATCCTCGTTCTCGGCCTTGACTTCAACCGGACGCCGCACATCTGGGCTGAACACCGCGTGTGCCACCGCCGCTTGCCTGGGGAGCAAGGTCATTCTGGCCACGCTTTCGGCCGGCTGATATTGCCCATGACCTAACCAGCCTGCCGCACCACTGACCAAGGCGATCACCACGCCCGCCGCGACGCGCTCCAGCGACCAGCGCGATAAAGACGGTCTGGCGGAACGGCCCGCCTCGGCTTGAGGCGGTGCCGAGGCCAGCACGCGCAAGTTCTCCGGCAGGGGTTCATCGAGCACCGGGTTGAAGAGAACACTGAGCGCCTGCTTCTGCACCTGGTAGGCACGTACCCGTTCGGCTGCTTCCGGGTGTGCGGCAATATAAGCCTCGGCCTCCGTACGATCCACTTCGGGCAATGCAGCATCGACGTAGGCGTGCAGAGTGTCTTCAGAAATCGGGCGTCTGTTCATCGCACAACCCTCAACTTCGTCGTCGACAACCGGCCGTCCATGACCAAGCGCAGCCGCTCCCGTCCGCGTGACAGACGGGACATGACCGTACCGACCGGAACACCCAGCGTCGCAGCGACTTCCGTGTAGCTCATCTCCTCCAACGCAACGAGCAGCAGAACTTCGCGCTGCTCATCAGGCAGGTGCTGCAGCGCAGTTTCAAGGTCTTTAAGTTCCAGAGTGTCAGTCTGCGTAGGGCGCGTAGGCACTTCGAAATCATCCTCGTCGATGGTCTGTGTATAAATTGCCGAACGGCGCATTTGATCGACCCGCAGGTTATGCATGATGCTGAACAGCCATGCACGCAAATCACTGCCAACCTGCCACTGACTGATCCTCGTCCAGGCACGCTCAAGCGTATCCTGCACCAGATCGTCGGCCGCCGCGCGATCACCGAGCATCGCCCGCGCATAACGGCGCAGACGGGGGATCTCGGCAAGGATCGCGCTGCTTTCCACTTTGCCGCTTAGGGCTTGACGACGTGCCAGATGTTGTTAACACCATCACCGGTCATGTCGCCCGGTTTCTGGTCCTTGGCCCAGTAATAGAGAGGTTTGCCCTTCAAGGCCCACTGTTTCTTGCCGTCATCGCGAATAATGATGCTGTAATCGCCGCTGGCAGCATCGCCGTCCATCGCAAAAAGTGGCGGCCAATTGGTCGCGCAGGCGTCGTTGCAAACACTCTTGCCACTGCCCGCCGTATCCTTGTCAAAAATGTAGAGCGTCATTCCGTTACTTCCGGCAAGCACGCCGCCGGACACCATTGGGGCAGCCGCCATGGCGGAAAAAGACACGAGGGTCGTGGCAGCGAACAATGCAAGGGGTGTTTTATGCAGTTTCATGGGGAGTCTCCTGTGGTGTTTTGGGGTCCTGCATCTGCATAAACGTGAAGAAAGCTGCTTTTATTCCACTGCTGCGAAAAAATACAGGCGAAATAACGAAACCGAATTGATCGATCATGTTTTTTATGACCCGACTTGCACCTGTCCGGTTCCCTCAGCCAACCGGAGACAGGCTGAGGCGAAACTCACCACAGCTTATCGGCAGGCCGCGTCGATCAGCCGGCGGGCAATGCTCACCGGGTCGGGCAGCGTCGGCAGCGCATTACGCGGGAACCAGTCAGCCGCCTCAATTTCAGCCGGATCCGGTTTGAGCGTTCCACCGGCATAATCGGCAAAAAAAGCGACCATCAGAGAATCCGGAAACGGCCACGGCTGGCTCTGAAAATAGCGCAGATTGGCAATCTCGACCCCCACCTCCTCACGCACCTCACGGATCGCGCATTGCTCCAGCGTTTCACCGGCCTCAACGAAACCGGCCAGAGCACTAAAAACGCCCGGCCGGAAATGCGGGCTGCGCGCCAGCAAAAATTCATCACCGCGGCTGACCAGCACCATGACGGCAGGCGATATCCTCGGATAAGCGAGCAGGCCGCAGGCCGGACAAGACATGGAAAACTCTGTTGCTTTCATTGCTGTTGATGTGCCACACCTACCGCAATAACGATGATTACTCTGCCAGTCCAGCAGCAGACTGGCGCGCCCGGCCAAGGCAAAGGCTTCGGCGCCCGCCATGCCGAACAACGGGCGCAAGGGTGTCAACTCACCCGGAATCCCTTGCGGAAGCTGCTCGATTTCAGCCGCGTAACAGGCATGCCCTTGCCACTGCCCGACTAACAAGGCACCCGCCGGGCTCCCAAAGTCCGCCGCACGCCCAAAGGGGAAAATTGATTCCTGCGATTTTTCGCTTGATATGAACAACTGCGCTTCGCTTCTCAGTATCCAATAGCTCGATTCGTTCATGGTTGATTCCTGTTCATGCATTGCCTTCGTTCCGAAAAATGTATTGCTCTAAAACGACCTTTGCCTGCCCGATCCTTTCGCTCTACTTTACGACGCTTGCCGTGAATCTCAAACCCGGACGTGCCGGCCTTCCATGCCCTCCGTATGATTTTCTCCAGGTTTCTGATTGGCTTGTAGAATAGGTGGAACGTTGGTTTTTCATATTGGTTAGTCGTTCTTATGTCTATTGTAAGTTTTCTTGCAAAATTTCCTTGGCCCGACTGGGTCGGGCTCATCTGGTTTATCACGTGTTGGCTTGGCTACGAGCAATTTGTTGAACGCGGATGGAGTGGCCGCACAACATTGCATACAGAAACCCACAAGCTGCGTGTAGGCTGGGGGCGTGTGATGGTCGCACGCAACCCGCGCATTGTTGATGCCGCATTGATCAGCAACTTGCTGCCCAGCCTCTCGTTTTATGCCAACACCACCATATACATAATCGCCGCTCTTTTTGCCGCCCTCGGAACGCTGGATCAACTGATATCCATGGCCTCTGAACTGCCCTTTTCACGGGCACTGTCGCGTGAAGCCACGGAACTCAAGCTATTGGTTTTGCTGGGTGTTTTTGTCGTTGCCTATTTCAAATTCACGTGGTCATTACGCCAGTTCAACCTGTTGTCGATCACCGTGGGATCCGTGCCTCTTGAAGACAGCGCGGAAGCGATGGAAAAACACGCGATGAAGTTTGCTGCCGTGAATTCGTGTGCCGGTAACGACTTCAATCGTGGCCTGCGCGCCTACTACTTTGGCATGGCGGTCATGTCATGGATGGTATCGCCGTGGCTTTTCATTTTCTCGACGACAGTTATTGCTTTCGTGCTCGCTCGCCGCGAGTTTTACTCACCCGTACTCAAGGCCTTAACAGATTACCGGGATGAATAAACGCTTCGGAAAATCGAAAACGTTATCACAGCCATAACCCAACCTCGCCCGCCGACCAGCGCGGACATTCAATCTGTTTCCGAACGACTCCGAAGCACCTCTCCCGTTCTGGCCCGGCCCCATTACTCGAGTTCATTAACAAGGCACAGAAAATGATCATGTGTTGTTAATCAAAAACGTACAACGCATAATGGTCGCCATTACCAACAATTGATATACGGCCTCGTCGGGCCATGCAAACACTGTAGCGCCTCGCAGCATCCAACCCATCAGGAACCTGGACATGAAACTTCATTCACTGTTGTTACTACTCATACTGACCATAATCGCCGCGTTCGCTGCGTTGAACTGGGGCGTTTTTCTTTCACCCACCGAATTGTCGCTTGGTTATACAAGCATTCAAATGCCATTGGGTCTAGTCATGCTCGGGCTATTGGCATTCATTACAGTGCTCTTTCTTGTATTTGTCGTCTACCTTCAAACTTCTGTCCTTTTTGAATCACGCCGTCACTCGCGCGAACTGCAATCAAATAGAGACCTTGCCGACCGCGCGGAGGCTTCCCGATTTACTGAATTGCAGACATTCCTGCAAACGGAATTGACCAGACAAGCCACTTTGAACGTTGAATCCAAAACCGCTGTCCTTGCCCGCGTCGATCAGCTTGAAAATGATCTTCGCACTTTCATGGAGCAGTCCGGGAACACGCTAGCCGCCTACATTGGCGAACTCGACGATCGCCTGGAAAAAATATCACCACCAAGCGCTGTGCTCTAGCCCATCAATTCTGAACACGGCAGCGCGGCTACCGATTCTGCGCTGACAAGCGAACCCCTCCACATCAAGTTGCTGGTCACAGTCCCTAAGAGAACGATTGCGTTATGGAAAAACTGAGCAGCATTTGTGTTTATTGCGGTTCGAGCCGCGGCCGGGTCGACGATTACACCGTTGCAGCACACGCGTTCGCACAGGCCATTGTCGAACGCGACATCAACCTCGTCTTTGGCGGTGGTGGCGTGGGTATCATGGGCATTCTGGCTGACGAGGTGCTGCGCCTCGGTGGCAAAGCGGTGGGCGTGATTCCCGAGTCGCTGATGCGCAAGGAGCTCGCGCACGCGAATCTGACCGAACTGCACGTCACCCCGTCAATGCATGCGCGCAAGACGTTGATGGCGGAACTGGCTGACGGCTTTGTCGCGCTACCCGGCGGCATCGGCACCTTTGAAGAGATTTTTGAAGTATGGACCTGGGCGCAGCTCGGTTTCCACCGCAAGCCCTGCGGCCTGCTCAATGTCGCGGGCTACTACGACAACTTGATCAGCTTTCTTGATCACGCCGCGCATGAAGAATTTGTGCGCGAAGATCATCGCCATATGCTGGTCGTCGAATCAAACCCGGCAGTACTACTCGACCGCTTTGCGCGCTATGCGCCGCCGGCTCTGCCGAAGTGGCTGGGGCCGGGCAAGACCTGATCCACTTTACCGACGGCGGCCTCACTGTGGGCTCTACAGCAGCCGGGTACGGTGTTTCCCTGCTTTATTAATGTTTCAATGCCTTGTCTGCGGCATAGGTGATGGCTTTTGTGAGCCCGTTCAGCAAAGGCGAGTCAAGATTCCAGCAATGCCAGTACAGGTTGACGTGCAGCACTGACTCCGGCACCAGTTCGATCACTTGGCCCGATGCGATGTGTGGGCGAACCAACAGTTCAGGAACCACGCTGGCGCCCCAACCGGCCAGCACAGCACGAACCTGCCCCTCAGAACTCGGCACAAAGCACTGGTTCAGTCGAACCAGTTTCAGGCGAAAGGTACGGCTGACGAATTCAGTCTGCAAGTCATCCTTTCGGTTAAATGCAATAAAAGGAAGTTTGCGAAAGGTTTGCGGCAACAGACCCTCCGGGCAGAATCGGGCAATAGCAGAGGGGCTGGCGACGGCAACGTAACGCATGGTGCCCAATGATACGATCTTGCAGCCACGCAAAGGCTTTTTTAGCGTGGTTACACAGCCGAGCACCTGGCCTTCGCGCAACCACTCCTGGGTGAAATCCTGGTCGTCGGTAATGATTTCAAGCGGCAGACCCTGTTGAACCAGGGCATCAAAGGCCGGGAGCGCCCAAGTGGCGATGCTGTCCGCATTTACGGCGATTGCAACGCGCTCTTCTCCTCCGGCCCGGCCGGCGGTACCGGGGCTGATGTTGTGCAAATCGTGTTCAAGATCGACGCGCAGCAAACGCATCTGCATCGTGTGCTTGAGAAGAAGGCGTCCGGCAGGTGTTGGTTTGAGCGGGCGTCCACGTACAAGCAAGATCGTTCCAGCCAGCGTTTCAAGGGTACGGAGTCGTTGCGAAACGGCGGACTGGGTTATGGAAAGCCGTTCAGCTGCTTTCTCGAAGCTACCCTCTTCAATGATAGAAGCAAGGCATTCCAGAAGGTCGGGGGTAAACGTGTTCATGGTTCCTTAAGGCTTCTATGGCAACAACCGCTAATATTAGCGGAACTTATCAAAGCGCAATAAAGTTAATTGATCTGTTATTTCCCACTGGCATGGATAAAACTCCTCACATCGCAATGTGATAGACAAACGAAGGGAACTGCAATGAAAATTGGCGTGCCAATGGAAATCAAGAACCATGAATATCGTGTTGGCCTGACACCCGCCAGCGTTCTCGAATTAACCTCACGTGGCCACAGTGTGCTTGTCCAGACAAACGCGGGACTCCCCATCGGCCTGACTAACGAAGAGTATGTGGCTGCCGGCGCCGAACTGACGCCCGATGCGGCAACGATCTTTGCCAAGTCCGACATGATTATCAAGGTCAAGGAACCGCAGCCGCAGGAATGCGCGATGCTGCGTCCGGGTCAGATTCTTTACACCTATCTGCACCTGGCTCCCGATCCGGAACAGACTAAAGCGCTGGTCAATTCCGGTGCCATCTGCATTGCCTACGAAACCATCACCGGCCCTGGAAACAGCTTACCCCTGCTGGCCCCCATGAGTGAAGTCGCCGGCCGCATGGCCATTCAGGCCGGCGCGGCGCACCTCGAAAAATCCAAGGGTGGCATGGGCATCCTGCTCGGCGGCGTTCCCGGTGTCGCAGCGGCGCACGTGGTCATCCTCGGTGCCGGCATGGTCGGCACCAACGCGCTGCAGATCGCCGTTGGCCTGGGCGCGCGCGTCACGGTCATCGACAAGAACATCGATCGCCTCCGCCAGCTCGACGTCGTCTTCGGCAATCGCATCAATACCGTGTTCTCCAACGCGCACAGCATCGAAGAAGCGGTGCTGGACGCCGATCTCGTGGTTGGTGGCGTGCTGATTCCGGGCGCCGCAGCACCGAAGCTGGTGACTGCCGACATGATCTCGCGCATGAAGAAAGGCGCAGTTGTCGTCGACGTGGCGATCGACCAGGGTGGCTGCTTCGAAACCTCGCATGCCACGACCCACGACGACCCGACCTTCGTCGCCGATGGCGTGGTGCATTATTGCGTGGCCAACATGCCCGGCGCTGTGGCCCGGACGTCGAC
>JBBRDR010000068.1:0-15634 GCA_038203745.1 Burkholderiales bacterium | reverse complement strand
CGGTGCTTTCACCATTAGCACGTTCGCGCAGTACGTTCAGGGCAGCCGGAATGCATGCGACATCAGCAATCGAAAAAGAAAGATAGCGCGCCTGATTGGGTAGGGGGAGAAGGATTCCAGGTTGAGGTAGATTCATAATGTTCCGGTGGTTCAGGGTTGATTAAAGACAAGCGCCCAGAGCGCCTTGACGGCCTCGATCTGGTGTGTGTGCGCAGGGCGCTCAATACGTGCGCTGGTGATGCCGTTCAGGCGCAAGGCGTGCTGCATGCGCCGGAACTCGCGGTAGGTATCGCGCACCGGGTCGGCCAGTGATTGAGGGATGAGGCCGAGTTCCCCGGCGATGCCGAGCAGAGCAATATTGCCGAGATTACCGCACAGCGGCTCGTGCGCATGCGCGTAGCCAAGTACCAGATATTGGACGATAAACTCGACGTCGATCAGACCGCCCGGGTCCTGCTTGAGGTCGAATAATTCGTCGCTATTTGAGGCGTGGGCGTCGAGCATGCGCTGACGCATTTCCAGCACACTTTCCTTGAGCTTGGGCAGTTCACGCGGCTGGCGCAGGATCTCGATGCGGATGGCTTCGAATTGCGCGCCAAGTTCCGGGTCGCCGGCACAGAAACGGGCCCGGGTCAGCGCCTGATGTTCCCATTCCCAGGCATCCTTGATCTGATAGTCGCGGAAGGCGTCAATGGGGTTGACCATCATGCCGGCATCGCCGTTCGGGCGCAGGCGGAAATCGGTATCGAACAGCATGCCGGCGGAGGTCTGACTCGACATCCAGGTGCTCATGCGCTGGCCCAGGCGGGCATAGAGTTCGCCAATATTAGGCTCGGGGTCGTTGTGCAGATAAACCAGGTCAAGGTCGGAGCCGTAACCAAGCTCCTTGCCGCCCAGCTTGCCGTAGGCGATGACTGCAAATTTTGGCGGACGTTCCGGGTGCGGATGGCGCTCCTTGAGTTTGCTCCAGCACAAGTCGAGCGTGGTCTGCACGACGATGTCGGCGAGCAGGGTGAGGTGGTCGGCCAGGCGCTCGACAGTCTGAAGTCCGGCGATATCCTGGGCCAGCAAGCGGAAAACCTGAGCGTGGTGCGCTTCACGCAGAATGTCCATTTCACGTTCGGTGTCGCCGGTGTCTTCGACCAGCCGGGCGTGTAGTTCACTGTGAAAAGTATTCCAGTCGGTGGCGATATCGTAAAGGCGCGGGTCGAGCACTTCGTCGAGCAGGATCGGGTGCTGCGTCAGGTAACGCGCTGCCCAAACGGAGCTGCCGATCATCTCGGCGACCTTGGTCAGCGTTTGCGGATACTGCTGCAGCAGGGCGAGATAAGCACCTCGCCGGCTGATCGTTTCAAAGAAGTCGAGGCCGCGCTGCCAGGTGGCATCCGGTGTTTTTGTGGCCGCTGCTGCTTCGATCAGGCGCGGGCCGAGTGCGTCGAGTCGTTCGCGGTTTTGTGCCGGCAGTTGCTGATACTTGGCGCTCTGACGAAGGCCATTCAGTCGTTCGAGCATGGCCTGCGGTTGCCGGAATCCCAGTTGGGAGAGCGCTTCCAACGCATCGTCGCCGTCGGTCTGGCCGAACCACAAGCCGGCCAGCGCATGAACGCCCTCTTCCGGGTTGGAGAATATTTCTTCGAAGTGCCTAGCCACGCGCTGACGGTGGGTATCCAGAACCGTCAGCATGGCTGACCAGTCGGTGTATCCCATTGATGCAGCAATCAGGGCTCGATGGTCGTTATCTTCAGGCAGCATGTGGGTTTGCGCGTCATTCACGTATTGCAGGCGGTGCTCAAGCCGGCGCAGGAATTCATAGGCTTCGACCAGTTCGCCTTCGCTATCGACCGGTAGCAGCCGCCGAGCGACGAGCAAAGGAAAGACCTTGAGCGTGGGGCGAATTTGCAACGCCGGATCACGGCCACCGCGAATAAGCTGAAAGACCTGCGCCATGAATTCGATTTCGCGGATGCCGCCGGGGCCGAGTTTGATGTGGTCGGCCATATCCTTGCGCGCGACTTCGCGGCGGATCTGGGCGTGCAAATCGCGCATGGCATTGATCGCACCAAAATCGAGGTATTTGCGGAAAATAAAGGGCCGTGAAATTTTTTCGAGAGCGCTAACCCAGTGCATTTGCAGGTTGTCGCCCTCGTTCAGTACCCGTGCCTTGATCCAGGCATAGCGCTCCCATTCCCTGCCCTGCGTGATCAGATAGTTTTCAAGCGAGAGCAGCGAGCAGACCAGCGGGCCGGAGTCACCATTCGGACGCAAACGCATATCAACGCGAAAAACCTGGCCGTCACCCGTGTTGTCACCGAGAGCCGCAATAAAACGCTTGCCGAGACGGGTGAAAAAGTCGTAGCACTCGAGTTTTCGACCCCCCCCGGCGGCGCCAGCCGTTTCGCCGTCCTCCGGGTAGATGAAGATAAAGTCGACATCGGATGAAACATTGAGCTCGCGCCCCCCCAGTTTGCCCATGCCGATGACCAGCAGACGTTGTGGCTGCCCATGGGTATCCAGCGGTTCGCCAAACTGGGCGGCGAGCTGGCGATGCAGGAAATCAAGTGCCGCATTGGACGTGATTTCGGCCAGTTGCGTCATGGTCTCGACTACTTCGGCGAGTGGCGCAAGGCCGCCAATGTCACGCACGATCAGTGAGGCCATTACACGCTGGCGCAAACGACGCAGCGCACGCTTGAGGCTCTCCTCGTCAGCCGGTTTTTCGGCCGTCAGAAACTTGCTCATCAAGCCGCTGTCCAATGAGCAAGCGGCATGTTCTTTTATCCAGGACGAGATTTCCGGGTGGGCCTGCAACAGTTGGCGCAGGAAATGGCTGTGTTTCAGTGCAGCGTTCCATTCGATCGGGTCTGGATTGTCGGGTGTTTCGCTCATCATTCCTCTGGTTGTGGCAGGGTTTGGCCGTCTGTTCGGCATGGCTCGGGCGGCCAAAGCCGTTACAATGGAAACTTCTACTGATTCACTGACATTACGCCATTCTAGTGACGCATTCTAATAATTGGCAAAATCTTCCACAGGTGCCCGGCTCATGATGCCTAAGGACGAGTTGCGCGCTACGCTTTATCACCGCTTTTATCTTCTGCTGCCTCTTGTGGCGCTTCCGGCGGCAAAGTGGTTATGGCGTACGCTGGTTTGGGCCTTCTGGCTGACTTATTTCGGCTTTGTCGCGCTGGTCCTGGTGCTGCGCTACAGCGTTCTGCCGCACGTTGATGATTATCGTGCCGATATCGAACGCTATGCCAGTCAGGGACTTGGGCAGAAGGTCAGTATCGGGCGCATCGAAGCAAGTTGGGAAGGTGTCAATCCGGATCTGACGCTGATTGATGTCAGTATTGCCGATACGGAAGGACGTCCGGCGCTCACCTTTTCACGGGTTGAAGCAATTCTTTCATGGTGGTCGGTTCCTAGCGCGCAACTCAAATTGCGTTTATTGCGCATTGATGAGCCGACCCTGAATCTTCGGCGCGACGCCAATGGGCGGATTTCCATTGCCGGTATTCCACTTAGCCAGGAAAAGCAAAATAACGATATTTCTGACTGGATTCTGGCGCAACGGCGTATTCGTATTCAACGCGCCATGCTGGTCTGGGATGACGAGTTGCGTAAAGCACCCACTCTGGTGCTTGAGAATCTCAATTTTGGCCTAGATAATAATGGTAGCCGTCATGGCTTTGGCTTGACTGCCCAGCCACCCGCCGCACTGGCTTCAAAGCTCGATGTGCGCGGCGATTTGCGGGGTGCGGATTTTGAGGCCCTGGAATCCTGGGCCGGGCAGGTGTATGCCGAAATTGACTATGCCGATCTGGCCGTCTGGCGTCAGTGGGTTGACTATCCGGTGGCCTTGCCACACGGGCGGGGTGCCTGGCGCGCCTGGTTTGGCTTTGCCGAGGGCAAACTGGATACGATTACAGCCGATGTAGCTTTGCAGGACGTAAGTTTACGCCTGGCGCAGGATCTGCCCGCACTTGAATTGGAGCATATGTCGGGACGCATGGGCGTCAATTTTTCGGCCAAAGGCTTGGCGGTCAATGGTCGACGCATTGAACTGGCGACGCGAAAACTGGCGGTGCGTAATGACCAGTCGAACGAAGCGATCCTCATCGAGCCGACCGATTTTCATGTGGACTGGCAACCTGATTCCGAGAATAAACGGGTCGTCGGGAGCGCCACGGCCAGTGTGCTGGATATTGATGCCCTGGCTGCCCTGGCGGCTTATCTTCCCTTCGACGCCGGGACGCGTCAGTTGCTCAATGACTATGCGCCGCGCGGTCGTGTCAGAGGTCTCAGCGCCAAATGGAAAGGCGATGCCGAGCGTTTGCAGACCTACGCGCTGAAAGCCGGTTTTGACGGATTGGCACTGAAAGCACAAGGCTATTTTCCGGGGTTTACGGGCATGTCCGGATCGCTTGATGTTAACGAACAAGGCGGCAGCGCCACCTTGCATTCAAAAAAACCAAGCGTTGATTTGCCAAGTATTTTTCCCGAGTCGCTAATCTCGCTGGATTCGCTCGGCGCACAAGCCACGTGGAAAATCAACAAAGGCGTACTGGATGTTGCGTTGTCGCAAGTCGAATTTGCCGGAGCCGAAGCCGCGGGTACGGCGCAAGGGACGTATCGTAATACCGGCGAAGGTCCCGGTAGTATTGATCTCACGGCGGCGTTGACGCGAGGCGATGCCCGGGCGGTCTGGCGCTATATGCCGAAGGCGGTTAATGCTGATGCGCGCTACTGGTTGCGCGATTCCTTGCTGTCGGGTAGCGCGAGCGATGCCAGGCTGACTTTGAAAGGCAATCTGGCCGACTTCCCCTTTCTCGATAAAACAAAGGGCCAGTTCTTGGTGACCGTCAAGGCGAATGACGTGACCCTCGATTACGGAACCGGTTGGCCGAAAATAACCGGCATTTACGGTGATCTTCGTTTCGAGGGTGCCGGAATGAAAATCGATATTGAACGTGGCACGATGCTCGGCGCGCACTTGGAAAAAACCTATGCTGAGATCCCTGACTTTGATGCACCCGTATCGTTGTTGATTGTTAAAGGGCGTGCCAAAGGCCCTACTTCAGAATTCCTCAAATTTATTGATCAGAGCCCGGTTGCCGCCCGCATTGATCACTTCACGGAAGGCATGCGTGCCGGCGGGAATGGGCATCTTGATCTGGAGCTGGAGATACCGCTGGCCGAGGCGCGTCTGGGCGAGTCAAAAATAAATGGAACGTATTACTTCGAGAATAATGAAGTGACTGTCGATGCAGCATTGCCCCCATTCCGGCAGGTTAATGGCACAGTGCAATTTTCCGGTAACGATTTGCGGGTGCCGGAAATCAACGCCACACTTTTTGGCGGACCGCTCAAGATCAAAGGCGGAACGCAAAAAGATGGCAGGGTGCTGATAACGGCCAACGGATCAATCAGTGTTGCACAGTTGCGCAAGCAGTTCAATTCGCCGCTGCTGCAGAACTTTTCGGGGGCGGCATCGTATCGGGGTGAAGTGCGCATCAACAAGCGTGATGCCGATCTGGTGGTTGAATCAGCCTTGGTCGGGCTAGCCTCGGATTTGCCTGAGCCGTTCAACAAAACGGCTACAGAGACCCTGCCGCTGCGCTTTGAAAAGGAGTTTCTCCCGGGGGCGCCGATGCGTGACCAGATTAGCGTCTCGTTGGGTAGTGCGGTTTCGATGAAGTTGATCCGGAGCAAGCAGGTTGATGGTTTTGTGCCAGAGCGCGGCGCTATTGCTATTGGGCGTCCTCTGGAGTTACCTGAGCGGGGAGTGATGCTTGGGATGACTGCAAAAAAACTGGATATTGATTTCTGGCGGCGGCTCTTGCAGCCTGTCAGTAATAAAACGCCAGCAGAAAAATCCGCGCCGCCATTTCTTGATTCAATCAACATCAAGACAGGAGAGCTTCTGCTTCTTGGGCGGACTTTCAACGATGTTGATTTGACGGTATCGCCGGAACCCAACCATTGGAAGGCTAGCTTGAACTCACGCCAGGCCAGTGGGGACCTGCAGTGGTACGGTGCCGGAAGTGGCAAGCTGGTTGCCCGTTTCAAACACATGGCGATGGATCCGGCGGCGGGATCGGCAGGGTCAGCGGGGTCGGATATGGGGGAAGGGATTAAAGAGCTGCCGGCGCTCGATATTGTGGCGGAGGAGTTTTCTCTGGGTGTTCGCCGTTTTGGGCGCCTTGAACTGCAGGCTCAAAATGAGGGGGGCGTTTGGCGTCTGGGCAAGATCAATGTGACCAATCCCTATGGCAACCTTTCCGGCAGCGGGCAGTGGCAGATTGGTGGAGGAAAGAACCGTACCGACCTTGATTTCAAGATGGGCAGCAGCGATGTCGGGAAGCTGCTTGAGCGTATGGGTTATCCGGGTACCGTACGTGGCGGTACTGCGCAGCTTGGGGGAAAAATCGGCTGGAACGGCGCACCGAGTTCCATGGACTACGCTTCCCTGGGCGGGGAAATGAATCTTGAAGCCGCCAAGGGCCAGTTCGTAAAGCTCGATCCGGGCGCTGCCGGCAAACTGCTTGGCCTGATCAGCCTGCAGGGTTTGACTCGCCGGGTTTCGTTGGATTTCAAGGATGTTTTCAGCGAAGGTTTTGCTTTCGATAGTATTGCCAGCAAAGTTGTGGTGCAACACGGTCAGATGAGCACGGATCGCTTGCAGATTGACGGGCCGGGCGCGCGGGTGCTGATGCGCGGCGAGGTGGATCTCAAAAATGAGACGCAGCGGCTCAATGTCAACGTCCAGCCCGAACTGGGCGGTACTGCCGCTCTGGGCGTGGCGCTGATTAATCCGATAGCGGGAGTGGCAACATGGGTAGCACACAAGGTGTTGCAGAATCCGCTCAACCACATGTTTGGTTTTGATTACCTGATTACCGGAAAATGGGATGATCCCAAGGTCGAGAAACTTTCAGGTAACGAGCCGGTGCTTACAGCGCCACGTTTGCCAATGATTCCCAATGTAAGTGGAGTTGCCAATGAACCTGCCCTCAAGTGAGTCGCCAAAGCTGTTGAAGAATGCCCGGGTTGCCGCCATACAACTGGTGTCGACGCCACGCATTAAAGACAACCTGCAAACGGCGGCAACGTTGATTGCCGAAGCCGCCGCACAAGGCGCCGAGCTCGTCGCCTTGCCTGAGTACTTTCCGATCATGGGCATGAAAGATAGCGACAAGGTCAGGGCGAGTGAAGCGGATGGCTCTGGTCCGATTCAGGATTTTCTCGCTGAAACCGCACGCCAGCACAGCATCTGGCTGGTCGGCGGTTCGATGCCTTTAATCGCGCAGACGCCGGATAAGGTGCTTAATTCCTGCCTTGTTTATAACCCTCTGGGCGAACGTGTGGCCCGCTACGACAAGATTCACCTTTTTGGCTTTCAGAAGGGTACTGAGCGTTACAACGAAAGTGCAACGATTGAAGCGGGCAGCGAGTTGGTGGCGTTCGAAACGCCTTTTGCTCGCGTCGGCCTGTCGATTTGCTACGACATGCGTTTTCCGGAGCTCTATCGTGCGCTGGGCGTAACGGATTTGCTGGTGATCCCGGCGGCATTCACCGAGACGACGGGGCGCGCCCATTGGGAAATTCTGCTGCGCGCACGCGCCATTGAAAATCAGTGCTATGTTCTGGCGATTGCCCAGGGCGGCAAGCACGAGAACAGGCGCGAAACACACGGCAACAGCATGCTGATCGACCCTTGGGGTGAGATTATTGACCGGCGTGAGAAGGGCGCTGGCGTAGTGATTGGTGAAATTGATCATGCCCGGATCGCTGATGTGCGCGCCAGCTTGCCGGCGTTGACGCATCGGGTGATGTAGTCGTGATGAACCGCTTCCAACACGGAGAGCGCAGAGAGAACGGAGAAGTACAGAGTCAATGCTTTATTCTCTGTGTTGAAAGAGCTGCAAATTTAATGGAAAACCAATGACCGAAAAAGCGCAATCCCTGCTCGTGCAGGCACAGAAAACCCTGCTCACGCCCTACGGCCTGGATGTGGCTGATCTGACCAAGGTATTCGGAACAATCATGGCCCATGACGTCGACTACGCTGATCTGTATTTTCAGTACAGCCGTTCGGAAGCGTGGAGTCTGGAGGAAGGTATCGTCAAGTCGGGCAGTTTCAATATTGACGAAGGTGTCGGCGTGCGCGCCATCTCGGGTGAGAAAACGGCCTTTGCCTACTCCGACGATATTAGCCGTCTGGCGCTTGGCGATGCGGCTTCGACAGTGCGCGCCATCGCCGCCGCCGGTCAGCAGCGGAAAATTCCTGCCATAAAAAAACGCACCGGGCACGAACTGTATGTGCCGCGCGACCCACTCAGTTCGCTCGACGCGACAGCCAAGGTGAAATTGCTCGAACGCCTGGAATCCTATGCCCGCGCTGAGGATTCGCGTGTGACGCAGGTCATGGCGCATATCGCCGGCGAATACGAAGTGGTGCTTGTGGCCGGCAGTGATGGCCGGCTGGCGGCGGATATCCGGCCGCTGGTTCGGGTGTCGATTACGGTTATTGTCGAGGGTGAAGGCGGCAAGCGCGAACAGGGCTCGGCCGGCGGCGGCGGACGTACCGACTACGGGTTTTACAACGACGAACTCTTGCGCTACTACGCGCACGAGGCCGTGCATCAGGCCGTCACCAACCTCAACGCGCAGCCCGCGCCAGCGGGGACGATGACTGTCGTGCTCGGTTCGGGCTGGCCCGGCATCCTGCTGCACGAGGCTGTTGGCCACGGTCTGGAAGGCGATTTTAACCGCAAGGGCAGTTCGACCTTTGCCGGCCGCATCGGCACCCGCGTGGCGTCAAAAGGCGTGACGGTGGTCGATGACGGCACCATCCCCGATCGCCGCGGCTCACTCAATATCGATGACGAAGGCAATCCGACGCAGCGCAACGTGCTGATCGAAGATGGCATCCTCAAGGGCTATATGCAGGATGCGCACAACGCACACCTGATGGGCGTTGCGCCGACCGGCAACGGCCGTCGCGAATCCTTTGCTCACCTGCCCCTGCCGCGCATGACCAATACCACCATGCTGGCCGGCGACAAGAGTGTCGACGAAATCATCAAGTCGGTGAAAAAGGGGATTTACGCGGTCAATTTTGGCGGCGGTCAGGTCGACATCACCAACGGCAAATTCGTCTTCTCGATGTCCGAGGCCTATCTGATCGAGAACGGCAAGGTAACCAGCCCAGTCAAAGGCGCGACGCTGATTGGCAGCGGGCCGGAAGCGATGAACCAGGTGTCCATGATCGGCAACGACATGCGCCTTGATCCGGGCGTCGGAACCTGCGGCAAAGATGGTCAGAGTGTGCCGGTTGGCGTTGGGCAACCAACCCTGCGCATCGACGGCCTGACGGTCGGTGGCACAGCCTAAGTCCCATTTTTCTCGCAATTTTTAGCAGGCGTGGTTATGAAAAATTTATCCGGAATTTGGCGTGTCCTGATTGTCGCCTGCGGGTTGTTGTTGTCCGGTTCACTGTGGGCTGAAGCAGCGGTGACAGCGGCCGGCCCCGGGAGTAAGCCCGAGGCCGTTCTGGAGTTTAATTTTCGGCCGATTTTCACCTTTCGCTCCACGTTTCTGAATAGCACGCCAGAGCAGCGTGTCGAACGTGCGCTCGATCTGTTGAACAAGCTCCGTGCGGAGGAAATGGCGCAAAAGGTCGAGGTGCTACCCTTCGATTACAACGGTATTAACGCCTTTGCCTTGCGCATTGATTCGCGTCTGATGTTTAGCGTTGTGGAAACGGATCTTGACCCGGCCAGTAGGGTTTCGCTTGATGAAATTGCCCGGCAAACGGGCGACCGCCTTGATGATGCCCTGGCCGTTTTGCGCGAACAGCGTCGGCCGGAAATCTTGTTGAAAGGAATTGTCTCGTCGCTAGTGGCCAGCGTGCTGGCGATTGCCCTGGTTTGGGGTATTGCGCGCGCCCGCTATTGGTTCGTGGCGCGCTTACTGGTATTCATTAAAAAAGATTCGAAACTGCCGGGCTTGCGTTTGGCACGCCATGGCTGGACTTTGGTGTTACGGGCAACAAAATTGATGGCCGGCTTTATGTGGTTGGTCGTGGCATACCTCTGGTTGACCTACGTTCTGGATCGCTTTCCCGTCACGGCGCCGCTGGGGCAGGAGTTGGGGCATTCGCTGGTGATTTTGTTAACCAAGCTCGGGAAAGGACTGTTCGATGCCATTCCCGGCATGGCGACGGCACTGATTATCCTCTTTTTGACCAAGGCCATAACCGATGTAATGGCCAATGCGTTCAAGGCTGTCCGCGAAGGACGGGCCGAGATCATCGGTTTGCACAAGGAGACGGTGAGTGCGACACAACGCATCGCCAGTGTGATCATCTGGGGCTTCGGTATTGCCATCGCCTACCCTTTTATTCCGCTGTCGGACAGTGATGCCTTCAAGGGTTTGTCGGTAATGTTCGGCTTCATGCTGACGCTGGGTTCTGCGGGTATCGTCAATCAGTTGATGAGCGGTCTGGTGCTCGTTTATTCGCGCGCTCTGTCGGTTGGTGATTTTGTCGAGCTGGGTGAAACCGTGGGCGTGGTCAGCGAAGTTGGAATTCTGGCGACAAAAATCGTCAACCTGCGTAACGAGGAAGTGACCGTACCCAATGCCGTACTGATTGGCAGCCCGATCAAGAATTATTCGCGCTTGGCGGGGCAGCGCGGCACGCTGGTATCCACCAAGGTGACGATTGGCTATGAAGTGCCGTGGCGGCAAGTGCACGCCCTGTTGATTGCCGCCGCAGAGGCGACGTCAGGTTTGCGCAATACGCCGGAAGCGTTTGTCTATCAGCGCGGGTTGTCTGATTTTTACGTAGAGTATGAGATCTTTGCGCACATGGATAATCCGCTGCAGCGGACTTCTGCGCTGTCAAATTTGCATGCCAATATTCAGGATCAATTTAATCAGCACGGCATCCAGATCATGTCGCCCCACTTTGTTTCGCAGCCGGAGAGTCATGTGTTGGTGCCGCGCGAACGGTGGAATGCGCCGCCTGCCAAGGCGGAGTAGGCGTGCCGGGTAAGCTGGGCGCGGCGTTGAGAAGGCTCTTCGAGTAAAATGAACCCTCTTCAAGAACCGTAACTGTTGTTTCCCCAGAGGATGTTTCATGACTGTGCAAAGCAAGCCGAATACCGACGACGTACGCATCAAGGAGATCAAGGAGCTGGTGCCGCCGGCGCACGTGTTCCGCGAGTTTCCGGTCGGCTTTCAGTCGGCGCAGACGACCTTCAACGCACGTCAGGCCATTCACCGTATTTTGCATGGCGCTGATGATCGTCTGCTGGTGGTGATCGGGCCGTGTTCAATTCATGAAGTCGGCGTGGCGAGTGAATACGCTAGACGCCTGCAGAACGAAGTGCCGCGCTTCGAAAAGGATCTGCTGATTGTGATGCGTGTGTATTTTGAGAAGCCGCGTACTACAGTGGGCTGGAAGGGGTTGATCAACGATCCGCGTATGGACAACAGTTTCCGTATCAACGAAGGGCTGCGTCTGGCGCGTGGGCTGCTACTCGAAATCAACGACATGGGTCTGCCTTGCGCGACCGAATTTCTGGATACCATCACACCGCAATACACGGCAGATCTGATTTCTTGGGGCGCCATTGGTGCGCGTACGACCGAATCGCAGGTGCATCGCGAGCTGGCTTCCGGCCTGTCGTGCCCGGTCGGGTTCAAGAACGGTACCGATGGTAATGTGCGTATCGCCATTGATGCCATTCGAGCAGCGCAATCGCCGCATCACTTCCTCTCGGTGACCAAGGCCGGCCATTCGGCCATTGTCTCAACCTCGGGTAACGAAGACTGTCATGTCATCCTGCGCGGGGGGATGGAGCCCAATTACGACGCAGCCCATGTCGATGCTGCAGCTAAAGAGATCGCTACGGCCGCTCTGGCGTCCCGCCTTATGGTTGATTTCTCTCACGCCAACAGCGCTAAGGATTTTAAACGGCAAATTGATGTTGCCCGGAATGTCGCGGCGCAACTCGTGGCAGGTGAAGATCGCATCATGGGTGTGATGGTGGAGTCACATCTAATGGAAGGACGGCAGAATCTGGTTCCGGGCCATCCGCTTGAGCACGGTAAGAGCATTACCGATGCTTGCCTGGGATGGGACGATTCGATTTTGGTGATGGAAATGCTGGCCGAGGGCGTACGCGCCCGACGTCTGGCCAAAGCGGGTCAGTAACCAGCCATGTTCAAACCGCATTCAGTACAGAGTGCGCAGAGGCGCAGAGGCGCAGAGAACGCGCAGAAAAAACCGAAAAGGTTTTATATTTTGCATTTTTCTGTGAACACCGCATTTCGGTGAGCTCTGTATCTAAAGAGTTTCGATTTTTTTCGAGCCGTCAGGTTTGGGCCGGTTTGCTGGCGCTCGTTGCTTTTCGCTTGTGGTTTTCAGCGGTCTTGCCCTTGACTGGCGACGAAGGGTATTTCGTTTTATGGGGTGACCATCCGGCGGGTGGCTACTACGATCACCCGCCCATGGTGGGTTGGTGGTTGAGCGGCTTGCTCGCCATCTCCCGTGCCGAGTGGGTTTTGCGTCTGCCCGCCTCGTTAATGCCGCTCGCCCTGGCTTGGGGAGCGTGGTGGCTGGCGCGTCCCGCGGGGAATGAGCGAGCGGTAATGGCCGCCTGGCTGGTGTTGTTGCAGCCGGTCAATGTGTGGAACGTGCTGATCACCACTGATTCGCCGGTCATCCTGTTTAGCCTGCTTTCCGTCCTGGCCTACGTTGCCGCCTTGCGCCGACTGAATCAGCCGCGCGTCGCGCTGGCCTGGCAGGCGGCAGCCGGGGTGCTGCTCGGTCTGGCCTTCCTGGGTAAGTATTTTGCAGCGCTGCTGGGTCTGGCCTACCTTGCGCACGCAATTTTCGTGCGGCGTGACACCGGACGCTGGGCTGGCTTCGGTCTGCTGCTGGTGGCGTCACTTCCAGCTCCGATTTATAACCTGTGGTGGAACAGCGGGCATTGTTGGAACAACATCCTTTTTAATTTCATCAACCGTCAGAATGACGGCGGGTTGAGCTGGCAGAATCCGCTGCTTTATTTTCTTTCGCTGGCTTTCCTGGCGACACCCTGGCTGCTATTCGAGATGTGGCGGCATCGGCAGGCCCTGTTTCGTGCCGTGCGATGTGAGGTCGACGACAGTGCCTTGTTCTGGCTGGCGAGCATTCCGCTCGGTCTGTTCGCCTTGATGTCGCTGTGGCGGTCGGTTGGTCTGCACTGGCTGGTGTCCTTTATCCCCTTGTTGGCTGTTCTGGCGGCGCGTACGCTTCCAGAGGCCGTGCTCAAGCGTTTATTCAATGCGTCGGCGATTTTTGCCGCATTGCAGGTCTTGGTTTTAGTGGTGCTGGTGGCTTTGCCGGTGAGTGTCTGGAAGAAAACGAGCTTTGGCGAAGGTGTCGTGTTACGCCTCAATACCGAAGCGCTTGTCGCGCATATGGCGGATTTTGAGCCGGATGCACAGTGGGCCATGGAAAGCTACGCGTCAGCAGCTTTTATGGCCTACAAGGCGAATCGTTCGGTGGCCGTATTTGGCAGGGGCTCGGTCTATGCACGACAGGATGACTTTGAGACCAACTGGCTGGCACAATGTGGGCGGAAAATACTCATTCTCCGAACCAGCCCGCCGGAAGCTCGCGACTATCTGCCCTATTTTGACCATGTTGAATTCAGTGAGCTTGTGGTGAATGGTGAAAATTTCTACCTGATTCTGGGCGAAGGCTTCAATTACGCCGTGTATCATGACAAGGTGCTGACCCGCATCCGTGATCGGTTTTACCGGATTCCGGCGTGGCTGCCACAGCACGGCTGTGAGTTTTGTGAACGCTATTTCCCGACCATTTAATGAACGTGCAATGAGAAAAATCAGCCCCTTCATCAAACTTCTTCGCCCGCATCAGTGGGTAAAAAGCGGTTTTGTATTCGTCGGGCTATTGTTCGGTCACGCGTCGAGTAATGGGCCGCTGGTGCACAGTGTATTGTTCGCCGCTGCCGCCTTTGCGCTGGCCGCCTCGGCGATTTACGTACTCAACGACCTGGCCGACCGGGAGCGCGATCGCGCACATCCTGAGAAGTGTCATCGCCCGCTGGCGTCCGGTGCGGTGAGCGTTCCCCAAGCGCTCTTTCTGGCCGCATTCTGTTTGCTCGCAGCGTTGTTGCTGGCGAACGTCGCTTCAACGACTGTGCTGCTGATCGTGCTGGTGTATGTCGCGCTCAATGTGGCCTATTCGCTGGGGCTCAAGCACGTTGTTCTGCTCGACGTGTTCATTATTTCTGCCGGGTTCATGTTGCGCATTCTGGCCGGCACGCTGGGTGTTGGCATTGCGCCGTCACATTGGCTGCTGCTCTGCGGCCTGATGCTGACGCTGTTTCTTGGTTTTGCCAAACGCCGAGCCGAACTGAATGTGATGGACGATCGCGCCGGCAGCCACCGGCAGGTGCTGGATGATTACGATCCGGTGCTGCTTGACCAACTGATCGGTATTTGCGCGGCAGGGACTATCGTCAGTTATAGCCTTTACACCGTGAGTGCCGAGACGGTCGTCATGCATGGCACGGCTAATCTGATCTACACCGTCCCCTTTGTTATCTACGGGGTCTTCCGCTATCTGTTCCTGCTGCACCGGCGAGGCGGTGGTGGCGACCCGGCCGCCGTCTTGTTGCGTGATGCCCATCTGCTCGGAGCGTTTGGCGGCTGGCTTGTCGCGGTAGTCGTAGTGCTTGGCTGAGCGATACGCGGTTTATCCTTCGACCACGTCGGCGACCCAGGCATCCTTCGGCAGGTCGGGAACGCCGGGTGTGATAACGGCACGTATCATGGCTTGCGGGTTCATCAGGCCGATACCGCCTTGCGGCAGTCGATAGGCGATAACCGGCCGGTCAAACACACCGGTCAGATTCATCAGTCGCTCGGCCAGCGCCGCTTTACGCTCGCCCTCGGCGAGGGTGTGCAGGACGTGTCCGCCTTGAAAGTAAAAATCAATCCGCGCCTTGTAGTGTGCTCCCTCCAGACCGCCGATAAAGGGTAACAACGCTTCTCCCGAGGCCAGAGCACACAGCGCCATCGTCTGGTCGCCCGGCATGTAAGCTTCGAGGTCTCGGGCCGTTTCCAGTTCAATACAGGCTACCGATGCCACAGAAAAAAGTTCGGTTTGTGTTGCCGAGCCAATAATCAGGGGTTTGCCGCTAAAGATCAGGGCGCTACGACCCAGGATGTCCAACAGGTGATTGATGCTGTCGGCGCTATTCAGGGTGAAGCGGCGAGTGTGATTGGCTGTAGTAATAACCGAGACGATGATTGACATGGCGGCACTCCCTCGATGAAAGTCAGGCTTTGATATTACCGCATTCAGGCTTTTGGAATAAATCTGAATTGAGCCTTGGCTCGTGCTTCGATTCTTGTTCTTTCCTCGTGCAAGCGGCCTTTCAATCGGGTACCGTTGGGACAGGCTGAGATGAGTGAAGGACATGGCTTTCCCTTTGCGGATTCGAACACTAAAAAGGTAACCCCATTGCTCATCTCAGCCTCTGTTTGCCGCCTCAATGTGTCTCAATTCGTGGTGGAATTCGCAGGACATCGCCAAGGTGCCCGTATTTATTGGCCT
>JBBRDR010000067.1:0-15656 GCA_038203745.1 Burkholderiales bacterium | reverse complement strand
CCGCATTCGCTCATCGCCTTGACCGGGATATTGTTGGTGCCCGCGCCGGCGCGGCCAATCGCCAGAACGCTATCCGCGATGGGCATCTCATGCATCACCTGTGAGCGCACCAGAATGGCATCCGGGTTGGCTATGTCGTTGGCGACTTGGTAGCCTTCCGGCAGGCGGGCGAGGCCCTTTTTGGAAATTGAATTGAGCGTCTGGATCTTGCGGGTCATGTTGTTTTCCTTGCGGGGGTGTGCGGGGAAGCGTTAACCACGGAGAGCACGGAGAAAAACAAGAAAACATGACTCGCTTTTTCTCAGTGTTCTCCGTGGTTAATTGAAGTTATCAGCCGTGTTTTTTTTCAAAATCTTTCATCAGGCCAACCAGTGCCTGAACCCCGGCGATGGGCATGGCGTTGTAGATCGAGGCGCGCATGCCGCCAACCGAACGGTGCCCTTTCAATTGCACCATGCCACGCACTTTGGCTTCTTTCAGGAATTCCTCATCGAGCGCGGCGTCAGCCAGTGTGAACGGAACGTTCATCAGCGAGCGGTTTTCGCGTGCGACGGGTGAGGCAAAGAAGCTCGAGTCATCGAGCGCGTCGTACAGTAACTGTGCCTTGGCGCGGTTGGTTTTCTCCATAACGGCGAGACCACCCTTGGTCTTGAGCATTTTGAACACCAGGCCGGCGATATAAATCGCATAGGTCGGCGGCGTGTTATACATCGACTCGCCTTCAGCATGAATCTGGTAGTCGAACATGGTCGGCGTGCCCTTGACCGTCTGGCCGAGCAGGTCGTCACGCACGATGACGATGGTCAGGCCGGCCGGGCCAATGTTCTTTTGCGCACCGGCATAGATCAGACCAAACTTCGAGACATCAATCGGGCGTGACAGAATGGTCGAAGACATGTCAGCCACCAGCGGGACACTACCGGTTTGCGGCGTCCAGAAGATTTCGACGCCACCGATGGTTTCGTTCGGCGTGTAGTGCATAAACGCAGCGTTCGGGTCGAGTTTCCACGCACTTTGCGCCGGGGCGTAGGAGAAATTCTTATCTTCTGACGAAGCGACAACGTTGACCGTGCCGTATTTCTTGGCCTCCTTGATGGCCTTCTTTGACCATTCGCCAGTGTTCAGGTAGTCGGCAGAAGTTTTGCCGCGATAGAGATTCATCGGCACCATGGCGAACTGGCTGGAAGCACCGCCTTGCAGAAATAGCACTTTGTAGTTGGCGGGGATGCCCATCAATTCGCGCAGGTCGGCTTCGGCCTCGGCCTGAATGCTCATGTATTCCTTGCCGCGATGCGACATTTCCATGACCGACATGCCGCAGCCACGCCAATTAACCAGATCGTCACGTGCCTGTTCGAGAACGTCCAGAGGGAGCGCGGCCGGGCCGGCGCTGAAGTTAAAAAGTCGTTCCATGAATACGATCCTTTCCAGTGCAAGATAATTTCAAAAGAGAAAGCTTAGCAGTGATTAGCCGTTGATGCCGTTCGCCGTTGAAGAAGCAACGGATTCTGTGGCGTGGCAATTGCATAGACATGCCTGCAACCCGGCTGCAACAGGGTGCCGGGGAAAGAGTTCAGGCGGCGGCTTGCGTCGGAATGGTATGGCCGGTACGCACAATTCGGTTCTGCTCATCGACGTAGATCAGGGCCGGTGCATGTTGGCCAATTTCAGCTTCGTTGTAGCTGGCAAAAGTGGCAATGATCAGGATGTCTCCCGGTGCAGCACGGCGGGCAGCGGAACCATTGACCGATATGATTCCCGATCCCCGTTCTCCGCGAATGGCATAGGTCGTAAAGCGTGCGCCGTTGTTGACGTTCCATATCTCGATTTGCTCGTACTCGCTGATATTGCCGGCCTCGAGCAGATTTTCGTCAATGGCACATGAACCTTCGTAGTGAAGGTCCGCGTGTGTTGTCGTTACGCGGTGCAGCTTTGACTTCAGCATGGTTCTTTGCATGGTATTGCTCGATAAAAAGAGTTAAATAAGCTTGGGGGAAAGGATTTTAGCCCCAATTTTCACAGTGTCAAGGTTGGTTTCTGATCAGAATTTCAACATTGTCGATGAGTCTGGGTACGCCCAGCCGGCTGGCGGCTAGGATAACCAGCTCGCAGTTGCCGGGCTGCGGAAGCTGTAAGTCGCTTTGCTGACGAATGGCAACGTAATCGGTTTTCCATCCGTGCCTGTCAAGTTCGCTCATCGCTTCACGCTCAAGTTTTTCGAAATCCCGTTCGCCACTCAGAACGGCAGTGCGGATACCATTCAACACCCGGTTCAGGCGAGGCGCTTCGGTGCGCTCGGCCAGCGTCAGGTAGGCGTTGCGCGATGAAAGAGCCAGCCCGTCATCAGCCCGTACCGTCTCACCTCCGACGATTTCAATGGGTAGCGCCAGTTGGCGTGTCATGTTGCGTAACACCATCAGTTGCTGGTAATCCTTTTTGCCGAACACGCCCACCTGAGGTTGTACGATGTTGAACAGCTTGAGAACAACGGTGGCTACGCCGCGGAAGTGGCCGGGGCGGAATTCGCCGTCAAGCTGGTTCTGGATTTCGGGCGGGTCGACCTGGTATTGCTGGGGCTCGGGGTAGAGGTCGGTCTCGGTCGGCGAAAACAAGACATCGACGCCAGCGGCTTCGAGTTTCTCGCAATCCTCCTTAAAGGTGCGCGGGTATTTGTCGAAGTCCTCGTTCGGGCCGAATTGGAGTCGGTTGACGAAGATGCTTGCCGCCACAGTATCGCCATGCTGCCTGGCCTGCGTCATCAGTGAAATATGACCTTCGTGCAGATTGCCCATGGTTGGCACGAAGACAATCCGGCCGCTGTTTTTCAGGGCCGTGCGCAGTTCAGGAATTGAAGAGTGAATTTGCATATTTAAGTTGTCGTTAGTAACAATGTTCCAGGCCCGGGAAGCTGCCGTTTTTGACCGCTGCAACATAGGCGGCGATGGCAGCGGCAATCGATGGCTGGCCGTCCATGAAGTTTTTGACAAAACGCGCTTTTTTGCCAGTACTGATGCCCAGCATGTCATGCACAACCAGAACCTGACCTGAGCAGTCCTTGCCAGCGCCAATGCCGATGGTCGGGATGGAAAGCTGTCGGGTGGCTTCGGTAGCCAGCGTGGCTGGGATGGCCTCAAGGACAATGAGCGATGCGCCGGCGTGCTGTTGAGCGAGCGCGTCAGCGATCATTCTGGCCGCGCCGGAATCATCCTTGCCTTGAACGCGGTATCCGCCCAGTTGATGTACGGACTGCGGGGTCAGTCCCACGTGGGCACAAACCGGGATGCCGCGTTCGGTGAGGAAACGAGTGGTTTCCGCCATGCCCGCGCCGCCTTCAATCTTAACCATCTGCGCGCCGGCGGCCATCAGCGTCACGGCATTGTGAAACGCCTGCTGCGGGCTTTCCTGAAAGCTTCCGAAAGGCATGTCGGCAATGACCAACGGGCGCTGGCTGCCGCGCACCACGGCACGGGTGTGATAGGCCATGTCGTCGATGGTGACCGACAGTGTCGAGTCGTGGCCCTGCAAAACCATGCCCAGTGAATCGCCTACGAGGATGACTTCAATGCCGGCCGTGTCGCAAAGTTGGGCAAAGCTGGCATCATAGCTGGTCAGCATGGTTATTTTTTCGCCAGCCGAACGCATCTTGGCCAGATCGTGATGTGAGAGCCTTCGGGTGGTCGATTGTGTGGACATGGGTTATTCCCCTTTATTGAAGTATTCGCGATGCCCGCGCATCGATTCGATACGCTGGATGAGCAATTGAAAGTCGCCGTCGTCGTCGACGAAATTTAGGTTTTCGGAGTTAACCACCAGCACAGGTGCTGCATCATAGTTGTGGAATAAGCGCGTATAGCTTTCGCCGAGCAGGATCAGATAGTCGTCGCTGATTTTGCGTTCCATGTCGATGCCGCGTTTGCGCACGCGCGAAACCAGCGTTTCCGGTTTGGCCTGCAAGTAGATCACCAGATCAGGTACTACAGAGGATTGTAGCGAAACACGACCATATATTTGCCGGTAAAGCTTGTACTCGTCTTCATTCAAGGTCAAACCGGCGAACAGCGGGTCTTTTTCCAGCAGGTAATCGCTGACCACGGTGCGGGGAAAGAGCTCCGGTTGGGCGAGTTCGCGCAGTTGGTCAAGGCGTTGAAAAAGAAAGAAAAGCTGAGTTTGCAGCGCGTAATGCTGCTGGTTCTGATAGAACCGGCTCAAAAATGGGTTGGTCTCGGGCTGCTCCAGCAATAACTCGGCACCCAGATGTTCGCCCAAGCGTCGGGCAAGGCTGGTCTTGCCCACCCCAATGGGGCCTTCGACAACGAGATAGCGTGCAGATTCGAGCAGATTCTTTTTCATGGACAGGGTACTAGCATACACAGAGCGGGCCGCGGATAGTCAAGTTTAAGCCGCGCTAATATCAAGCGCTAGCCTTTCAATGTGCTGCATGCTGACGGCGGGAAGCCAGGCTGATGCGGTGCCGCGGCCGGGTATGCAGCAGTCCGGGGCGATTTCAAACAGCGGTGCAAGGACAAAGGCGCGTAAATGCATGCGCGGATGCGGTAGCTGGAGTAGCGGGGTGTCGATGACATCGTTGTCGTAGAGCAGCAGATCGAGGTCGAGGGTGCGCGGGGCATGGTGAAAGTCGCGCCGGCGACCAAATTGCTCTTCGACAGCGAACAGGGCAGCGAGCATGGCCTGTGGTGTGAGGGTTGTATCGAAGGTGGCGACAGCGTTGATAAAGTCAGGCTGGTGATGGATGCCGACCGGAGCAGTTCGGTAGAGCGACGAGGTGCGCAGCAGACGTGATTGCGGGAGACGAGTTAGCGCCTCCAGTGCGGCACGCACCTGAGAAACCGGATCGTCCAGATTGGCGCCGAGAGCGATGTAGGCAAGGTGCATCGTATTTCGACTATTCCGTGCTTCCGGCGGCGGGTTTACGCCGGCGGCGGCGTTTCTTTGCCGTTCCCGGTACCTGTGGCAGCAACATGGCCGCTCTTTCATCGCCATCGCGGTTCATAAAGTGTGTCCACCATTGGGCGAGTTCATCGTCGACTTCACCCGATTCGGCACGCAGCAGCAGGAAGTCGTAGCCGGCTTTGAAACGTGGCTGTTCAAGCACGCCATAGGGGCGCTTGCCCGAACGTTGCTCGAAGCGTGGCTGCAGCGCCCAGATATCCTTGATGTCGCCGGCTACACGACGTGTGATGGCGAGTTTCTCGGCTTGCGCGTCGAGCACTTCGTCCATGGCAATAAATAGCGCAGGAATGCGCGGAGGGATGCGTTCAGTGCTGGATTGTTTGCCGCCGGCCAGTATGACTTCCCACTGGGCTAGAACCTCGTGCCAGAGCAGGGTGGCGAACAGGAAACCGGGAGAAATTGGCTTGCCTTCGCGCACACGGCGGTCGGTGTTTTCCAGCGCCAGCATGACAAAACGCTCGCCGAGCGGTTGGTTGAGAATGACATCAAGCAGTGGCAACAGGCCGTGGTGCAAACCTTCGGTACGCAACTGGGTAACGCATTTGACGGCAAAGCCGGAGGTCAGTAGCTTGAGCATTTCGTCAAACAGACGCGAGGGTGGCACATTCTCGATCAATGTGGCCATTTCTCGAATCGGGCGCAAGGCCGCCGGGTCAATGGTCAGACTGAGCTTGGCCGCTAGACGCACGGCGCGCAGCATGCGTACCGGGTCTTCGCGGTAACGGGTTTTCGGATCGCCGATCATGCGCAGGGTTTTCTGCTTGAGGTCAGCAACACCGTGATGGTAATCGACAATGGTTTCCGAGGTCGGGTCGAAGTACAGTGCATTGACCGTAAAGTCACGCCGTGCGGCGTCCTCCTTTTCGCTGCCGAACACATTGTCGCGCAGCAGGCGCCCTTGGTCGTCGGTCTGTGCCTTGTTGCCGCCGTGCTGGTCGTGATGGCCGCGGAATGTGGTGACTTCGATGGTCTCGGCGCCCATCATTACATGCACGATCTGGAAGCGACGGCCGATGATGCGCGAGCGGCGGAAGCAATGGCGCACCTGTTCCGGCGTAGCGTTGGTCGCAACGTCATAGTCCTTGGGGGTGATGCCGGCTAACAGGTCACGCACGGCGCCACCGACGACATAGGCTTTATAGCCGCGCTCCTGCAGTGTTTCGACGGTACGCCGGCTGCCGCTGCTGATGGCGTCGCGACGGATGCCGTGCGTGCCAACACCGATCACAGCAGGTTCGCCGGGTGCGCCGGGTGTTTTTTGTCCGAAGACGCGGGATATGAATTTGCGAATCATCGCTCGTTTCTTGTTATGGGGCGGTGCGGCGAAAGTTCGCCATAATAACGGATTATCATCTGTAAATCAGTTGCTTAAGAAAAGGGTGCTTTAGCTATTCAGGTTCAGGATGGGCCAGCCGGCGCTCTCGGCGTGGTCGCGCAGGGTGTCGTCAGGATTGACGGCTACCGGGTCGGTAACCATCGACATGAGCGGAATGTCATTCAGTGAATCGCTGTAAAACCAGCTTCTCTCGAAATTGCCCCACCATAGTCCCATCGACTCGAGCCAGCCTGCTACGCGTTCGATCTTACCCTCACGGAAGGCCGGTGTGCCACGTGGCTTGCCGGTAAAACGCCCGTCCGTTTGTTCTGCGACGGTGGCGATCAGATGTGAAATGCCAAACGCCCGGCAGATCGGGCCGGTTACGAAGCTGTTGGTGGCAGTGACCATCGCACACAGGTCGCCGTTGTTCTGGTGGTGCTTGATCAGTTCGAGCGCTTTCGGGCGGATCAACGGCAGTATGCGGTTATCCATGAACTCAGCGTGCCATTTATCGAGGTCTGCTCGCGAATTGTCTGCCAGGGGTCGTAACTGAAAATCAAGAAACTCGAAAATATCTAGTTTGCCGGCCTTGTACTGATCGTAAAACACGTTATTACGTTTCTCGTAGGCATCACGGTCGAGAACGCCCTTGGTGATCAGGAGTTGCGTCCATTCGTAGTCGCTGTCTCCGGCGATCAGCGTGTGGTCAAGATCAAATAAAGCAAGTTGCATGGGGAGGCTTTCGCGTTCTTCAGAATGTCGTCAAAAATCCAGATGAGTTTGCAGGACTTCGCGCAACAGGGGAAGTGTGATGGTGCGTTTATGCTCCAGGGAATAGCGGTCAAGTGCCGCTAAAAACGCCGTGAGGCTGCGCATGTCACGCGGTGCACGCGCCAGCAGATAGTCAAGGGCGTCCGGTGGAAGCTTCAATCCCCTTGCTTTTGCTTGTGTTGTCAGAGCGTCAATTTTTTCGCCATCGCTCAGGGCGTGCAGGCGGTAGATCAAGCCTGAACCAAGTCGTGTACGTAAATCCTCACGCAAGATTAGTTGCCGTGGTGGCACCCCGGCGGCTGTCAGCAAGCGCCCGCCTGCAACGCGCAGGCGGTTGAATAAATTAAAAAGGGCAATTTGCCCGGTTTCACTCAAGGCCTCAACGTTATCGACGGCATGGAACGGTTGGGTTTCATCAAGCGCCATCAGATCCGCATCGGCTGAAGCGTCGCTGTAATGTGCCTCGCTGGCACGAAGCAGGTGCGTCTTGCCTGAACCGGCTTCACCCCACAAAAGCAGCGAGTGCTCATGGTTTTCGGGTGCCAGCCAGGCCGCCAGGCCGGTTAGTGCTTCGCCGTTGCTGCCGGCGACAAAATTATCGAGGCGGGGCGGGGCTTCCGGGAGCAGATCAAGGATCAGTTGGCGCATTGGAGAGGTGGCGGAAATGTACATGCTCGCAACGGCGCGGGCAGCCGCGAGAGGCCTATTTCGGATAAAATTCTGACTTTTGCAAATTAAGTCGCGCATTTTACCACTACCGTGCCGTCTTTTACCTCTACTCAAGCCTCGTTCGGGACCCAAAAATGACTCAGCCACCCCTTTCCTACCGCGATGCCGGTGTTGATATCAGCGCCGGCGACGAACTAGTCGAACGCATCAAACCGTTTGCCCGGAAAACCCTGCGCGAAGGTGTGCTCAGCGGCCTTGGCGGCTTTGGCGCGTTGTTCGAGGTGCCCAAACGCTACCGCGAGCCGGTTTTGGTGTCCGGTACCGATGGCGTGGGTACCAAGCTGAAGCTGGCGTTTGACCTCAAGCGCCACGATACGGTGGGCATTGATCTGGTGGCCATGAGTGTTAACGACGTACTGGTGCAGGGCGCCGAGCCACTTTTTTTCCTTGATTATTTCGCCTGCGGCAAGCTGGATGTCGATACGGCTACGGATGTTATCAAAGGTGTCGCTCAGGGTTGCGAATACGCTGGCTGTGCGTTGATCGGTGGTGAAACGGCTGAAATGCCCGGCATGTACCCGGCGGGGGAATACGACTTGGCTGGCTTTGCCGTCGGCGTCGTCGAAAAATCGAAAGTGATCACCGGCCGGGACATCGTGCCGGGCGATGCTGTGCTCGGCTTGCCCTCGTCGGGCTGCCATTCCAACGGTTATTCGCTGGTGCGTAAGATTCTGGAGCGGGCCAAACCAGATCTTGATGCGCTTTTTGACGGCAACAAAACGTTGGCCGACGTTGTGATGGCGCCGACGCGCATCTACGTGAAGCCCCTGT
The DNA here is from genome assembly GCA_038203745.1 of Burkholderiales bacterium. Lineage (GTDB taxonomy): Bacteria > Pseudomonadota > Gammaproteobacteria > Burkholderiales > Rhodocyclaceae > Propionivibrio. Next base: position 7,096 of record JBBRDR010000067.1, on the reverse strand, counting down.
TGGCGCTGATGGCTGCGTTGCCGGTCAAGGGTATGGCGCACATCACCGGCGGTGGTTTGACCGAGAATATTCCTCGTGTGTTGCCCGAATCGGTTAAAGCCGTTGTTGACCAGTCGAATTGGCAGCGACCCAAACTATTTCAGTGGTTGCAGTCTGAAGGCAATGTGGCTGAAAGCGAGATGCATCGTGTCTTCAACTGCGGTATCGGTATGGTGGTTATCGTGGCCGCCGAACACGTGCAAAATGCACTTCATCTCCTGCATGCGGCGGGCGAAAAAGCTGTCGAGATCGGGCGGATTGAAGCACGCATTAATGGCGAGGCGCAGACTCTCGTCGTTTGATACGCGCTGGTTTTTCTTAGATCTCGAAACTGATCACCGAGTCCCGGGTTGTTCCGCGCCGGCATCGCATCAGTCGAGTGTCGAGCAGTATGGGTGATTTATTCTTACGGCGCTCTTCTTGGCGGCGGTCCTGGCCGCCGTGGAGTTTGGTGTGGTGACCTACATGTTTTTCATAAATCGTTAGACGATTTCGATCTTGTTGGTCCTCTCCGGTACGACCTTCTTTTAACACCTCTTTTTTCGAAAAATCCGGATGCTGCTCCGCCAGGTAATCTGACAGAGCGGCACGCAGCTTCGCTGAGCCATCGACCGGCATGGCGTGTTGTCCTTCAAAAAATGGCTTTCCATCGCTTTCGCTAAGGTAAAACGGCAAGGGCTGCATCGGTATTCTCATCACGGCTTCCTTGGAATTCCATTGGTTGTGATTGATTTATCGGGTTTTTGGATGAAAACTTAAGTGTGTCTGGAGGCGTGTGTATAAATTTCGGCGAGGATTGCGTACACTCTCTGGGAAAGCGTTGTTAAGCATGCCCGCCTGAATTACTTAAAGGAGTTGATTTTGACTGCCATTAAATATGTGCCCAGTGAATCCCGTTACAACACCATGCCCACTCGGCGCGTGGGGTCTAGCGGCTTAGTCTTGCCAGTCCTGTCATTGGGGCTTTGGCAGAATTTTGGAAAAGTGGCGGATTTCTCGACAGCACAAGGTTTGCTATGGCGTGCTTTCGACCTTGGTATCACCCACTTTGACTTGGCAAATAACTACGGTCCGCCGCCTGGATCTGCCGAGGAGTTCCTTGGAAAAATTCTGTCCAGTGATCTGGCGGCCTATCGGGATGAATTGATTATTTCGACCAAGGCGGGCTACCCGATGTGGCCCGGCCCCTATGGCGTCGGCGGCTCCCGTAAAAGCCTTCTGAGCAGTCTGGACCAGAGCCTGAAGCGGATGAAAATCGATTATGTCGATATTTTCTATTCTCACCGGTTCGATCCGAACACGCCGCTCGAAGAAACGATGGGCGCGCTTGCTTCTGCTGTTCATCAGGGCAAGGCCCTATATGTCGGGATATCGTCCTATTCTGCGAAAAAAACTAGGGAGGCGTCGGCTCTCTTGAAAGAGTTGGGTGTGCCCTGCGTGATTCATCAGCCATCGTATTCCATGCTCAATCGCTGGATTGAGGAGGATTTGCTCGATGCCCTCAAGGAAGAGAATATCGGCTGCATCGTGTTTTCTCCGCTAGCACAGGGGCTATTGACCGGAAAATATCTTGCGGGGGTGCCGGCTGATTCGCGTAAGGCCAAGGGAGCGCCGGCTTTTCGGGAGAATTACGTGACTCCCGCCAATTTAGATAAAGTCCGGCACTTAACAGAAATTGCGAACCGTCGGGGGCAGTCCTTGGCGCAGATGGCACTCGCTTGGGTGCTTAGGCATCCGCAGGTAACTTCTGCACTTATCGGCGCAAGCAAGATCAGCCAGCTGGAGGAAAACATCGCAGCCCTGACTAACTTGAATTTCTCACTTGAAGAACTCGCCGAAATTGATATCTGGGCCAGTGATGCGGACTTGAATATTTGGGCGGCATCGAGTTCTGCTGGCTGAGTTAGGTATTGGAGCCGGGGAATAATACGTGCTTTTGAAATTCCGGTTGTTTTCAAAAGAGGCTGTCCCCGGTGCTTCGACTGTTGCCGTGTCTGTTGATATCCATCATGTTGCTGATTATTCTGCATACCGATTTGTTAGCTAAAACGTCCTATGCTCTCTGATCCATCTTTTCTCGCTGTTGCCATTCTTGCCGTTCTTCTCATGGGGATATCCAAGTCCGGCTTTGCAGGAGCCATGGGTAGCCTTGCCGTGCCTCTGATGTCTTTGTTTATTGCCACACCGCAAGCCGCCGCTATTTTGCTTCCTATCCTGCTGGTCATGGATGCTCTTGGCCTCATTGTGTTTCGCGGTCAGGGCGACAAAGCCAATTTGCGCATCATCATTCCTGGTGCGATGCTCGGCATCCTCTTTGGTGCGCTCACATTCCAACTGGTGGATGCGCGCTGGATTAAAGGGTTAATTGGGCTGGAAGCGCTGCTGTTCGGCCTTGATCGACTGCGACAAGCCAGGGCGTTTTCTCAAGTTCGTCCGCCCGACGTTGCCAAGGGCGTTTTCTGGAGCAGTATTTCCGGCTTTACCAGCTTTATTTCCCATGCTGGCGGGCCGCCCATACTCCAATATCTTCTTCCGCAGGGTATGGATAGAGTGCGCATTGCGGGCACCACAGTCATTTATTTCTCTGCGGTTAACTTCGCCAAACTTATCCCTTATGGCGTGCTGGGACTGCTTGATCTATCGAATCTAACCGTCTCGCTCCTATTGCTCCCGGTTGTGCCTGTGGGTTACTGGCTCGGCCTCAAATTGCTCAAAGGTTTGCCGCAGTCAGCGTTCAACGCTGTCATCGCCGTCGCCATGGTTCTCACGGGACTCAAACTCCTGGCAGATGCACTGTTTGTCGGGAAACTTCTTTAGCGAACGGGTTGCTCGCAACATGGTCGCTGAAACCCGTATTTCAGAACACAATCGGTGAAGCCAGATTGCTTAGCAAGGCAACTACGCTCCAACCGGCGATGGCGCTGGTTTGGGAGTAAATATCTACAACGGCGCGGACTTCTTCACCAATGACATCAATTCTGTGGTCGTCGCCCTTGAGTGTTAGCAGTTCATCAATATCGCTTGCATGCGGAACAACCGGCTTTTGTTGCCAGTGCGTGTGTGGATTCCATTGTGCGACTGATGCAGCCGACAATGCCGGTTGATTTTATTCATACATTCATAATTTTTGGCGACATAGTGCTTTTCACGTAATTATCATGCGAATAATGAGCAAATCCTGTTTGTTGGAACGGTGTTTGAATCAGGCCTGATGAATTGACGCAACGAAGACCCCCGGCCTTACAATACTTCCAGATTCCGTGTCTTGGTGAGTAAGCCGTTGAGATAAGCGTCGACGATCAGCGGTCCAAATCTGTCCAGCGGAAAAAGTGTTTTATCGAGAGTCCAGTTCACCACCAAACCGTCCACTACCGCCATCATGCCCATAGCGGCGCAGCGCGGCGCAAGAGCCAGTGGAAGGAAGCCGCGTTCCTGTGCCAAGCGGAAGCCTTCCTCACAAATCGCCAGATAGCGGTTTCCGCATTCCAGATGCTTGTCACGGATAGTGGCCATCTCGCCGACGTACTCACATTTATGCCAAGAGATTTCAAGAATGCGGAAGTAGCGGGGGTCGTTAACTACCCGGTCAACGAAGTAAAGCGCCAGCGTGCGCAAAGAATCGACCGGGTTCCCTTCACAGTTCGACTGTAAGTCGGCCAGCCGTGCTTCGAGCGGTTCAAACACCCGCTGAATCAGCGCATCGAAGAGCGCCGCCTTGTTGGTAAAATGCCAATACACGGCGCCGCGCGTCACGCCGGCGGCTTTGGCGATCTCGTCCAGTGAGGTACGACTCACCCCGTGTTCCTGAAACACAATTTCGGCGGCATCAAGAATAGCTCTGCGCGTTTCCTGAGCTTCTTCTTTCGTTTTCCTGACCATGAATTATTCCTTTATTCCGTGCTTTTGCGGCAGAATATTTAGTCAATAGTCTAACTCAGACCTTACATACATGCACGGACGTATGTAAAATGAAGCGCTATGGCTAATGTCTAACTTTGAACCCTCTAGCCAAGGCAACCCGTACCGGAGACCCTTCATGATGCGCCGATTTACCCCACCCCGCGCCTTCCCTTTTCTTATGCTGATTGCAACAACCCTCGCGTTGATGTTAACTGCTTGTGGCAAGCCTCAGGGTTCAGGAGGGATGCCTCCGGGTGCTCCCCCCGAAGTGGGTGTTATTACGGTCCAACCGCAAACGGTATCAATAACCAGCGAGTTGTCCGGGCGTACTGTAGCCAGCGTAATCGCCGAAATCCGTCCGCAGATTGGGGGAATCGTGCAAAGCCTTCCGTTCCGCGAAGGCGGCGAAGTAAAATCCGGGGAACTGCTCTATCAGATCGATCCGGCTGTCTATCAAGCGAACTTTGAGAACGCCAAGGCTGGTCTGGCAAAAGCGGAAGCTAATCTGGCTACAGTACGCCAGAAAGCGGATCGCTATAAGGATCTGTTGTCGGTCAAGTTCGTGAGCCAACAGGCATACGACGATGTATTTGCCTCATTCAAACAAGCCGAAGCCGATATTGCATCGAGCAAGGCTAACGTCGAACTCGCTCGCATCAATCTGGCCTATACCCGTGTGGTGTCGCCGATTAGTGGTCGTATCGGCAAATCGACGGTTACCCAGGGTGCGCTGGTTACGGCCAACCAGTCGGCCGCGCTGGCGACAGTGCAGCAACTTGATCCGATCAACGTGGATGTGACGCAGTCGAGCACTGAAATGATGCAGATGAAACGTGCGCTGGAAGCGGGATCACTCAAGAGCGCAAGCGCCGACCAGGCCAAGGTGAAGCTCTTGCTGGGCGACGGTTCAGTCTATCCGCTCGAAGGCAAGTTGGCATTCTCCGAAGCGACGGTTGATACCGGTACGGGCACCGTCACCCTGCGCGCGGTGTTTCCCAATCCCAAGCGTGACCTGCTGCCCGGCATGTATGTTCGTGCCGTGATCGAACAGGGTATTATGGAACAGGCCATCGTCGTGCCGCAGCAAGGCGTCGCCCACGACCCGCGGGGCAATGCCGTCGGCATGGTAGTCAATGGCGATGGCAAGGTTGAAGCGCGCATCCTCAAGACCGAACGCGCCATCGGCAATACCTGGCTGATCAGCGAAGGTCTGGCGGCGGGTGACAAACTGATCGTCGAAGGCCTGCAGAAGGCCCGCCCGGGCAGTCCGGTCACCGTCATCGAAGCGGGCTCGGCCAAGGCCGGCTCCCCTGCCGGCAGCGCACCCGCTGCGAAGCCGTAAGGAGAAACCCCATGGCCCGCTTCTTTATCGACCGTCCCATTTTTGCTTGGGTCATTGCCATCGTTATCATGCTGGCCGGCGCTCTGTCGATCAGCACGCTCCCGGTTTCCCAATACCCGACCATAGCCCCGCCGGCCATCGTAATCAATGCCACCTACCCGGGCGCATCGGCCAAGACGCTCGAAGATTCGGTGACCCAGATCATCGAACAAAAAATGACCGGGCTCGACAACCTGCTCTATATGTCATCGGCCAGCGACTCCTATGGTCGCGCCGCGGTGACGCTGACCTTCAATGCCGGAACCAATCCGGACATCGCCCAGGTGCAGGTGCAGAACAAGCTGCAACTGGCGCTGCCCTCGCTGCCGCAGATCGTTCAGGCACAAGGCGTTCAGGTCGCCAAATCGGCGCGCAACTTTCTCATGGTTGTGGCCTTGGTCTCGAAGAACAACGACAAGACGCAGACCGATCTCGCAGATTACCTGGTCGCCAACATGCAGGACCCGCTTAGTCGCGTTCCCGGCGTCGGCGAAGTCACGATCTTCGGCTCGCAGTATTCGATGCGCATCTGGCTTGATCCGGCTAAGCTGGTCAATTACAAGATGAACCCGGCCGACGTGCGCTCGGCCATCCAAGCCCAGAATACCCAGGTTTCCGCCGGCCAGTTGGGCGGCTCGCCGGCGGTCGCCGGCCAGCAGCTCAACGCCACCATCACGGCCCTGGGCCGCCTGCAAACGCCGGACCAATTCGGCGCGATTCTGTTGCGCACCAATGCCCGCGGCGGCAACGTCTATTTACGCGACGTCGCGCGCATTGAACTGGGCAGTGAGTCTTACGGAACGGTCGCCCGTTTCAACGGCAAACCGGCTGCCGGCATCGCCGTGCGCCTCGCCGCCGGCGGCAACGCTTTATCGACCGCCACCGCCGTCAAGGCCAAGGTCGAAGAGCTCTCGCATTATTTCCCATCCGGTGTGGATTACGTGATCCCCTACGACACGACGCCGTTCGTGAAGATCTCCATCGAAGAAGTGGTCTACACCCTGATCGAGGCGGTCGTGCTGGTTTTCCTCGTCATGTGGCTGTTCCTGCAGAATTTCCGCGCCACGCTGATCCCGACCATCGCCGTACCGGTCGTCCTGCTCGGCACCTTTGGCGTTCTCTCGCTGTTCGGTTACTCGATTAATACCTTGACCATGTTTGCGACGGTGCTGGCGATCGGCTTGCTGGTCGATGATGCGATCGTCGTCGAGAACGTCGAGCGCGTGATGAGCGAAGAAGGTTTGTCCCCCAGGGAGGCGACACGCAAATCGATGGATCAGATCATCGGCGCGCTGATCGGGATTGCGTTGGTGCTCTCAGCGGTTTTTGTCCCGATGGCTTTTTTCGGCGGCTCGACCGGCGTCATCTACCGGCAATTCTCGATTACCATCGTTTCGGCAATGGCGCTCTCGGTGTTGGTGGCCATCGTTCTGACGCCGGCACTGTGCGCGACACTGCTCAAACCGATCAAGAAGGGCGAACACTTCAGCGAAAACTGGTTCTTCCGCGGCTTCAACCGGCTGTTCGACCGCAGCCAGAAAAGTTACGAATCGAAAGTCGGCCGGATGCTCGGTAAGCGCATGCGCTATATGGTGATCTATCTGCTGATTGTCGGTGGCATGGCGGTATTGTTCTTGAGAATGCCGACCTCCTTCCTGCCCGATGAAGATCAGGGCATCCTGTTTACGCAAGTTCAATTGCCCGCCGGGGCGACCCTGGAACGAACCATCAAGGTGCTCGAGAAGGTCGAGAAGCACTTTCTTGAAGACGAAAAGG
>JBBRDR010000066.1:0-15859 GCA_038203745.1 Burkholderiales bacterium | reverse complement strand
TCCGGTGGCGGGTGCTATTGAATTCCAGCGCGCAGATGGTCAGACACAGACGCTGGCGATTCTGCAGGCCTATGTCGAAAATCAGGGTTCGGCCTGGAATTTCGCCGTTGATTACCTGGAACGTTTCCTGGCTGAACAACTTGCCGACGCCCCCCTCACCTCCGAAAGTCCGCATGGTTATTTCCTGACGCTGATGGACTTGCTGGGCCAGCGCACCGCCGAACTGCACAACGCCTTCTCGCAGACGACCGGCGACCCGGCCTTTGATCCGGAGCCGATTACCCCTGCCGATTTGGATACTTGGTCAGCGCATTTGCGCCGCGAAGCCGTCGCTACGCTCGATGACCTTGAAAAAAACCGCGATAGCCAGAGCGCCGAAATTCGTGTTGCCACTGATCGGCTGTTGTCCCTGCGTAAAACCCTTCTCGAACGAATTTCCTTATCGCTTCGAGATGGTATGGTGGCCGCAAAGATGCGCTATCACGGCGATTACCATCTGGGCCAGGTTCTGCGCGTTGAAAACGATTATGTCATTACTGACTTTGAGGGCGAACCCGGACGCACCCTTGAGGAGAGGCACGAGAAGCACTCTCCCTTGCGCGATGTGGCCGGAATGCTGCGTTCATTCAGCTATGTCTCGGCCGTGGCCGCCAACCGCACCACCACCGAGCGCCCTCAAGATCGGCACCAGGTCGGGCCACTGGTACAAACCTGGGAACAGGACGTCTCGACGGCCTTCCTCAAGGGCTATCAGAAGGCAATCGCCAGCGGCAGCAATACGACCTTGCCGCATGAGTCAGGGGCGGCAGATCGATTGGTCGGCTTCTTCGTTATTGAAAAAGCACTTTATGAGCTGCGCTACGAAATGGGCAACCGGCCTGACTGGCTTTCGATACCGCTCTTCAGCCTGGTCCGAATACTTGAGGACAAAGTGGAACACTATGATATTTAATACTGGAGATATCTCATGAAAATACTCGCTATGGTTCTGGCCGGCGGTCAGGGGTCACGACTGCATCCCCTGACGGCGGAACGCTCCAAACCCGCTGTTCCTTTTGCCGGACGTTATCGCATCGCCGATTTCGTACTCAGCAGCCTGGTGAATTCTGGAATTACCGGCATCTATCTGCTGGTGCAATACAAATCCCAGTCCATGATCGAGCACGTCAACAAATCCTGGGGGCAGACCATTTCGTTCTCCGGCCAGTTCATGACGGTCGTCCCGCCGCAGATGCGCGAAGGGCCGGAGTGGTTTCAAGGTACGTCCGACGCCGTTTTCCAGAACATCAACCTGATCGAGCGCCACGCACCGGACATGGTGGCCGTATTCGGTGCTGACCATATTTACCGTATGGATGTGCGACAAATGGCCGATTTTCATCGCCAGAATTCGGCCGATGTCTCGGTAGCCTCGATTCCGATCCCGCTCAAGGAGGCAACGGCATTCGGAATTATCGATGCCGATCGCTCAGGACAAATCCGGGGATTCCTGGAAAAACCGCAGAACCCGCCGGCTATGGCCAGTGACCCGACCCGCGCCTATGGCTCGATGGGCAACTACCTGTTCAACACCGACGTGCTGCTCAAGGCTTTGCGTGAAGCCCATGAGCGTGGCGAACACGATTTCGGCCATAACATTCTGCCGCGCCTGATCAACACCCATCGGGTTTTCGCCTACAACTTTGCCGACAACCGGGTTCCTGGTGTCGCTGCGTACGAAGAACAAGCTTACTGGCGCGACGTCGGCACCATCGATGCATACTACGACGCGCATCGCGACACCCTTGGCGAGCAGCCGCGTTTCAAACTCTTCAATCCGCAGTGGAGCATCAACTCCAGCAACTATCAGGGGCCGTCGGCACGTATCTTCTCCGGCCACATCGAGAACAGCACGATCAGCGCAGGCTCACTGGTTCGTGATGCCCGCATACGCAACTCGATTCTGCGCCGGGAGGTGATTGTGGAGAAAGATGTGGAAATTGATGACTGCATCATCATGGACTATGCCGTCATCCAGCGCGGTAGCCGGCTAAAACGGGTAATCGTGGATCGTTACAACAACATCGCACCCAATACCTGTATCGGCTTTGATTCAGAGGCTGATCGGCAAAAATACCATGTTAGCGAGAATGGTGTGGTGGTGTTGCCCAAAGGTATCGAGGCGCCGGACGTGACTTGTTATCAGCTGTAATCAACTTTAAAGGACTCGTCATGACTCAAACTTTTAGTGCCGTCTGGCCAGGAAAACCCTTCCCGCGTGGCGCCACCTGGGATGGTGAAGGGGTCAATTTCGCCCTTTTTTCAGAAAATGCCGAGCGCGTTGAACTGTGTTTGTTCGACTCAAGCGGGCACGAAGAAATCCAGCGCATCGAATTGCACGAACAGACGGATCTGATCTGGCATTGCTATCTGCCTGAGGCGCGCCCGGGCCAACTGTACGGCTATCGGGTGTATGGCCCTTACGATCCGTCACGCGGCCATCGCTTTAATCCGAACAAGCTGCTGATCGAACCTTACGCCAAGGATATTGTGGGCCCCCTAGACTGGAGCGACGCGCATTTTGGCTACAGCATCGGCGACCCCCTTGAGGACATGTCATTTGATCCTCGGGACAGCGCGTCAGGCATGCCCAAATGTCGGGTTATTGACCCGGCGTTCACCTGGGGTAATGACAAGTCGCCCGATGTCCCGTGGACAGACATGGTGATTTACGAACTGCATGTCAAAGGGTTCACCCAAAACCACCCCGACGTTCCCGAAGCCCTGCGCGGCACCTACGCCGGACTGGCGACCGCCCCGGTCATCGACCACCTCAAGCAACTCGGCATCACCTCGGTCGAATTGATGCCGGTGCACGCTTTTGTCGATGATCGTCATTTGGTTGAGCGCGGGTTGTCCAACTACTGGGGCTACAACTCGATCGGTTTTTTTGCCCCGGATCATCGCTACAGTTCGAGCGGTTCGATCAGCGAATTCAAGACCATGGTCAAGACGCTGCACTCGCACGGCATCGAAGTCATCCTCGACGTGGTCTATAACCATACGGCCGAAGGTAATCAACTGGGCCCGACGCTGGGTTTTCGTGGTATCGACAACGCATCCTACTACCGGGTAAGCGGTGACGACGGGCGCTACTACATGGATTACACCGGTTGCGGTAATACCCTCAACCTGCAGCAGCCGCGTGCACTGCAACTGATCATGGATTCTTTGCGCTACTGGGTACTGGAGATGCACGTCGATGGTTTCCGTTTCGATCTGGCCTCGGCGCTGGCGCGCGAACTGCATGAAGTCAATCGCCTCGGTGCCTTCTTCGACATTTTGCTCCAGGATCCGGTGCTATCGCAGGTCAAGCTCATTGCCGAACCCTGGGATCTCGGCGAAGGCGGCTATCAGGTCGGCAATTTCCCGTCGGGTTGGGGCGAGTGGAACGATCGTTACCGTGACACCATGCGGGCCTATTGGAAAGGAGACGGTAGCCTGATCGGCGACTTTGCCCAGCGCCTGACCGGATCGAGCGATCTTTACGAGCACAGTGGCCGTAAACCCTATGCCAGCGTCAACTTCATCACCGCGCACGACGGTTTTACCCTGCACGATCTGGTCAGCTACAACGACAAGCACAATGAGGCTAATGGCGAGGACAACCGCGACGGAACCGACAACAACAATTCCTGGAACTGTGGTGCCGAGGGTGAAACCGACGATGCTGAAGTCAACGCTCTGCGCGCGCGCCAGAAACGTAATCTGCTGGCCACCCTGTTTTTCTCGCAGGGTGTTCCCATGCTGCTTGCCGGCGATGAACTGGGGCGCACTCAGAAAGGTAGCAACAACGCCTACTGTCAGGACAATGAGATCAGTTGGGTCGACTGGGAACTCTCGCCGACCGACCATGAGTTTTTTGCCTTTGTTAAACGCATTATCACGCTGCGCCGCGAACACCCGGTTTTCCGGCGCAAGAACTTCTTTCAGGGCCGAGCCATTCACAGCTCGGAAGGCAAGGATCTCCGTTGGTACAAACCCGACGGCAGTGAAATGAACGATGAGGAGTGGGCGCAGGATCATGCACGCTGTCTGGGCGTTTTTCTCTCCGGTGAGGCCATGGAAGAATGCGACGTACGCGGACGTCCGGTCAGCGATGATAATTTTCTGCTGCTGTTCAACAGCCATCACGAAAGCATCCCCTTCGTCCTGCCGGTATCCGACAAGAGTCTAGTGTGGCAATGTCTCCTTGACACGAATTATGCTGAAGGGCTTGAAGCCGATGGTTTCTTCAACGGAGGCGAAAGCTACCCTGTGCAGGAGCGCTCCCTGACCCTGCTGGTTCAGCGCCAAGAGCGGGGAGAGAAATGATCCGCCGCCATGCCATGCCGTTCGGCGCTGAACAACTCGCGCGGGGCGGTACCCGCTTCCGTCTGTGGGCGCCAGGTGTTGACGCCATTGTCCTGAACCTCGAAGGGCACGGCGAGTATCCGATGAACGACGCTGGTGACGGCTGGTTCGAGTTCACGCATCCGTCAGCACAGGCGGGCAACCGCTATCGCTTCCAACTGCCCGACGGAATGCAGGTTCCCGATCCGGCGTCGCGCTTCAACCCGGATGACATTCACGGCGCCTCCGAGATCATTGATCCAGCCGCTCATGACTGGGCCGACACCGACTGGCGCGGCCGGCCGTGGGAAGAGGCGGTGATCTACGAACTGCACATTGGCAGCTTTAGCCCGACCGGTGATTATGCTGGTGTGCTTGAGCGCCTGGACTATCTGGCCGAGCTCGGAGTCACCGTAATCGAAATCATGCCGGTCGCTGATTTTCCCGGGCAGCGCAACTGGGGCTACGATGGTGTTCTGCCCTTCGCGCCCGATGCCACTTATGGCCGCCCGGACGATTTTAAACGACTGATCGAAGCCGCCCACCAGCGCGGGCTGATGGTCGTTCTGGATGTGGTCTACAACCACTTTGGCCCGGAAGGCAATTACCTGCACGCCTACGCCCCGGATTTCTTCAATCCCCGGCACACCACGCCCTGGGGCGCGGCCATCAACTTTGATGGCGAAAACTGCCGCACTGTCCGTGATTACTTCATCCACAATGCACTCTACTGGATCGAGGAATTCCATCTCGACGGCTTGCGCCTTGATGCCATCCACGCCATCTGCGACGACAGCTCGCCCGACATTGTTGAAGAAATCGCTGCCGCCATCCAGCACGGCCCGGGACGCGAACGCCAGGTGCACCTGATCCTGGAAAATGACCGCAACCAGTCGTGTTATCTGCAACGCACCGCCGACCATCAGCCGAAGCAGGCCACTGCGCAGTGGAACGACGACATCCATCATGTATTGCACGTGCTGGCCAGCGGCGAGAGCGATGGCTACTACGCCGATTACGCCACCCGTCCCGCGCAGGTGCTCAGCCGCTGTCTGAGCGAAGGATTTGCCTATCAGGGTGAAGCCTCGCCCTTCCGCAACGGCGAATTGCGCGGCGAGCCCAGCGCTCATCTGCCGCCTGCCACCTTCATCAATTTCCTGCAGACTCATGATCAGGTGGGTAACCGTGCCTTTGGCGAACGTCTGTGCCATCTCGCCAGTCCGGAAGCGATGGAAGCGGTTACGGCAGTCCTGCTCCTGTCCCCGGCGACCCCGTTTCTGTTCATGGGCGAGGAATTCGCGGCAGCGCAACCCTTCCTCTTTTTCTGCGACTTCGGCCCGGAACTGGCTCGGGCCGTGACCGAAGGACGGCGGCGCGAGTTCGCCAGTTTTGCGCGTTTTGCCGACCCTGCTGTACGCGAGAAAATCCCTGACCCCAACGCCGTATCGACCTACACTGCCAGCACGCTCGACTGGAACGCGTTGAATCAGGAACCGCACCGCAGCGTGCTGAACCTGCATCGTCAGTTGCTGGCGCTACGCCGGCAATGGATCACCCCGCGCCTCGCCGGTATGGGCAACGGCACGCCGCAAACGGCGTTGTTTTCTGATACCGCGCTCAGCGTGAGCTGGCGCTTGGGTGATGGCAGTTGCCTGGTGCTGGCCGCCAACCTCGGTGGTGACACACTCGACATTCCGCCGGCCGCAGGAACCCTGATTTTTGCCACCGCCAACCTTGACCCGGAAGCCATCCGTGCGGGGCATTTCCCCCCTTGGTCAGTCTGCTGGCATCTGCAACCTGGAGAGCATCAATGACCCGTACCAACCCGGACACGAACGACGCGCTGGATCAGTTGGCTGATCGTTGCGGTATCGCCAGCGAGTATTTCGACATCTGGGGCAACCGTCACTCCACCTCGGATCAGAGCCGGCGTGAACTGCTGGCCGCCATGCACTTCCCGTCCGACAGCGACCCGGTTGTGCTCCTGCGGCAGATCGACGAAAACGAGTGGCGACGGCCATTGCCGCCGGTTCAGGTATCCCCGCTTGCTGCTACGCTGAGCGTACCGCTCTCTTTGCCGGTCTCGATCGCTGCTCGCCGCCATCGCTGGCTGCTGACATCGGAAAGTGGCGCAACGACCAGTGATACCTTCATTCCCGCCGATCTCAACCGACTGGGTGAGCAGCGCCTGTCCAGCAAGCGTTACGTGCGTGGCGAGCTGATTTTGCCAGCGCCGTCCGAAGCGGGGTATTACCGGCTGGAAGTGGAACAGGTCGGCAGTGAAGCCCAAGCGCAGGCCGCGATGACGCTGGTGATCGCCCCTCCGACGTGCTTTCAGCCTGCCGCCATAGCGGAAAATGGTCGTGTCTGGGGACTGACTGTCCAGCTCTACGGGGTACGCTCCAGGCGCAATTGGGGGATGGGTGATTTCGGCGATTTGCGCCAACTGGCTGACCAGATGGCCGATGCCGGTGGCGGTGTGATCGGCGTCAATCCGCTGCACGCCCTGTTTCCTCACGATCCGGCACGGATCAGCCCCTACAGCCCCTCAAGCCGCTGCTTTACGAACATCTTGTACCTTGATCTTGACGCGATTCCCGAGCTGGCCGAGTGCGACCCCGCGCGCCAGCTTATGGCCTCCACGCGTTTTCAGGAGCGGCTGCGCCGAATGCGCGCCGACGAGAACGTCAATTACATCGATGTCTCCGCCGCCAAACGAGAGGTGTTGACCCTGCTTTATCGTCACTTCAGGGACGCGCATCTGAACAACAACAGCGCCCGGGCGCGGAGCTTCCGGTACTATCGGGAGCAAGGCGGAGAAACTCTGGAAAACCATGCGCGGTTCGAAGCCCTGCAAGCGCACTTCTACGCACAAGACCCCGATGCCTGGGGCTGGCCGGCATGGCCGGAAGACTATCGGCATCCGGCGGCACCTGCAGTCGCCGCCTTTGTCGCAGAACAGCCGGAAGCTGTCGAGTTTTATGCCTGGATGCAATGGCTGGCGGAAGATCAGTTGGCCGGAATCGGCCTGCATTCCTGGCGTCGCGGCCTCGGCGTCGGGCTCTATCAGGATCTGGCCGTGGGCTCCAGTCCGGGTGGCTCGGAAGCCTGGACGAATCAGGATGTCTTTGCTCGTGGCGCCTATGCCGGAGCGCCGCCCGACGAATATAGTCCGTCCGGTCAGGACTGGGGACTGCCGCCCTTCGTCCCCCACCGGCTGCGCGAAGCGGCCTATGCGCCGTTCATCGCCATGCTGCGCGCCAATATGCGCCACTGCGGAGCGCTGCGTATCGATCACGTAATGGGTCTGGCGCGGATTTTCTGGGTACCCGCCGGCCTGTCGCCCGCCGAAGGCGCTTACGTGGCTTGTCCGTTCGAAGAACTGCTCGGCATCGTTGCGCTTGAAAGTCAGCGCAATCAGTGCATGGTTATTGGTGAAGATCTGGGGACAGTTCCCGAAGGCTTCCGCCCGCGCCTCGCCCGCGCCGGCATGCTGTCGTATCACCCCTTCCTGTTCGAACGCTCCGATCAAGGCGATTTCAAGCCACCCGCCGAATATCCGCAGCAGGCACTGGTGGCCGTCAGCACACATGATTTGCCCACGCTGAATGGCTTCTGGCAGGGGAGCGATCTGGATCTGCGCAACACCTTGAATCTTTATCCCTCGGACGCGTTGCGCGGCCGGCTAATCATTGATCGCGCCCAGGATCGGGCGCGCTTCCTCATGGCCCTCGAACGCGAAGGACTGCTCCCCGAAGGGGCCAGCGTCCATCCGGTATCGATGCCCATAATCACGCCATCAGTGAGCCTCGCTATTCATGCTTTTCTGGCGCGCACTCCAGCACAACTGCTGGTGGTACAACCCGAAGATATCCTGGGTCTGACTGAACAGGCCAATCTGCCGGGTAGCCGGGACGACCAGCATCCTAACTGGCGGCGACGCCAGCCGTTGAACCTTGAAGACTGGTTTACTGATGAGCGCTTTACTGCCCTCTTTGAGATACTGCGCAAAGAACGCGGCAGCGCCGTCGTGCCGCCTGAGGATGACGTTAACGTACGGCGAACCGCTGTCATCCCCCGTGCCACTTACCGTCTTCAGTTCAACTGCGACTTCACCTTCGACCAGGCCAGCGCGCTGATTCCCTATCTGGCCGAACTGGGAATCAGCCACTGCTACGCTTCCCCCTACCTGCGGGCCCGCCCCGGCAGCACGCACGGCTATGACATCGTCGATCACAGCGTTCTCAATCCGGAAATCGGTACCGAAGAAAGCTACGCCGCGTTTGCCGACGCGCTTATGCTGAACGGCATGGGCCAGATTCTGGACATTGTCCCCAACCACATGGGCGTCATGGGAAGTGACAACGCCTGGTGGATCGATGTGCTGGAAAATGGCCCGGCCTCGGCCTGGGGCGCTTTCTTCGATATCGACTGGGAACCTTTGAATCCGGAGCTGGCCGGCAAAGTGCTGCTGCCCCTGCTGGGCGACCATTACGGAACCGTGCTCGAACGCGGCGAACTGCGCCTGGATTTTGATTTCCGGCGCGGCGAGTTCAGCCTGTTCTATTTCCAGCACCGTCTCCCGATCGACCCGGCAAGCTATCCGCGCATCATAGGCTACCGCAGTGAGAAACTGGCCATGATCATGGGCGAAAGCAACGAACAGTACGTGGAATTGCAGACCCTGCTCACGGCGTTCAGCCGCCTGCCGGCGCGTACCGAAACGACACCGCTGGCGATGGCCGAGCGTCAGCGCGACAAGGAGGTTTACAAGCGCCATCTCAGCGTGCTGTGCGACACCTGTCCCGACATCGCCCGGTACATTGCCGACAAACTGAGCGAGCTCAACGGGCAGCCCGGCGACGCGGAGAGTTTCGACCCGCTGCACGAACTGATCCTGCTGCAGGGTTACCGGCTCGCGTACTGGCGTGTGGCAGCGGACGACATCAACTACCGCCGCTTTTTTGACATCAATGATCTGGCCGCCCTGCGCATGGAAGAGCCGGCCGTGTTTGAAGCCACGCACCGCTTCGTGCTCGACCTTCTGAGCCGTAACCAGATCGATGGCTTGCGCATCGATCATCCGGATGGTCTGTACGATCCCGAAGAATATTTCAACCGTCTACAGCAAGCGGCCAGCGGGGTAAAGCTTGTGCCAGGCGATGCACTGCCACTGTATCTGGTGATTGAAAAGATTCTCGCCGATCATGAACGCCTGCCAGACGAGTGGCCGATCCACGGTGCCACGGGCTATCGCTTTGCCAACCAGACCAACGCACTGTTTGTTGACTGCTCGGCCGAACGGCGCCTGACACGGATTTATCAGAGTTTCACGGGCGGGAACGACAGCTTCGAAACGCTGGCCTATGAGGCTAAAAAACTCATCATGCAAACGGCACTGGCGAGCGAGCTCAACGTGCTGGCTACGCGTCTGACGCGCATTGCTGTGGCCGGTCGTGAAACCTGTGACTTTACCCTCAACGGATTGCGCAACGCACTGATTGAGGTGGTGGCCTGTTTTCCGGTGTACCGCACATACATCACTGGAAATAACATTTCGACGGATGATCGACGGCATATCGCCTGGGCCGTTGCGGTTGCCAAAAAGCGCAGCCCGACTGCCGATACGAGTATCTACGATTTCATTCAGTCCGTACTCACCACCGACATCGCACACGGGCGTAGCACCTCCTACCGGCAGAAGGTTGAATCTTTCGCCATGCGATTCCAGCAGTTCTCCTCACCGGTCATGGCCAAGGGAGTTGAAGACACGGCCTTTTACCGCTATCACCGGTTGATTTCGCTCAATGACGTAGGCGGCGAACCGCGTCGATTCGGATTGTCCGTCACGGCGTTCCACTCCGCCTCGCGCGCACGCGCTGCCCGTCGCCCGCACAATATGCTTTCTTCATCGACGCACGACAGCAAGCGTTCCGAAGACACGCGCGCACGTATTAACGTGATCTCTGAAATGCCGGCCGGATGGAAGCTGATGCTCAAGCGCTGGAGCCGTCTCAACCGGGCACGCAAACGGGTGATCGACGGTGCTGAAGCCCCGTCGCGCAATGACGAATATTTTCTCTATCAGACGCTCATCGGCGTCTGGCCACTGGTCCATCCCGGTGAAGCCGAGCTGGCTGAGCTGCGTGAGCGTGTTGATGTCTACATGATCAAGGCCATGCGCGAAGCCAAGGAGTTTTCCAGCTGGGCCAATGTCAGTGCCGAACATGAGTCGGCTATGAGCGGTTTCGTGCAGGCGCTGCTGACGCCGGGCGAGACCAATCTGTTCCTCGCCGACTTCATCACCGTGGTGCAGCCGATTGCCCGCTACGGCCTGATCAACAGTCTGGCGCAGACCCTGATCAAGCTGACCTCGCCCGGCGTGCCTGACATTTACCAGGGATGCGAGTTGTGGCAGTTCAATCTGGTTGATCCGGACAACCGGCGTCCGGTAGATTTTCCCCTTCGCCGGGAGCAGTTGTCACAGGTGAAGGCGCTGGTTGATAAGCCCCCGGCGCAATGGCGCAAGCCTTTGCAAACCCTGCTTGACGACATGTCCGACGGGCGCATTAAACTGTACCTTCTGTGGCAGGTTCTGGCCTTGCGCCAGCGCTGGCCGGAAGTGTTCCGTGATGGCGATTATCTGCCACTGACTGTGCACGGCCAGGCGGCCGAGCATGTCTGTGCCTACGCCCGGCGTTGCGGGTCGCGCAGCCTGATTGCTCTGGTGCCACGTTTGCCGGCACGGCTGACCAGCAACGACTTCGCCCTGCCTGTCGGGAATGCCATCTGGGGGGATACCACACTTGAGCTTCCGCCCGCGTTGGCTGCCCTGCCGTGGTTCAACGTTCTTTCCGGAGAACGGCATGCGGGCGCTGAGCAATTTCCGCTCGGAAAACTGCTGAGCTATTTTCCGGTTGCGTTGCTGACGGCAGAAACCGTTGTCTGATGAGTCTGGAAAGTGACGACGATCGTCTGATTGCAGCGTGTGCGCAGCGCTCGCTTGACTTGCTGAGAGAGAATCTTGGGGAGCACGGCTTTCTCGCCGCCCGCCCGACAGGCAAGGCCGTGGCGCGCGGCTATGACCGTGTTTTCGGCCGCGATGCCGCTCTGTGCGCGATAGCTGCGGCGCGTAGCGGCGACGTGCGACTGATTCGCGGCGCGCGCCGCAGTCTGGCGACGTTGGCCACTCATCAGGCCGGCAACGGACAGATCCCGAAATTTGTCGAGCCGGAAGAAAATCGCGGCGATTTCTGGTATCTGGGATGCATCGACGCCACGCTATGGTGGCTGATCGCCATAAAACTGGTCGATCAGGCCAGCGCAGGGCGTCTTGAACAGCGTTTCCAGACGCGCATCGGTCGTGCGCTGGGCTGGCTTGATGGCCAGCAGCACCCGCTGATCGGCCTGCTCCAGCAAAACGAAGCCAGCGACTGGGCCGATATCATGCCGCGCTCGGGTTTCGTGCTCTACACCAATGCGCTTTGGCTGTACGTAAAGAAACTCTACCGGCTCCCTGGAATTGCCACCACCCGGCAACACGCCAACTGGCTGTTCATTCCCGGCAGTCATCTGCCCGAATACAAACGACTGCGCCTGCTGATTCATTATGCCCAGCGCGGCACCCCGAAAACGCCGCTCTACCTGAGTTATGTCAATCTCTCCTTCTGGGGTGAAGAAGGCGACGTACTCGGCAATCTTCTCGCCTTGCTCTGCGGCATGGCCGACGACCACCGGAAGCGGCTAGTTCTTGACACCATCGCCGCGCAGCCTGCCGCCCATCCGGGTCTATCGGTGCTTGACCCGATCCAGCCGGCCAGTCGCCAGTGGCGGCCCTACATGGAACGGCATCGCCAGAACCTGCCGCATCGTTATCACAACGGCGGTTTGTGGCCAATGATCGGCGGCTTCTGGGTGCTGGCGCTGGCTGCCGCCGGTCGCAAGGGTGCGGCCCGACGTGAGTTGGTGCGCCTGGCGCAGGCCAACGCTGTTAACGACTGGCGATTTTCCGAGTGGTTCGAAGGGTCAACCGGAGAGCCTCACGGCATGGCCGGACAAACCTGGAATGCCGCTCTATTTCTGCTCGCCCGTGAAGGGCTGGAAAAGTGTGTTTTTTGAGCTTCGCAGGGCTTCCGGGAGCAAAGCGATTCAGGCTTTTTTGAGAAAACAGGCTTTGAGCATGAAGCTACCGGCGTCCATTTTGCAATCCACTTCGTGATCGCCGCTGCCGACCAGACGAATACTTTTGACCTTGGTGCCCATCTTCAAGGTGGTCGACGAGCCCTTGACTTTCAGATCCTTGATCAGCACGACAGCGTCGCCATCGGCCAGCACGTTGCCATTGGAATCCCTGACGATTGACTCATTACCCGGATCAGCGGCGGCTTCCGTTATCGGCCATTCGTAACCGCAGTCAGCGCAAACATGATTGGCACCATCCGGGTAGATGTCTGCGAGGGTACATTGAGGGCAGGCGGGGAAGGTCAGCATGGTGTTTCCTTGGTGTCTTGAGTTAGTAAATTCGCAAGGGCCAATATCCACTTGCAGATGCACAGCATGCGGTTTAGCCGTCGAGCGTCTTGATCAGTTCAAACAAGCGCTGGTAGAACTCCGGAGTCGTGATGGTTTCTTCGCCGGTCTTGACCAGGGAGTTTTTATCGACGGCCCAAGGCAACGATAAAGAGCCGAGACCGGTAACACTGACGCCGGCACTGCTGCCGCTGGACTTAAGCTCGTAGTGCGTTTCCAGCGCGTTGGCGTAGATTGCCGTGCCCAGGCTGCTAGGCAGGCACACCAGCGTGATCGAAAGCTTGGTTGCCTGATCCGTCTGTGGCTGGAAGTATTTCTCGCCGCGAATGGTGAGCGCAGGCGAGCTTTCGATTTGATAGCCCTGGCTGAGCAAGGCGCGTTTGCCAATCTCGCAGGCGCCTTCGGGCTCACGACTACTGTAATACTCAAAAGGCGTGTTGCGGGTAAACGTCTCGCCTTGATAGACGCGCGGCGGGGTTGGCGTACTGCATGCGGCAAGCGTGAGAACGCCAATCAAGGCCAGTCCGTTCAGGGGAAAGGCTGATTTCATTGAAGGCCGGGGCGGGTTACTCGGATAGGCATTTGTCTATTTTACACGGGCTACCTTGATCGGGCAGGGCGTATCCCGCCTGTTCTTGCCAAAATCCCTTGAGTCGACGAGTGGTTTTGATCGAACAGTCCGGTAATCTGTTGTCGGGGCTCGTCTTGCACCCAGCGATCCCACGTCAGCATTTTTTGGCTTTCCTTGTATTTGCTCGAAGGCCATCAGTCAGCGTGCTTTTGCTACCGGCAGGTCAGCCCACTCGGTGGTGTAGCCCGGCGACAGATTGCCGCGCTTCATTTGCCAGCCGTAATCGACGCCTTCCGCCGCGAGACGCAGCGTGCCGCGCCCCCAGCGCGCGTTGATGCAGTCCAGGGTGTGCATCAGCCGTTTGCTGCCTTCGTTACCGCCAGGATCTGAGAATAGTGATGCCTGTTGCAGCCGGGATGGCCGGATGTCGGAGAGCATCACGCCGGCTTTCTGGTAAGCCAGGCCCGGCCGGTAAATCTGTCTCAAGGTGCGCAGCGCGCTGCGCGCCAGCACGCGGTTATCTGCCGTGGCCTCGGGCAGGGTGGCGGTGACGGCTTTCTGGTAGCACGGCCCGGTGGGGTTGAAGGGGCTGGTGCGGATGCATACCGTGACCGCGCCGGCCAGCGAATCCTGTAGCCGGAGTTTTTCAGCGGCCCGGCTGATGTGGCTGCTAACCGCTTCCTGCAGATTTTCAAGATCATGAATCCGCTCACCAAAGGAACGGCTGCAGATGATCTGCTGCTTGTCCGGTGTGATGTCTTCAAGCGACAGGCAGGAGGTGCCGCGCAACTCGTGCACGGTACGCTCCAGCACTACCGAAAAACGCGAACGCAAGGTTTCGGCATCAGCATCGCGCAGCGCTTTGACCGTGGTGATCCCCATGGCGTGCAGGCGCGGTGTGAGCTTGCGCCCGACGCCCCAGACTTCACTGACATCGATGGCGGCGAAAACGACATCCTGATCGGCGGCAGGCAGCGTCGTAAAGTCACAGACGCCATGGTTTCCGGCCAGATTCTTTTTGGCGCAATGGTTGGCCAGCTTGGCCAGCGTTTTGGTCGGTGCGATGCCGACGCAAACGGTCAGCCCGAGCCACTGCTGCACACGATCACGAATTTGCCGGCCATAGTCGGCTAGGCCCGTGGCCTCGAAGCCGGCCAGATCGAGAAAGGATTCGTCAATTGAATACACCTCGATGTCGGGCGAGAACTGCGCCAGAACCTCCACAACGCGGTTGCTCATGTCGGCATACAGCGCGTAATTGGATGAGAAAGCAACAATGCCGTGCTGCCGAGCCTGCTCGCGGATCTTGAACCAGGGCACCCCCATGGGCAACCCCAGCGCCTTGACCTCGGCGCTGCGCGCGACGACGCAACCATCGTTGTTTGAGAGCACGACAACCGGCACGCCAGCTAATTTTGGGTCAAACAGTTTTTCGCAGCTGGCGTAGAAGTTGTTGCAATCGACGAGGGCAAATACTGGGACATGTGCCGGCATGATTAATCACGCAGGGAGGCGCTTGAATTTTCCAATAACAACCCCCCACACGGTGAGATCAATGCCTTCCCTGATCACGATGGGCGGGAAGGCCAGATTTTCAGCCTCCAGCGCCACCCGTCCGGCGCGGTGATAAAGACGCTTGACCAGCCGCTCGCCATTCACGAAGGCCACCACGATGTGGCCGTGCTGCGCCAGGATGCTGCGATCGACGACCAGCACGTCGCCGTCAAATATTTCCGCACCTTCCATGGATTTTCCTTCCACCGGAAAGAAGAAGGTGGAGACCGGGTTGCGGATCAGGTAGGTATTGATGTCGAGCCGTCTGTCCTCGTAGTCGGCCGCCGGGGAGGGGAAACCTGCCGAGACCTTGCCGGAGTCGAGCGGTCGGGCGCATGCCACGGCGTCAAAAGCGGGCCGGTAAAAATCGGGGAGCGACTCAAAGACGGACGAAACGGACGCGTGTGGAAGCATGACGGGCAACGCTCTGAAGAATAATTACTGTAATTATATACAGTAAAACAAGAGAGCGTTGCGTTGTTGCGGCTGTTTTAACTTATAAACCTATAAAACGCAGTTGAAACCGCTTTCAACACGGAGATCACAGAGCCACAGAGCACACAGAGGTAAAACGAGGCCCACCATGCGGGTGATTGATCAATTTCACTTAAGCTTTTGTCCCTCTTCAGGGAGGCTTTGCGCTGTCCTCTGTGCTTCTCTCCGTGTTCTCTGTGTTGAATGAGGTTTTTAGGTTTAACGCAAAGCCTTGCACAGCGCTGGAAAGAACGCCGAGGCGCCGGAACGGATCGATTCGTAGGCCAGACGGGTGAGCGGAGTCGTGTGCGGGTTGATTTCGATCACCGTGGCGCCAGCGTCGATGGCCGCCAGCGGAAT
>JBBRDR010000065.1:0-15957 GCA_038203745.1 Burkholderiales bacterium | reverse complement strand
GTAGGCTTTCGCCTCTCCACCAAACTTCTTCGACAGGATCGTGGTGATCGCCGCCGTCAATGTGGTCTTGCCATGGTCAACGTGACCAATCGTGCCGACGTTTACGTGCGGCTTCGTACGTTCAAATTTTGCCTTAGCCATTTAGCTCACCCTCTACCAAAAATCACTTCTTGTTAATCACAGCCTCGGCGACGTTTTTCGGCGCTTCGACATAATGTTTGAATTCCATCGAGT
This sequence comes from Burkholderiales bacterium, assembly GCA_038203745.1. Lineage (GTDB taxonomy): Bacteria > Pseudomonadota > Gammaproteobacteria > Burkholderiales > Rhodocyclaceae > Propionivibrio. The sequence goes on along the minus strand of JBBRDR010000065.1, from coordinate 15,723 downwards.
AGGTCGCACGACCTTGTGACAGCGAACGCATCGTGGTGGAGTAGCCGAACATTTCAGCCAGCGGCACCTCCGCTTTGATCGCTTTGATACCGCCAGGAATATCTTCCATTCCTTGCACCACGCCACGACGACCAGACAGGTCACCCATGATATTACCCATGTACTCTTCCGGAGTCTCGACTTCAACCGACATCATTGGCTCAAGCAGGGTAGGCTGGGCCTTTTTCAGGCCTTCTTTGAAAGCCATTGACGCGGCCATACGGAAAGCGTTTTCGTTCGAGTCCACATCGTGATACGAACCATCAAACAGCGTGAACTTGACATCAACAACTGGAAAACCCGCTAGCACACCACTCTTGACACAGTCCTGCAGACCTTTGTCCACCGCCGGGATGTATTCGCGCGGCACGGATCCGCCTTTGATGGCGTCCACAAACTCGTAACCCTTGCCGGCCACGTTTGGTTCGATCTTGATCCAGACGTGGCCAAACTGGCCGCGACCACCGGACTGCTTGACAAACTTACCTTCCTGTTCGACTGTCTTCTTGATGCATTCACGGTAAGCCACCTGCGGCGCACCGATATTAGCTTCTACGCCGAACTCACGTTTCATGCGATCAACGATGATCTCAAGGTGCAACTCACCCATACCCGAAATAATGGTCTGGCCGGTTTCTTCATCGGTACGTACGCGAAACGAGGGATCCTCGTTAGCCAGACGGCTCAGTGCGATACCCATTTTTTCTTGGTCGGCCTTGGTTTTCGGCTCAACCGCAATATGGATCACCGGCTCCGGAAAAATCATACGCTCAAGGGTAATAACAGCCGACGGATCACACAGAGTCTCTCCCGTGGTGACTTCCTTCAGACCGACACAAGCCGCGATGTCGCCGGCCAAAACTTCTTTTATTTCTTCACGGTTGTTGGCATGCATCTGCAGCACACGACCGATACGCTCTTTGCGCCCTTTGATCGGGTTGTAAATGGTATCGCCTGACTTCAGTACGCCGGAATACACACGGATAAAAGTCAGCTGACCCACATACGGGTCGGTCATCAGCTTGAAGGCCAATGCCGAAAACTTGGCGCCATCATCCGCATCCCGGGTTTCGGGCAAGCCTTTTTCGTTCTCACCTGTTACCGGCGGAATATCAACTGGCGAGGGCAGCAGATCAATGACCGCATCGAGCATGCGTTGCACACCCTTGTTTTTGAACGCTGTGCCGCACAGCATCGGCTGGATTTCGCAAGCAATTGTACGATCACGCAAACCCTTGATGATTTGCGCCTCGGTTAGGTCACCGGACTCCAAATACTGATTCATCAGCTCTTCTGAGGACTCAGCTGCCACCTCAACCATCTTGCCACGCCACTCTTTCGCTTGCTCCAGCAACTCTGCCGGAATCTCGCGATAGTCAAACTTCATACCCTGCGACGCCTCATCCCAGAAAATGGCCTTCATCTTGATCAGATCAACGACACCCTGGAAATTATCCTCCTTGCCAATCGGGATAACGATCGGCACCGGGTTCGCCTTGAGGCGGGTACCCATCTGCTGGACGACCTTGAAGAAGTCGGCGCCTTGACGATCCATCTTGTTCACGAAGGCAAGACGTGGAACCTTGTACTTGTTAGCCTGACGCCAAACCGTTTCCGATTGCGGCTGCACGCCGCCAACTGCGCAATACACCATACACGCGCCATCGAGAACCCGCATCGAACGCTCCACCTCGATGGTGAAGTCAACGTGCCCAGGGGTGTCAATGATGTTAATACGGTGGTCTGGATACTGAGCACCCATGCCCTTCCAGAAGCAGGTTGTCGCAGCTGAAGTGATGGTAATGCCACGCTCCTGCTCCTGCTCCATCCAGTCCATGGTGGCTGCACCATCATGGACTTCACCAATCTTGTGATTCACGCCGGTGTAGAAGAGGATACGCTCAGTCACCGTCGTCTTGCCGGCGTCAATGTGCGCGCTAATACCAATATTGCGGTAGCGGTCGATAGGAGTTTTGCGTGCCACAGTAATAAACCTTCACTAATAAAGAACGATCGTCAGCAGACTGTCTGCGACGGTAAAAAAATCAGAACCGGAAGTGCGCAAACGCCTTGTTGGCATCCGCCATACGGTGTACTTCATCGCGCTTCTTGACGGCCCCACCACGGTTTTCAGCGGCTTCGAGCATCTCGGCGGCTAAACGCTGGCCCATCGATTTTTCAGAACGTTTGCGAGCCGCTTCACGCAACCAGCGCATGGCCAGCGCCATACGACGGCTCGGGCGAACTTCAACCGGCACCTGATAGTTAGCGCCACCAACGCGGCGGCTTTTAACCTCAACCAGCGGCTTGATGTTGTTCATGGCCAGACCGAACACTTCGATCGGGTCTTTGCCACCCTTAGTAACAATAATGTCAAATGCGCCATACACAATGCGCTCGGCAACAGACTTCTTGCCGCTCATCATGATGGTGTTTACGAATTTGGAGACTTCAATATTGCCAAACTTCGGATCGGGCAGAATATCGCGTTTTGGTACTTCACGACGACGTGGCATAACAACCTCTCAAAATTTCAATTCAGTTGAAGAACGGCGCGACATGCACCGGACCTCGCGGCCGCCCATCTGAGCGGCCACTTACTCAAACGACAATTAAGCCGCTTTCGGACGCTTGGTACCGTACTTCGAACGACTTTGTTTCCGGTCCTTGACGCCTTGCGTATCGAGCGATCCGCGCACGGTGTGGTAACGCACACCCGGCAAGTCTTTAACACGACCGCCGCGAATCAGAACCACTGAGTGCTCCTGAAGGTTGTGCCCTTCGCCGCCGATGTACGAAATAACCTCGAATCCATTGGTCAGACGAACCTTGCAAACTTTTCGCAATGCAGAATTCGGCTTTTTCGGAGTCGTGGTGTAGACGCGCGTACAAACACCGCGCTTTTGCGGGCAGTTCTCGAGCGCCGGAACTTTACTCTTGCTCTTTACGGCTTCGCGCGGTTTGCGCACAAGCTGGTTAATGGTTGGCATATTTCTATCCCTAAATTCCCTGCAGTATCAACTCTTTAATGAGCATGATCTCTGCAAAAAAACCAAGGCGGAGCAAAGTCCGCCTTAGCGATTTTTTTATAACTGGCACGGGCAATGGTTAGCCCTAGCCGACAAAGACCCGAGATTCTAGGGTCTATCAAGCCTCAAGTCAAGCGACCGGAGTGTCCTGCACATTCTCGACGACCGGTGCTGCGTCGTTGACAACACCTTGCACGGCGGCTGCCAGATCGACACCCGCCACATTGCTCTTGCGCATCCGGTGATACGCTAGACCCGTACCCGCCGGTATGAGACGACCGACGATGACGTTTTCCTTGAGACCGCGCAGTTCGTCGCGTTTGCCCATAATTGCGGCTTCGGTCAGAACACGGGTGGTTTCCTGGAAGGACGCCGCCGAGATAAACGAATCGGTAGACAAGGAGGCCTTGGTAATGCCCAGCAACACCGGCTCGTAACTTGCCGGAAGCTTTCCTGCTGCCGCCATACGGTCGTTTTCATCAAGCAAATGTGCGCGTTCAACCTGTTCGCCCCGAATAAATTTGGTGTCACCCGAATCAATCACAATGACGCGTCGCAGCATCTGACGCACGATGACCTCAATGTGCTTGTCATTGATCTTCACACCCTGCAAGCGATACACGTCCTGCACCTCGTCGGTGATATACACCGCCAGCGCCTCGACACCACGGTAACGCAGAATGTCATGCGGATCAGGCGCACCATCGACAATCAACTCGCCCTTGTTGACCACCTGGCCATCGTGCACCAGAACGTGCTTGTCTTTGGGTATCAAGTACTCGTGGGTTGCGCCTTCTAGGTCAGTAATAACTAGACGCTGCTTGCCCTTGGTATCCTTGCCAAAAGACATGGTGCCGGTGAACTCAGCAAGCATACCGGCATCTTTCGGCGTACGCGCTTCAAAGAGCTCGGCAACGCGTGGCAGACCACCGGTAATATCGCGTGTTTTCGCTGACTCTTGCGGCAGACGCGCCAATACATCACCGACTGAAATCTGCTGCCCGTCAAGCACGGTAATAATCGCACCAACCTGGAAGGTAATCGTTACGGCATGCTCGCTGCCATGCATCCGTACTTCTTCACCGTTGACGTCATAGAGCCGAACCTGTGGGCGCAAGCCCTTGGTCTGCGCTTTACCACCACGCTTCGGATCGATAACCACCAGCGTTGAAAGGCCGGTCACTTCGTCGATCTGTTTGGCTACAGTCACGCCTTCTTCAACGTTTTCGAATTTAACCAGTCCCGAGTACTCAGCAATGATTGGCCGGGTATGCGGATCCCAGGTCGCCAGCTTGGTACCGGCCTTAGCCTGCTGTCCGTCAGAAACCTGTAGGGTGGAACCGTAAGGCACTTTGTGCTTCTCGCGCTCACGGCCATTATCGTCAGTGATCAATACCTCACCGGAACGTGTAATGACGATTTTTTCGCCCTTGGCGCTGGTTACGTAGCGCATCGATGCAGTGAAACGCACCACACCCGCACTCTTGGTCTCAACCTGACTGGCAACTGCCGCACGCGATGCCGCACCACCCACGTGGAAGGTACGCATGGTGAGCTGGGTGCCCGGCTCTCCAATCGACTGCGCTGCGATCACACCTACCGCTTCGCCAACATTAACCGGCGTGCCACGACCCAGATCGCGGCCATAACACTTGGCACACAGACCGTAGCGTGTGTCGCAGGTCAGCGGCGTACGCACCTTGACTTCATCAATACCGAGTTGATCAATCAGATCACAGATGTCTTCATTTATCAGCGTACCGGTTTCGACTACGGTTTCGTCGGTTTCCGGATTGACCACATCAGCGATTGTTACGCGGCCTAGAATGCGCTCGCGCAAGGCCTCTATCACTTCACCGCCTTCAATCAAGGCTTTCATGGTGACGCCGTTTTCGGTACCGCAATCATCCTGAATCACAACCAGATCTTGCGTCACGTCGACCAGACGGCGTGTCAGATAACCCGAGTTCGCTGTCTTCAACGCTGTATCGGCCAAACCTTTACGCGCACCGTGCGTCGAGATGAAGTACTGGAGAACGTTCAGACCTTCGCGGAAGTTGGTGGTAATTGGCGTTTCGATAATCGAACCGTCCGGTTTGGCCATCAGACCACGCATACCCGCCAGCTGACGAATCTGCGCCGCTGAACCCCGCGCACCGGAATCAGCCATCATGTAGATAGAGTTGAACGATTCCTGCTTGACCTTCGTGCCGTGCCGATCGATAACTTCTTCATGACCGAGCTGTTCCATCATGACCTTGGCCACCTGATCGCCAGTACGACCCCAGATATCGACGACCTTGTTGTAACGCTCACCGTTGGTAACCAGACCGTTGGTGTATTGGCTTTCGATTTCCTTAACTTCTTTTTCTGCCGCAGCAATGATCTCGCCCTTCTGGGTCGGAACCAGCATGTCGTCCGAGCAGATCGAAATGCCGGCACGCGTTGCCAGACGATAACCATTCTGCATCAGTTTGTCGGCAAAAATAACCGTTTCCTTCAAGCCGCAGCGACGGAAGGCCGCATTAATCAGTTTGGAAATTTCTTTCTTCTTGAGCGGCTTATCGAGCACACTGAAAGGTAGGCCCTTGGGTAGAATTTCAGACAGCAAGGCACGGCCTGCCGTGGTGTTGTAGCGAGTAATTTTTTCCTTCCAACCGTTTTCGCCGCTCTTTTCGAATTCACGAATACGCACTGAAATCTTGGCATGCACATCAAGTTCGTTGGCCTGCATGGCGCGCGTGATTTCCGCCAGGTCAGGAAAAATCATCCCTTCGCCCTTGGCGTTGATGCGCTCGCGTGTCGCATAGTAAAGGCCGAGAACGATATCTTGCGACGGCACGATGATCGGCTCGCCGTTGGCTGGGGAGAGCACATTATTCGAGGCCAGCATCAGGGTACGGCATTCCATCTGCGCTTCAAGTGACAGAGGAACGTGAACCGCCATCTGGTCGCCGTCGAAGTCGGCGTTGAACGCCGCACAAACGAGCGGGTGCAGTTGGATCGCCTTGCCTTCAATCAAGGTCGGCTCAAAAGCCTGAATACCCAGACGGTGGAGTGTCGGCGCACGGTTGAGCATGATCGGATGTTCGCGGATCACATCTTCGAGGATATCCCACACCACCGGCTCTTGCGACTCAACCATTTTCTTGGCTTGCTTGATGGTTGTTGCCAGACCCATCAATTCGAGCTTATTGAAAATAAAGGGTTTGAAGAGTTCAAGCGCCATCAGCTTGGGCAAACCGCACTGATGCAATTTGAGCTGAGGCCCAACGACAATGACCGAACGGCCGGAATAATCGACGCGCTTGCCGAGCAGGTTTTGACGGAAACGACCGCCCTTGCCCTTGATCATGTCGGCCAGCGACTTGAGCGGGCGCTTGTTGGCGCCAGTCATGGCCTTGCCGCGACGACCGTTGTCCAGCAACGAGTCCACTGCTTCCTGCAGCATGCGCTTTTCGTTACGTACGATGATTTCCGGCGCTTTCAACTCAAGCAAGCGCTTGAGGCGATTGTTGCGGTTGATCACGCGGCGATAGAGATCGTTCAAATCGGACGTTGCAAAGCGCCCACCATCAAGCGGAACCAGCGGACGCAAATCCGGTGGCAGGACCGGCAGCACCTCAAGTACCATCCACTCCGGCTTGATCCCGGATTTCTGGAAGCCTTCGAGAATCTTCAAGCGCTTGGAGAATTTTTTGCTCTTGGTTTCCGAGGTCGTGGTTTCAAGCTCCGAACGCAAGCGATCAACTTCGCTACTCAGATCGATTGAGCGCAGCAATTCCCGAATACCCTCGGCGCCCATCGCGGCATAGAAGTCGTCGCCGTATTCTTCAACCTTGGCAAGGCAGTCATCTTCTGTCAATAACTGGCCACGGGTCAGTGGCGTCATGCCCGGGTCGCAAACGACAAAGGCTTCAAAGTAAAGCACGCGCTCGATATCACGCAAGGTCATGTCAAGCACCATGCCGAGACGGCTCGGCAAGCTCTTCAGGAACCAGATGTGCGCGACCGGCGACGCCAGTTCGATGTGTGCCATCCGCTCACGGCGAACCTTGGATAAAGTGACCTCGACGCCGCACTTCTCACAAATTACACCTCGATGCTTGAGGCGCTTGTACTTGCCGCACAGACATTCGTAATCCTTGATCGGGCCAAAAATCTTGGCGCAGAACAAGCCATCACGTTCCGGCTTGAAGGTACGATAGTTGATCGTTTCCGGCTTTTTGACTTCGCCGTAAGACCAGGATCGTATTTTATCCGGCGAGGCAAGGCCAATAGTAATCGCATCGAACTGTTCTTCTTGCGTTACCTGTTTGAACAAATCAAGTAGTGCTTTCATCTTTCACTCCGTTCGGGGTGAGAACCCAAATTCTACAAGTCGCAGCAGAGGCTGCGACTCCTGTCTTTCAACTGCGGCTGGCAGACGACACCTTAATAGCGCTCAAGGTCAATATCGATGGCCAGCGAGCGAATTTCCTTGACCAGCACGTTGAACGACTCCGGCATACCGGCTTCGATCTTGTGATCGCCCTTGACTATGCTCTCATAGACCTTGGTCCGGCCATTCACGTCATCCGACTTGACCGTCAGCATTTCCTGAAGGACATAGGCGGCACCGTAAGCCTCAAGCGCCCACACTTCCATTTCACCGAAGCGCTGACCACCAAACTGCGCCTTACCACCGAGCGGTTGCTGAGTCACCAGCGAGTACGGGCCGGTCGAGCGGGCGTGCATCTTGTCATCAACCAAATGGTGCAACTTGAGTACGTGCATATAACCCACGGTCACCTGACGTTCAAACTGCTCGCCAGTACGCCCGTCAAACAAGGTCATCTGACCTGATTCCGGCATTCCGGCCAGTCTCAACATGTCCTTGATTTCCTCTTCTTTGGCTCCATCAAATACCGGGGTAGCAAACGGCACGCCAGCTACAAGATTGCCGGCCATTTCCATGATTTCCTTGTCGTTGAGCTGATCAAGGTCTTCAGGCTTACCATTGCTGTTATAGACCTGATCTAGGAAACCACGCATTTCCTTGACATTAGCCTGACGGCGCAACATGTCACCAATCTTGAATCCAAGACCCTTGGCAGCGAGACCGAGATGAACTTCGAGCACCTGTCCAACGTTCATCCGTGAAGGTACGCCCAGCGGATTCAGCACGATATCAACCGTACGGCCATCGGCCATGTGCGGCATGTCTTCAACCGGAACAATGCGCGAAACTACGCCCTTGTTACCGTGGCGACCGGCCATCTTGTCACCCGATTGCAAACGACGCTTGACGGCCACATAGACCTTGACCATCTTCTGCACGCCCGGTGGCAATTCGTCGCCCTGGGTAAGCTTCTTGCGTTTCTCGTCGAAAGCAACATCAAAGTCTTTGCGCGTCTGCTCCAGACCATCACGCAGTGACTCAAGTTGCTGTGCCACGTCGTCGTCAGCCATGCGGATGTCGAACCAGTGGTGCGCATCAATGCCGGCAAGGTAGTCCTGGGTAATAACCGTACCCTTGGCCAAACGCTTCGGGCCACCATTGGCCGCCTTACCTGTAATCAGACGTTCGACACGGGCGAATGCATCACGCTCAACGATACGCATCTGATCGGCCAGATCCAGCTTGTAACCACGCAAATGGTCATCGATGATCGATTGGGCACGATTGTCGCGCTCGATACCCTCGCGGGTAAACACTTGAACATCGATAACTGTACCAGCGATACCGGACTGCACGCGCAGTGAGGTGTCCTTAACATCGGATGCTTTTTCGCCGAAGATGGCACGCAACAGCTTTTCTTCCGGCGTCAGCTGGGTTTCACCCTTGGGTGTCACTTTGCCGACCAGCACGTCGCCGGCTTCAACTTCAGCACCAATATAGACGATACCGGATTCATCAAGTCGCGACAGTTGCGATTCACCCAAAGAGGCAATATCGCGGGTAATTTCTTCAGGCCCAAGCTTGGTATCGCGAGCGACAACCGTCAGTTCTTCGATATGTATCGATGTAAAACGGTCTTCAGCAACAACGCGCTCGGAGATCAGAATCGAATCTTCAAAGTTGTAGCCGTTCCACGGCATGAACGCGATCAGCATGTTCTGCCCCAGCGCGAGCTCACCCTTGTCGGTCGATGCCCCGTCGGCCACCACGTCACCCTGTGCGATGATGTCACCGACACGCACCAGCGGACGCTGATTGATATTAGTGTTCTGGTTGGAGCGGGTGTACTTCACCAGGTTATAAATATCAACGCCCACTTCGCCTGAAACGGTCTCGTCGTCATTGACGCGAACCACAATGCGCGATGCGTCGACATAGTCAACCTTGCCGCCACGTAGCGCCTGCACCGCCGTACCCGAGTCGACAGCGACTGTGCGTTCGATACCAGTACCAACCACCGGTTTTTCTGGTCGCAGGCAAGGCACCGCCTGACGTTGCATGTTGGCACCCATCAGTGCGCGGTTTGCATCGTCATGCTCAAGGAAGGGGATCAGCGAAGCCGCCACCGAAACGATCTGCCCTGGGGCCACGTCCATATAGTGAACACGCGCCGGCTCGGCCAAAATGGTTTCACCTTTTTCACGGCAGGTCACCAAATCATCACTGAGCAGATTGTCATCACCCAGTGCGGCATTGGCCTGAGCAATAATGAAACCACCCTCAACAATGGCCGACAGATATTCAATCTGGTCGGTCACTTTGCTATCGATCACTTTGCGATACGGCGTTTCCAGGAAACCGTACTCGTTAGTGCGGGCATACAGCGCCAGAGAGTTGATCAAACCGATGTTTGGGCCTTCCGGCGTTTCGATCGGACAAACGCGACCGTAATGTGTCGGATGTACGTCGCGCACTTCAAAACCAGCGCGCTCACGGGTCAAACCGCCTGGCCCAAGAGCCGAGACGCGACGCTTGTGCGTAATCTCGGAAAGCGGATTGGTCTGGTCCATAAATTGCGACAACTGGCTTGACCCGAAGAATTCGCGCACTGCAGCGCTGATCGGCTTGGCATTGATCAGATCGTGCGGCATCAGATTGTCCGACTCGGCCTGTGACAGGCGTTCCTTGACAGCCCGTTCAACACGTACTAGACCGGCACGGAACTGATTCTCGGCCAGTTCACCTACGGAACGTACGCGACGGTTACCAAGGTGATCAATATCATCAATATCACCGCGACCATTGCGCAGTTCAACTAGAATCTTGATAACTTCAACGATATCACGTGGCGATAGCGTCAATTGCTCGCGAATTTCACTAGTAACAGCAAGGCTCTTCAGTTGCGCTGATAGTGCCGATGCATCATCTGCTGTCAGGTTTTCGGCAACGGCGCGCATACCGTATGACAACTCGCTGAGCAGCAACTCAACAGCCGCTTGCGCTCCCCCTGCTGTATCAATAATTGCCTTGACGATGCCTTCACGCTTGGCGGGAACATGCTTGACCATCACCTTGTATTCAACGACGTCAGTGCGTACAACACGACGGTTGAACTTCATCCGGCCAACAGCCGAGAGGTCGTAACGATCATCCGAGTAGAACAAGCCGTTGAAAAGAATCTCAACCGCTTCTTCCGTCGGTGGCTCACCGGGGCGCATCATGCGGTAGATCGCCACACGTGCAGCCTGCTTGGAAATCGTCTCGTCAGTGCGCAATGTATGCGAAATAAAGCCACCACGATCCAGATCGTTTATGTAAAGCGTCTGCAACGATTCAACACCGGCTTCAACCAGCTTGGCCAGCAAAGTCTCGGTGATTTCATCATTGGCATTGGCGAGAATCTCGCCTGAGTCCTTGTCAATAATATTCTGAGCGACCACCCGGGTAACAAGAAAGTCTTCCGGAACCACGATCTGCTTTATGCCTTCCGCATCCAGTTCCCGGATATGCTTGCCGGTAATGCGTTTGTCCTTGGCCACGAGAACCTTGCCGGACTTGTCGCAGAAATCGAAACGCGCGACCTCACCACGTAACCGCTCAGGCACGAGATGGAACTCAATGCCCTTCTTGCTTAACTGGAATGTGTCAAAATCAAAAAACTCACGCAGGATCTGCTCAGGCGTCAGGCCGATAGCTTTGAGCAGGGTGGTTACCGGCATCTTGCGGCGACGGTCAACACGGAAGAACAGAATATCCTTCGGATCGAATTCAAAATCCAGCCACGAACCACGATAAGGAATCACCCGGGCTGAGAATAGCAGTTTTCCCGAACTATGCGTCTTGCCGCGGTCATGCTCAAAGAACACGCCTGGCGAGCGGTGCAGCTGGGAAACGATAACGCGCTCAGTACCATTGATGACGAAAGAGCCGGTCGTTGTCATGAGTGGAATTTCACCCATGTACACTTCCTGCTCCTTGACTTCCTTGATGGTGTCCGGCGCCTCGCGATCAAGAATGATCAGGCGAACTTTCGCACGCAGAGCCGACGCAAATGTCAGGCCGCGCTGCTGGCATTCCTTGACGTCGAAGGCTGGTTCGGCAAGCGCAAAACTGACAAATTCCAGTCGGGCATTACCGCTGTGGCTAACGATCGGAAAGATCGAGGAGAACGCCGCTTGCAGCCCCTGATTCTTTCGCTGCGCAGGCGGAACAGCGGCCTGCAAAAATGCGGTGAAAGATTCCAGTTGAGTGGCCAGCAAGAAAGGTACGTCAAGCACATTGGCGCGCTTGGCGAAACTCTTGCGGATACGTTTTTTCTCGGTGTAGGAGTAGGTCATGGTCGCTCCGAGCTCAGAAAGCAAAATCCTCTAGCGCATCCCGACCAGAGTCACTAGACTCAAGCCGGTTTGCAACGGACAAACGTAAAAACAATTAGTCAGCAAAAGCGAATCACATTCGCCTGTTGTATCACTGCCATTCGTACTTGCATTTGCACGCTACAACTGCACATCCAATCGGTAGAAACGGCCAACTAACGTAGTCGTTTCCGGAAAAGCACAAAAGGGCTGGCTGCTAAAAGCGGCCAGCCCATCAAACGAAGCCGAGATTACTTAACCTCGACCTTGGCACCTGCATCCTCAAGCAACTTCTTGAGGGCTTCAGCATCCGCCTTGGATATCGCTTCTTTGACGGCCTTGGGGGCACCATCAACGAGGTCTTTAGCTTCCTTCAGACCGAGGCCCGTTGCTGCGCGGACCACCTTGATCACTTCAACCTTCTTCTCGCCACAACCCAGCAGCATGACGGTGAATTCGGTCTGCTCTTCAACAGCAGCGGCAGCGGCAGCCGGACCTGCAACGGACATGGCCGCAGCAGAAACGCCAAACTTCTCTTCGAACGCCTTAACCAGGTCGTTCAAATCCATAACCGTCATGCTACCAACGGCTTCGAGGATGTCTTCTTTGGTAATCGCCATAATCAATAAACTCCTAAATCTGGATACTCGTAAAAACTATCAAATGCGAATGTCGCAGCGGTCAGCTACGCGCGTTCAGGCCGTAGCTTGTTCACGCTGCTTGGCCAACGCACCGAGCGCGACGGCAAACCCGGAAACCGGAGCCTTCATCACGCCAAGCAGCTTGGCCAGCAGTTCATCACGGCTCGGGATCGAGGCAAGTGCTTGCACACCGGCTTTGTCCAGCACCTTACCGGCATATCCGCCAGCTTTCAGAACCAGCTTATCATTGGTTTTCGCAAAGTCATTTAACACTTTTGCTGCAGCAACCGGATCCTCGGAAATACCATAAATCAACGGACCCGTCATCTGCCCGGCGAGGTCAGCAAACGGGCTGCCTTCAACCGCGCGACGCACCAAAGTGTTTTTTAGCACGCGTAGATACACGCCAGACTTGCGAGCCTGAGCGCGCAGCTTGGTGAGGTGAGCCACCTCAAGTCCACTGTACTCAGCCACAACGATAGTCTGGGCGGTAGCTACCTTAGCCGACACCTCAGCCACGACGGCTTTCTTTTCATCAAGATTGAGACCCATGGGTCTTTCTCCTCTCAAGTCAACACACGATATGCCCGGCTGGACAACCGCACCCACGGCGACCTGAACCAAGAGCACCGGCAATCCTCATAAAGACTGCCGAGATATCCTGTTCGGGGCTCACCGTCTACGCAGGCCGCTTACACACTTAAGCTTTCGGGCATTGTTCCGCCCTCGGGCACCTGCGGTCTTTGACGATCTGCCAGCAATACAACCACTGACAGCCCAAAGTTCTTTCCAGAGACGAATCAAGAATCAATTCATCGACTCTGCTTTAAATCATTACAGCGAGGCCGAATCTACGCGCACCCCTGGACCCATGGTGCTGGATATCGCGATTTTCTTCAGATACTGGCCCTTCGAGTTGGCTGGCTTGGCCTTGGTCAGCGCATCAACCAGCGCCTTCAGATTCTGCTCAAGCTTTTCAGCATCAAAGGAAGCGCGGCCGATGGTGCTATGCACAATTCCGCCCTTGTCAGTACGGTACTGAACCTGACCGGCCTTGGCATTCTTGACAGCCGTCGTCACATCCATGGTTACCGTACCCACTTTTGGATTGGGCATCAGGCCACGCGGACCCAGGATCTGACCCAGTTGACCAACGACGCGCATAGCATCCGGCGTGGCAATAACCACGTCAAAATTCATATTGCCGGCCTTGATATCAGCCGCGAGATCTTCAAATCCAACGATATCCGCACCGGCAGCCTTCGCTGCGTCTGCTTTTTCGCCCTGGGCGAAAACGGCAACGCGTACGGTCTTGCCCGTACCTGCAGGCAGAACCACTGAGCCGCGAACCAGTTGATCCGATTTGCGCGCATCAATACCCAGGCTGACGGCGACATCAATCGACTCGTCAAACTTGGCGGTAGCAAATTCCTTGGCCATTTTCAGCGCTTCGCCAACGGCGTAGCTCTTGTTATGATCAACCTTGCCTTGTATGGCTTTTTGGCGCTTGCTTAGAGTTGCCATGTTAGAGGCCCTCCACGGTAATGCCCATTGAACGGGCGCTGCCGGCGATCGTACGCACGGCCGCATCCATGTCGGCGGCGGTCAGATCAGGCATTTTTTGAGTAGCGATCGCTTCGCATTGGGCGCGGGTCAGCTTGCCAACCTTGTCGGTATGGGGCTTCGCACTACCTTTTTGCACGCCAGAGGCTTTCTTGATCAGAATACTCGCCGGCGGCGTCTTCATGATGAAGGTGAAGCTCTTGTCAGCGAAGGCGGTAATCACCACCGGAATCGGCAAGCCCGGCTCCAGACCTTGGGTCTGTGCGTTAAAAGCCTTGCAGAATTCCATGATGTTCAGGCCGCGCTGACCTAGCGCGGGGCCGATCGGGGGGGAAGGATTAGCCTTGCCCGCCGGCACTTGCAGCTTGATAAAGCCGACAATTTTCTTTGCCACGGTATAACTCCTTTAAACGGGTACAAACGCGCTTATTTGGCGCTCCCCAACAACAAATGCGACCCGGAAGCCGCTCTACCTGCAGTACGCTGAACCTAGCACGCACTGCCATCTAAATCTGTCAAAACCCTTCAGGCAGAATCAAGCTTTTTCGACCTGACCAAACTCCAATTCCACCGGCGTGGCCCGACCAAAAATGGTCACAGACACCCGCAGGCGATTTTTTTCATAATTAACATGCTCAACTGAGCCATGAAAATCGGTAAACGGGCCATCCTTGACCCGGACGATCTCGCCCGGCTCGAACAACACCTTGGGGCGCGGCTTTTCAACGCCGTCCTGCATCTGCTGCATGATCTTTTCGACTTCTTTTTCGGAAATCGGAGTTGGCTTGTTGGCCGAACCGCCGACAAAACCGGTTACTTTTGGTGTGCTTTTTACAAGATGCCACGACTCATCGTTCATCTCCATTTCCACCAGCACATAACCGGGGAAGAACTTCCGTTCGGTGATGCTCTTCTGACCCAGCTTCAATTCGACAACCTCTTCGACCGGCACCAGAACACGACCAAACACATCCTGCATTCCCTGACGTTCAATACGCTCGGCGAGCGCACGTTGTACGCTTTTCTCGAAACCGGAATAAGCATGAACCACGTACCAGCGCATACTCATGATTTTCTCCAGCCAAGTATCAAGTCATACAGCACCCACTCAAGGCTTTTGTCTGTCAGCCAGAGGAAAAGCGCCATCACCACAACAAAAGCGAACACCATACCAGTCGTCTGCAGCGTCTCTTTACGGGTTGGCCAAACCACTTTCTTCGCTTCGTTGCTTGCTTCTTTGGCAAAACTGAAGAATTCCCGGCCTGGCTCGGTTTGCCACGCCACTGCGGCGGAAAGCCCGAGACCGGCAAACACCGCCAGAACGCGCAAAATCATCGCCTGCTCTGCCAGCAAGTAAAAGCCCGCCACGCCGGCAACCAACAGCAACAACGCCAACGCAAACTTGATTTTATCGACCATTTCTTCCGCTTAAATTATGTGATGGCAGGGGCGGAGAGAATCGAACTCCCGACCTACGGTTTTGGAAACCGTTGCTCTACCAATTGAGCTACACCCCTGCAGCAGAGACAAAAGGCGCTCCGGTTCGGAAGCGCCTTTTACGTCTTTGTTACCTTTTACTCGATGATCTTGGCGACGACACCGGCGCCGACGGTACGACCGCCTTCACGAATGGCGAAACGCAGACCTTCTTCCATGGCGATCGGGTTGATCAGCTTGACCGTCATCTGGATGTTGTCGCCCGGCATGACCATTTC
>JBBRDR010000064.1:0-16108 GCA_038203745.1 Burkholderiales bacterium | reverse complement strand
GGGAATGAAGCTGGATAGACGAGGACTTGTCATCCCGGCGAAGGCCGGGATCCAGGACTTGGGAATGAAACTGGATTCCGGCCTGCGCCGGAATGACGGCGAAAAGGGGAATGAAGCTGGATTCCGGCTTACGCCGGAATGACGGCGAATAGGGAAAGAAACGGGACAGACGAGGACTCGTCATCCCGGCGAAGGCCGGGATCCAGGACTTTGAAATGAAACTGGATTCCGGCCTACGCCGGAATGACGACGAAAAGGGAAATGAAGCTGGATTCCGGCCTGCGCCGGAATGACGGCGAAAAGGGGAATGAAGCTGGATAGACGAGGACTTGTCATCCCGGCGAAGGCCGGGATCCAGGACTTGGGAATGAAACTGGATTCCGGCCTGCGCCGGAATGACGGCGAAAAGGGGAATGAAGCTGGATTCCGGGCTCTGCACTTCCTTCGGTCGCCTGCGCCGGAATGACGGCAAAAGTTGAGATTCACCTGACGATCCCCAACGGGATTTCAGAAACTTAAACGGAGAACACATGATTCGTCGTTTTATGCATGCACTGACCCTGGTACTGACCTTCATTGCAGCATTTACTGCGATGAATGTCAGCGCCCAGGACAAGCTCACGCAACTGGATTACCCGCTCGGGCCGGGCGACTCGATCCGCATCCAGGTATTCCAGAATCCTGACCTCACCATCGACACGCGCGTGTCGGAAAACGGTTCGGTCACGTATCCGCTGATCGGCGCTGTCGAACTCGGTGGCCTTCCGGTCGCGGCGGCCGAAAAGAAGATCGCCGCAGCGCTCAAGGACGGTGGCTTTGTACAACAACCGCAGGTCAACATCGTTGTCATGCAGGTACGCGGGAATCAGGTCGGTGTGCTTGGGCAGGTGAACCGCCCCGGCCGCTTCCCTCTCGAAACCTTCAACACCCGCGTCAGCGACATGCTGGCTGCGGCTGGCGGTGCAACCCCCGGAGGCGACGACGTCGCCATTGTTACCGGTATGCGCAAGGGCAAACCGTTCCGCAAGGTCATCGATATTCCTGCGTTGTACCTTAACGAAAAAACCGAAGAAGACATAATTCTCTCCGGGGGTGACACGATCTACGTACACCGCGCCCCGGTGTTTTATATCTACGGCGAAGCGCAGCGCCCCGGTGCCTACCGCATCGAGCGCGAAATGACCATCATGCAGGCGCTCGCCCAGGGCGGCGGCCCCACCATGCGCGGCAGCGAATGGCGTCTGCGTCTGCATCGCAAGAACGCTGAAGGGGTGATCGAAAAACGCTCACCCGAATTAACCGATCCCGTACTGCCCAACGACGTGATCTACGTGCGCGAAAGCATTTTCTAGGAACGAGCAGACAGCCATGACCATCCAACAATTCCTGCTCATCCTGCGTGCGCGCGCCCGGCTGGCGCTGTATATCCTGCTCGCCACCGTGCTGACTACCCTGATCGTCAGCCTGGTTCTGCCCAAACAATACACCGCCAGTACGGCCGTCGTCATTGACGTCAAGTCGCCCGATCCCATTATGGGAATGGTGCTGCCCGGCCTGATCTCGCCCGGCTACATGGCCACCCAGGTCGACATCATCAACAGCAACCGTGTTGCTCAGCGCGTGGTCAAGCTGCTGCGCATGGACGAAAGCCCGGTGATCAAGGAGCAATGGCAGGAAGCCACCGAAGGCAAGGGCAAGCTTACTGACTGGCTGGCCAACCTGCTGCAGAAGAAGCTCGACGTCAAACCCTCGCGCGAGAGCAACGTCATCAACATCAACTACAGCGGTGCCGATCCGGCCTTTACCGCAGGCGTGGCCAACGCCTTTGCGCAGGCCTACATCGACGTCAATCTCGAACTCAAGGTTGAGCCTGCCCGGCAGAATGCCACCTGGTTCGAAGGGCAGACCAAAATCACGCGAGACAAGCTCGAAAATGCCCAGAAAGCGCTCTCCAGCTACCAGCAGAAAACCGGCATCGTCGCCACCGAAGAACGGCTCGACCACGAAACCGCCAAGCTCAACGAACTCTCCACGCAACTGACCGTCGTGCAGGGGCAGACTTCCGATAGCCACAGCAAGAGAAAATCCGCCGGCGGCTCCGAAACCCTGACCGAAGTGATGCAGCACCCGCTGATCAACGGACTCAAATCCGACATCGCGCGCCTTGAAGCCAAGCAGCAGGAAAGCAACGTTAACCTCGGCAAGAACCACCCGCAAACACTGCGTGCCGAATCCGAGCTGGCCTCGCTCAGAACCCGGCTGGACAGTGAAACCCGGAAAATTTCCAGCAGCCTCGGCACCTCCTACCAGGTCGGCAAGCAAAAGGAAAAAGAATTGCTCGAAGCCATGGAAACGCAGAAAACCCGCGTGCTCGACCTGAACAAGCAGCGCGACGAAATGAGCGTGCTTAAGCGCGATGTCGAATCTGCCCAGCGTGCCTTCGAAGGCGTCAGCCAGCGCTCGGCGCAAACCCGCCTGGAGAGCCTCTCGGTGCAGACCAACGCGGTTGTTCTCAACCCCGCCTCAGAGCCCACGAATCCTTCCAAGCCGAAGGTGTTCCTCAACGTCCTCATCTCGATCTTCCTCGGTACCCTGCTCGGCGTGGGCGCCGCGCTCATGCTCGAACTCGGCAACCGGCGGGTGCGTTCGGCAGAAGATCTGTCCGAAGCGATCGACCTGCCGGTGCTGGCCACCATCGCCTCGACCGAACCACCGCCAGGCCTGCGCGAAATTCTGCTCAGATTCTTCTCGCGTCGCCGGGAGCCAGTGCCATGCTGATAACCGTCATTCCGGCGAAGGCCGGAATCCAGGAAACCTCTGCCAGAACCGTCATTCCGGCGAAGGCGACCGAAGGGGACCGAAGGAAAAGCAGAGCAAGTGCAGACCCCGGAGTCCAGGAATCCACTGCCAGAACCGTCATTCCGGCGAAGACCGGAATCCAAAAAACCACTGCCAGAACCGTCATTCCGGCGAAGGCCGGAATCCAGGAACCCACTGCCAGAACCGTCATTCCGGCGAAGGCCGGGATCCAGGAAACCACTCTGCGTACCAGTAGCAGCCTCCTGAACCCACCCGGACTCAATCCATGAACTTGCTGGAACCGACCTTTTCCCGCAAAGCCGGACTTGCTACTGTGACGGCAACTGGCCGCTCGATTGGCGCCATCCTCATTGATAGCGGACGCCTCTCTGCCGGAAACGCCGAGCACATCCTGCGGCGCCAAAAAGAGCAGGGCAAACGCTTTGGTGATGCCGCCATCGAGCTTGGACTGCTCAGCGAAGACGACATCCGTTTTGCCCTCGCCAGCCAGTTCGATTACCCCTACCTGCCGGCCGGCGATTCCAGCCTGAGCCATGAACTGGTTGCCGCCTACAAGCCCTTCAGCCCGGTGGTCGAGCAACTGCGCGCCCTGCGCAGCCAGCTCATGCTGCGCTGGTTCGACGCCGAAAGTGATCGCAAGGCACTGGCCGTCGTCAGCCCGGGTAAAGGAGAAGGGCGCAGCTTCATCGCCGCCAACCTCGCTGTCGTTTTTTCGCAGCTTGGCGAACGCACCTTGCTCATTGATGCCGACCTGCGCACACCGCGACAGTACGAACTATTCAAACTCGGCAACAACGCCGGCCTTTCCGGGGTGCTAAGCAACCGTATCGGTGTCGACGAGTCGATCGTGCGCGTACCTTCGCTGCTCGGACTCTCTGTACTACCGGCTGGCGCGGTACCGCCCAACCCGCAAGAACTGCTCGGCCGCCCGGCTTTTGTCGCCTTGCTGCAAGCGGTCAGCAGCGACTTCGACGTCGTCATCATTGATACACCGGCCGCCTCAGAATATGCCGAAGCACAGACGATAGCCGTACGCGCCGGTGCAGCCCTCATGCTCGCCCGCAAAAACCGCAGCTCGCTACCCGACATCGCACAACTAACACGCAACATGCAGCAATCAGGCGCCACCCTCGTGGGCTCGGTACTCAATGATGCGTGAGTCCGGCATTCTCGCAGCCCGTCATTCCAGGCTTGACCCAGACAGCGTCAAGCAACGCCGTCATTCCGGGCTTGACCCGGAATCAAGAAGTGCGTCATACCGGCGAACGCCGGTATCCAGTAATGCGTCCCGCAGGACGACCTCGCAACGAACACCTCTGGATTCCGGGCTCTGCACTTCCTGCGGTCGCCTGCGCCGGAATGACGGGGCTATATCAGACGCCGGCGAGCAACACCGTCATTCCGGGCTTGACCCGGAATCGAGAAGTGCGTCATACCGGCGAACACACCGCGTCTCGTCTCTTACCCGCCATAACCATCAGCAGCACAGCCCCCAACAAACTGCCCACCGCATCGGCAGCCAGATCATCCAGGCCCGCGGAACGGCCCGGCAAATAGACCTGATGCCACTCATCCAGAGTGGCCACCACCAGCGCCCCGGCAACGGCCAGCGCAAGCATTCGCCAGCCGCGCAAACCGCTGGCCAGCCCAATAGACGCTGCCAGCACGGCAAACAGGCTCGCATGAGCAACTTTGTCCCACGGAGCGGGGAACAGACCCACGGCAACCGGCTGTGCGCCGCCTACAAACAGACCAAGCACAATGCCCAGCGCCAGCAGCAAGGTAAAAGCGCGCCAGCGCTCAACTAATACACGTTTAACAAACACAATGGCCACTACGAACCCCTCGATCAAAACACAGTCGCCGCCAAACGCGCTGAATCAGGCATTGTTGTGGCTGCCGATTATCGCAGGATTGATCGCGCTCTACGTGCCGAGCCTGATCGATCTGATGCGCGGCATCTGGAGCAGTGACGCGCAAGCCCACGGTCCCATCGTGCTCAGCATCGCCTGCTGGCTGGCCTACCGAAAATGGCCGGATATGTGGAAAGCCAGCGCAGGCCAGCCTCCTTCGGTCTGGGGCTGGCCGATCTTCATCTTCGGTCTGATGCTCTACATTATCGGCCGATCGCAGGCCATCCTCATCTTTGAGGTCGGCTCGGTCATCTGGTTGCTCGCCGCCATTCTTCTGCTGACACGCGGCAGTGCGGCACTCAAGGCGCAGTGGTTCGCGCTCTTCTTCATGCTCTTCATGATCCCGCTGCCAGGTGTGGTGGTCGATACCATAACCATGCCAATGAAAATGGCTGTCTCCTACGTGGCCGAGCACATCCTATTCTGGGTGGGTTACCCCATCGCCCGCACCGGCGTCATCCTGCAGATCGGGCAATACATGCTGCTGGTCGCTGACGCCTGCGCCGGACTGCATACCCTATTCACGCTCGAAGCGCTGGGCTTGCTCTATCTCAATATCGTGCGCCATGACTCGCTGTTCCGCAACGTGACACTAGCCATTTGCATCGTGCCTATTTCTTTTACCGCCAACGTATTCCGTGTGATGGTACTGACGCTGATTACCTATCACTTTGGCGACGAAGCCGGGCAAGGCTTCCTGCACGGCTTTGCCGGCATGGTGCTCTTCCTCAGTGCGTTGTTGCTGATCATCGGTGTGGATTCACTGCTGCAATTCGGCGTCAGGTTTAAAAGCGCCCGCACCGCAAAAATTGGAACCTGACACCCATGAGCATGAACAACCCTTGGCGCAGCAATTTCATCCTCCTGGCGCTCATGCTGATTGCTGCGTTCTCAGAATTCGCCCTGACTCCGACAAAGAAACTTTCACAGCAACTTGAAAGCATTGACCTGGAACAAGCGGTTCCGAAGTCTTTTGGTCAATGGAGCGTCGATACCAACGCCAGTCCAGTCCTCCCTTCGGCAGAAACCCTGGAGGCGGTAGCAAAAATATATGACCAGACCCTAAGTCGTACCTACGTCAATGAATCCGGTAAACGGATCATGCTTTCCATTGCCTATGGTGGTTCGCAGAATCAGCAATTGCGTGCGCACCGTCAGGAAGTGTGCTATGCGGCACAGGGATTCCAAATCTCGCAGTTAAAGCAAATTGATTTGCAATTCGGAAAGTCGACAATCAACGGTACGCGGATGATTGCTCAGCAAGGGAATCAGAGGATAGAACCGGTAACTTACTGGTTCACCATGGGTGATAAAGTTGTGCGTAGCTTTCTGGAACGGCAAATAACGCAATTGAGATATGCCTTCACAGGGTATTTGCCTGATGGTTATCTATTCAGGGTTTCTTCGATCTCCGCTGACTCCGAGCTTGCCTTCAAAGATCAGCAGTTATTCGCCGATGAATTATTACTGAATGTCGATATACGCCTAGCCAAACGGTTACTCGGTTCAAAAACTTAGATTAGTTATAAAAACTTTCTTATGAACAAAAATATTGAAAGTGCCAGATATGTCGGATCACCGATCCGTGATCCGGTGTTATCTGAAATGGCTAGCCAGTGCGCTGCGAATGGTCTTCTGAAGTTCGCCACCAGCCTTAGAGCGGATGGCTGATCAATATGAATACTGAAATACCAGGTGTTTTGTTCATTGTTAATTCCCTGTGTTTTGGTGGAGCAGAAAAACACGTTGTTTCATTGCTAAACAACTTGGATACAACCCGGTTTCGACTATTGCTGGCTTATCTCAAGCCTGAGGAAACGCTTCTACCTCAAATTGACGTTCAGCGTCTCCAAGCCGTGTTTTGTTGTGACGTCGGCAAGAAAATTGACTGGCGTTGCGTCCGCCGCCTGGCGCATGAAATCGAGTCCGGAAGAGTTGATGTCCTGGTATGCACCAACACCTATTCCATGTTGTACGGTTTTCTTGCCAGATGGTTGTCGCATCGACCAGTCAAAATTATTGAGGTTTTTCACACGACTTTGCTTCAAACGCCGAAAGACAAGTTGCAGATGATGTTTTACCGTCCTTTTTTCAAAAGTTGTGATTTGTTGATGTACGTATGCGAAAACCAAAGGTCATACTGGAGGAAGCAGGGACTTCGTGGCAAAACTGATCAGGTGATCCATAACGGCGTCGATACGGAGTATTTTTCCGAAAATTGTAGCCACCAAGAGAAGCTCTCGTTGCGTGCGAGGTATGGTTTTGCAGCCAATGATTATGTCGTAGGAATTTGCGCTGCTCTGCGCCCTGAGAAGGCGCACGGCGACCTTCTACAAGCGGTCCGGCGACTACGCGACAAAGGCATTTCAGCCAAATGCCTGATTATTGGCGACGGTGTTGAGAGATCAAGTATCGAAAAGCGAATCGCTCAACTTGATCTATCAGGGCACGTGGCAATCACCGGATTTCAGAAGGACGTTCGGCCCTTCGTGGCTTCCACCGATGTGATGGTGATCGTATCGCATGCAATCGAAACCTTTTCAATTGCTGCTTTGGAGTCCATGTCGCTAGGAAAAACAATGGTTATGTCAAAAATTGGTGGAGCCGAGGAGCAGATTCAGGAAGGCTGGAATGGATACGTTTTTCCGCCCGGTGATATTAACCAATTGACTGGCCATCTTGACACCCTTGCTGACGATCAAAAGCGATCAAGCCTTTCCGTAAATGCGCGCCAACGCGTCGTGGATTATTTCTCGTTACCCGTCATGGTCCGTCGATATGAACATGCACTGTATTCGACGCTTGGCCTGTCGCATGTCTGAAAGACTTCACAGAAACCCTGTTCCTTCACCCACTGTTACCGTGGGTTTTGTTTACTGAATTAGCGCCAGGACATGAAATATGGGTATGACGCCGAATCGGATATGTATTGTCGCGCCAGCAGCATGGCCCGTGATCTCAGGTAGTAGCGAAATAAAGACTGTTGGTGGTGCTGAAGCACAACAATGTGATCTTGCGAGGACACTAGCCGGAGCTGGCTATCAGGTCAGTATGATCTGTATGGATTACGGACAACCCGATGCGGTGGAAATTGCAGGGGTGCGCGTATTCAAAATGCACGCCCCCCATTCTGGTCTACCTGTTGTGCGATTCATCCACCCCAGGTTTACATCGCTATGGGCTGCGATGCGACGAGCTGATGCCGATATTTACTACCAACGCTGCAGCGGCGTACATACGGGGTACACGGCTGCCTTCTGTCGTGTCCATGACCGAAAATTCATTTTCTCAGCCGCACATGATGCTGATTTCGAGGCCGACCTGCCTCTTGTCCATTATCGACGGGATAAGGCCATTTATATGTGGGGAGTGCGTCATGCTGACGCTGTCGTCGTGCAAAACCCTGTGCAAGCGGCTAACTGTAAAGCCTTGACTGGCATCAACCCAATACTGTTGGGAAGCTGCTATGTGCCACCTGATAGCGCCTGCGCTGATCCGAAGGGCTATGTGCTTTGGGCTGCAACCTTGCGGACATGGAAACGTCCGGAATTCTTTGTCGAGCTTGCGAAGAGATTGCCGCAGTACCGGTTCCGGATGGTAGGCGGGTCGGATGGTGAAACGGACTACGAGCCGTTGCGCGAGGCAGCAAAAGCACTTCCGAATCTTGATTTCGTGGGATTCGTGCCGCATGCGGAGATAGAAGCCCAATTCAATGGGGCGCGGTTGTTTGTCAACACCTCCATTTATGAGGGATTTCCAAACACATTTTTGCACTCTTGGGCAAGAGCGATACCAACGGTAAGCTTTGTGGATACTGGGTCGGTGGTAGCTGGCGCACAGGTCGTAACGCAAATTTCCGAATTTGATGAGATGGTGAGGCGTGTTGATCTAATGATGTCCAACGACGACGTATGGAACGACGCGGGCCGCCGGGGCCTTGCATGTTATCAACAGCAGCATTCGGTCGCGGCGGTTCTGGAAGAGCATGGAAGAATATTTGCACGAGTGCTCGGGTCAGAGTTGAATTCGCTGCTTGCAAATAATCCGACCTGAGCATTCCTATGTTAATTGGTTCTGGTTTGCTGGCGCGAGCTTTTGCTCCAATATCCTACCGAAATGAGCGAATGTGCATTTATGCGGCTGGCGTTTCAAACTCTGGTTGCAAGGATCAGCATGAGTTTGCTCGCGAAGAGGTACGACTGCGAGATGCGCTGCACAGGAACAAGGGGGCCGAGCTCTTCGTCTATTTCGGAACCTGCAGCGCTATAGATCCTGCCTCCCGGGATACCGCCTACGTTCAGCACAAACTGGCGATGGAGTCTCTGGTTGTATCGCATCCCAGTTACATGATTCTTCGGTTACCCCAAGTGGCAGGCAAGACGCCGAACCCGCACACTTTGTTGAACTTCCTGTATGCGCGAATCTCGCGCAGTGAAGCATTCACACTTTGGAGCAAGGCCAGACGAAACATTATTGATATTGACGACATCGTATTCATCGCACGTCAACTGATCGATGATTGCTCGCAACGAAACGTTACGCAAAACATCGCCAATCCAGTCAGCTACGGCATGCGGGACATCGTTCAGGCGATGGAACGTGTCGTCGGCAAACCGGCGGTTTTTGATGTGGCGGACAAGACTTCTGAATACGCTATTGATATTAGTGGAATTAACCAGATTCTCAGAAACCTTCAGATTGGATTTGGCAGTGACTACCTTGAAAACATCTTGCGCAAGTATTACCGACCTTCCTTTTTAACTTTGGCCCACGAACAATGTCCGGAACTGCATTTTGATAGCCAAAAAAACTTACCAGAGCTGGTATCCAACAATACGTTAAATTGGATGAAATGAGATTCGTCAAATGGCAAAACAGAATAGTTCAGGCGGACTAACCAACATGATGAATAGTTGGTTGTAAATGGCTCTATCCAAAGTGGTCGGGCTCTCCAGAGTGGTTAGCGCATTGAAGCCGGGTTTCAGTTCGGGGCGCACTGTCGACCGGACAATGGTTCTGGTTTTCCTGACCGCTACGGTTGTTGCACTTCTGACCGGTATGCTCATCGGAATAGGGGGAGGAATAGTTCTCACCTTGCTTGTTGTCGCCTTTGCCGGGCTAGTCTTGGCAATATCCAACTATCGCATCGGCGTCTGGCTACTCGTGCTGCTATTGCCATTTTCCGCTACCCAACTACTTCCTCGTCAGATGTTTGGCGTCACGGGACTCAGTCCCTTTAACATTCTGTTCGTATGCACCGTGGCAACAATGATAATGGCAAGACTTTTCAGCAAAAAAAATAGTATCGAATTTCCAGTGGTTCCCCGAATCCTTTGGATTTACGCAGGCGTCTTTCTCGCGACCACATTTTATGGCGCCTTGTTTGCACACAAAGGAATTGCTTCCCTGCTCATTGGTGATGCTGATGGGCCTCTTACGGCAAAAGCATACCTTCAGGTAGTTCTAATCAAACCAGTATTGATTCTGGCGGTCGGGTACATCGTTTCGGCATTTGCCAAAACCGGTAAAGGGGCGATGGGAGTTTTCTGGAGCATTGTCTCTGCTCTGCTAATAATGCTGGCCGTTGTTATTACGGCGATTGCCCTATCAGGGTTCAGCCTTACGGCGCTGTCAGCATCAAATGCCCGTGGCTTTCTCAGTTGGACCGGTCTGCATGCCAATCAGGTCGGCCTGTTTTTTACGATGGGATTTTCCTTGCTGCTGTTTTCTTCGCAGGGCGACGAACGGAAGCTGAGGGCATTTGTGTTGTTCTGTCTGGCATGCGCCACCGCTGTGGGGGCGGCACTGACCTTCTCGCGCGCAACTTTTCTGGGGTTGATACTGGTCGGCGGCTATTTTCTAGTTTCGCGGCGGAAAATCGGAACGGCGCTTATCAGCCTGATTGTCGTGATTTTCCTCGCCTTCGCCTTGCCCGATGCCTTCTTCGAGCGTGCCACCACGGGTATCACCCATGGCAATTCAGATGCCTTGTCCGCTGGCCGGATAAACCATATCTGGCTCCCGATGTTACCGGAAGTGCTGAACAGTCCGCTGATCGGTCACGGTCAGCGATTCGTCATCTGGTCCCCTCAGATGCTGAGGGGAGACATTCTTACGTTTGTGGGCCACGTTCACAGCGCCTATCTTGAAACGCTTCTTGACATGGGTCTGGCCGGTTTGATCATCGTTGGTCTAACTTTCAGGTTCATGTGGAAAGCGTTCCGCGAATTGAAGGACAAGCATCCGGTCGGGCTCTGGCGAGGCTATTTCGAAGGGGCATCAATCTGCATTCCGATCTTGTTGGTGCTCGGGTTGACCGGTGAGGAATTCGTGCCAGCGATTCCCCAGGCTTTCCTATGGATATCCCTGGGTCTGGCTTTGGGTTTCCGGGAGGCAATCAAGGACTCAGTGGTTGCGATAACTGAAAAACACATGCAGAAGGGAAGAATAAAATGAGCATTCTGGTTAGCGGCGGCGCGGGCTTTATCGGTGCCAATTATGTTCTCGAGTGGCTGGCGCTGAATGATGAGCCAGTTATCAATCTGGATAAACTTACCTACGCAGGCAACCTGGAAAACCTTGCCGCTGTGCGGGATGACTCTCGCCATATCTTCGTCCAAGGGGATATCGGCGATTTCGATCTGGTAAGTAGACTGCTCGTTCAACATCGACCTCGCGCGGTGGTCAATTTTGCGGCTGAGTCCCATGTCGATCGATCGATTCATGGTCCGGGCGAGTTTATTCAGACGAATATTGTCGGTACTTTTCAGTTGCTTGAGGCCGTGCGGTCCTATTGGGCCAGTCTGGCGGACCAGGAAAAGTCGGACTTTCGCTTTCTGCACGTTTCGACGGATGAGGTGTACGGCTCGCTGGGCAGGGACGATCCGGCCTTTACAGAAATACATCGCTATGAGCCAAACAGTCCGTATTCGGCATCAAAAGCCGCTTCCGATCACTTGGTGCGTGCCTACCACCACACCTACGGCCTGCCGGTCTTGACCACGAATTGTTCAAACAACTACGGCCCTTTCCATTTCCCCGAAAAACTCATTCCGCTGATGATCGTCAATGCACTGTCAGGAAAATCGTTGCCTGTCTACGGTGACGGCCAACAGATTCGGGACTGGTTGTACGTGAAGGATCATTGTGGCGCGATACGCCGGGTTCTGGAAAGTGGTCGGCCAGGTGAAACCTACAACATTGGTGGCTGGAACGAAAAACCGAATCTGGAAATTGTGCATACCGTGTGCGACTTGCTCGACGAACTGCGCCCACGGGTAGACGGAGTGCCTTACCGCGAGCAAATTACCTATGTGACTGATCGCCCGGGTCACGACCGGCGTTATGCCATTGATGCACGCAAGATAGAGCAGGAACTCGCTTGGAAGCCGGCGGAAACTTTTACGAGCGGCATTCGTAAAACTGTCATCTGGTATCTGGATAATCAGACCTGGGTTGACAGTGTGTTGAGTGGTTCCTATCGCGAGTGGGTAGAACGTAACTATAGCCGATGATCGGTCTAGGCAGCTGAAAGTCACCAGTACTTCCTCGTGCGAAGAGATGTTCGGAACAATGAGTGTCCGGGTGTCGTTGTCGTCCCGGCATGTCGACAGGACGATATCTCTAGTAGGCAGTCTTGCTGGAACGCGTGGATAAAAAACTCCGTCATTCCGGGCTTGACCCGGAATCCGACCGAAGGAAGTGCAGAGCCAGTGGTGCACTACTTGATTCCGGCTTTCGCCGGAATGGCAATTTTTAACTTAATCAGCGCTTCCCTAGGTATTCGGAAGGCTTACGTAATCGCTAAGTTGCCCCAAGGGAATACAGAACCATCCAATTGGCACCTGGACTGATCAGCCCAGGCAATGCGTGAACAATATCGGGAGAGTATTGGTCGTGACAGAACGTAAAGGCATCATCCTGGCGGGGGGCTCAGGTACCCGGCTTTATCCGGCGACCCAGGTCGTTTCCAAACAACTGCTTCCGATCTTCGACAAACCGATGATCTACTACCCGCTGTGCACGCTGTTGCTGGCCGGGATTCGCGATGTGCTGGTAATTTCAACGCCACAGGATCTACCTCGCTTTGAGCAGTTGCTGGGAAATGGCAGCCAGTGGGGAATCAATCTGGCGTATGCGGTACAACCCTCGCCCGATGGCCTGGCGCAAGCGTTTCTGATCGGGGAAACCTTTCTCGATGGCGCGCATTCCGCGCTGGTGCTTGGCGACAATATCTTTTATGGAAGTGAATTTACGGCCTTACTGGCGAATGCGGTCATTCAGCCGGCGGGTGCTACCGTATTCGCTTACCCGGTGCAGGACCCCGAGCGTTATGGGGTGGTGGAGTTTGACAGCCAGCGCAGGGCTCTGAGCCTGGAAGAAAAACCGGCGATGCCCAAATCCCATTATGCGGTGACCGGCCTTTATTTCTATGACGAAGAAGTCGTACGGCTGGCAAAGTCGATCCGGCCTTCGGCCCGGGGCGAGCTTGAAATTACCGATCTGAACCGGCTCTATCTTGAACAGGGGAACCTGACTGTTGAAATCATGGGGCGTGGTTATGCCTGGCTGGACACTGGGACGCATGAGTCATTGCTGGAAGCCAGCCAGTTCATTCAAACCATCGAAAAGCGCCAGGGCTTGAAGGTTGCGGTACCCGAAGAAATCGCCTGGCGGCGAGGTTGGATTGACGATGCCCAGTTGACCCGCCTGGCCGAGCCGTTGGCGAAGTCCGGCTATGGCCGCTACCTGATTGGGTTGCTTGAGGATACGGTCTTTGATCGCCTTGGAAAAAAGAAGTGAGAGTGTCAGTAGAAACACGCAATTGAATGCGAATTGAGGCGTTTTTCCGGTTCCCGGAAGCGCTTTCCGATTCAGTTTTCTGTTGATCCTGAAAATTTATTGATCGGATAGTAGTAATGCAAAAAGCAAAGATAAAGGTTTTCATCGTTTCACTTCGTGATAGCCACGAGCGGAGAGAGAAGGTATCCAGCCAGTTGCATGCGCTGAAAATCCACTTTGAGTGGATTGATGCCATTCTCGGGCGTGCTTTGCCAACGGAAGAGATCAGGCAATATCAGTTGAATCAGCGTAGCGGTGGAGGTCGTCCATACGATATAACGCCGGGCGAAATTGGATGTGCCTTGAGCCACAACGAGGCTTACCGAAGAATCATTGAAGATGGTTTGGACGGTGCCATCATTCTTGAAGATGACATTCAGCTTCTCGATGGATTTGCCGAGGTCGTGGCATTTTTTCAGCAATCCTCTTCACTTGTCTCGTCGGGTAGTGTGGTCATTCTCGGTGGCCTGGACGGCTTGCAAGAAAAGACTAAGGTGACCCACAGCCTGTGGGGCAGCTTAAGGATCTCGGGCAATTACAAACTGCTGGTGTCGGTTGATTCCTGGTTCTGGCGTGCGTGCAGCTATTACATCGACAAGGTTGCTGCAGTGCAGTTGCTTGAATTCAACCGCGGTGTCTATGCCGTCGCGGATGAATGGAACTACTTTTTGAAGAAATCGATTATCGAGCGGATCATGTATGTCCAGCCTTGGGTAACGGAGCATCCCACCGGGTTTGATGATGGTTCCATTCTTGCTGTTGAAAGGGCGTCGGCCACTGCCAGTCTCCGATTAGCGTCAGACTCTCAGTCGATAAGCACACTCAGGACTATTGTTCGCAACAGTCGCCGGCAAATGCGGCGGCTGATTCCTAACGTGCGCCCAAGAACCTAGCATGTCAAAAATACGGCAAGGGGCAGCATTTAACCTGATCAGCCAGGTTATCGACCAGGCGTTACAGTTTCTGGTGCCGATCTTCCTTATTCGATTGCTTGACGCCGATCAGTTTGCAGACTATCGAATTTTCTGGCTTGTCGTGGGAACCTGCATGCTTCTGGGGCCTCTTGGCTTACCCTATGGCTTGCAATATTTCATTCCGCGATTGGACAACAGCAAAGACCGCGCTACCCTAGTGGGACAGACGCTTCTGTTATTGTTGATATCGGGTGTTCTCACTGGATTGGCCGTGTATTTTCTGGCTCCTTGGTTGCCAGAGCATATCAGAGTTTTTCTATCCAGTTACCAAACAATCACGCTGGTCTTTCTGGTGCTGTGGGTTACCGGTGCTGCTACAGACACCTTGGCCAATGCCCATCAGGACTATACCGTACAGTTTCTTGGCGTCAGTTCATTAGCCATACTTAGAGCCGCGTTGATTCTGGGTTTGGCTTTTACGTATCGTGATATTCAGCCCGTGTTCTTCGGACTGGTTGCCTTGGCAGTATTCAGGCTGGGGTTTGCGCTGGTTTATACGATCTGTCGCGATGGTTGGCACA
Organism: Burkholderiales bacterium; assembly: GCA_038203745.1. Classification (GTDB taxonomy): domain Bacteria; phylum Pseudomonadota; class Gammaproteobacteria; order Burkholderiales; family Rhodocyclaceae; genus Propionivibrio. The sequence continues at coordinate 1,039 of JBBRDR010000064.1, read as the reverse complement.
TTGCCGGAGCTTCGCTGGACAATATCAAGCGGCAGTTTGCCTATTCCGTGCCGTTCGGTTTGTCATCTGGCCTGTATAGCCTTAGAAAATACGGGGAACAATGGGTCGTTGTCAGTCTCTTCAGCACCCAAAATTTTGTGGCGTTTTCGTTTGCGGCAACCGCCGTGCTCCCTGTCATGCTTATTCAGTCGGCGATTGGAAGTACATTGCTTTCGAGACTGAACGACCTCCACCAGCAAGGGCAATTTGAAAAACTACTGGAATTGAATAAAAAGGCAAATCTTGTCTCCGGGCTGTTTGTATTTCCTGCTATCGTTTTTCTCTTTGTCTTTGCACCGGAGATTGTCGAACTGCTCTATACCGCTACCTATCTTGATGCCGTGCCAGTCATCAGAATCTACCTGTTTCAGGTCCTGCTCGGGGTTGACGTGGGTTCGCTGTGCAGTGTGTATGGCATGGGTAAGTTCATGCTGCGGTTTGCCGGGAGCATGCTGCTTGTTTCGCTGCCACTCAGCTATCTGGGCGGCTCGCTCTTTGGATTGACTGGCGCGGCCTACGGCAGCCTTCTGGCCTCAATGCTGGCTGCATGTATTCAATATTCTGCAGTGGCCAGTGTGGTGGGCGTAAGCCTGAGACAGCTACAACATTGGCGGGCGTTGTTTTCAACCTTGACTATCGCCATCTTGGCAATTCTCCCGATCGTGCAAATTCTTAGCACATTCAACGTTGATCACCTGTTTTTGCGCTTGGTGTGTGCTGCTACCACGTATGGATTGATCTACCTCGCGGTAATCATTATGACTGGCCGTCATAAGGTACTAACCGCCTAACTATTGAATATGTGAAGGCCATGACAATTCTTGTAATTACCAACAGGGCACTATCTAACTTCTCGAATGGTTATGACCTTCGAGTCTGGTACCTGTGCCAAGCCTTGTCTCAGCGGGAAAAACTGGTGCAACTGGTCTTGCTACAGGATTGTCAGCAGACGAGTAATGCCGATATGCAGCCGACTACACTGTTCTCTGAAATACATGCA
>JBBRDR010000063.1:0-16321 GCA_038203745.1 Burkholderiales bacterium | reverse complement strand
GAATAAACCTCCCCCCCCCGTAGGTCGGGTTAGCCCGCAGGGCGTAACCCGACAAACACCGCCAGAAGCCAACGACGTCGGGTTACGCTACGCTAACCCGACCTACGCGGCTTGGCCGTTAGTACGTCTCGGTAATCATGTCGACTCGTGCCTCGGAAAAATGCTAGACGCAAAGAAAAACAAGGGTGTGCCTCAACCATACTTGGGCAACAGCAATGTTCGATGGGGAGAGTTTGATACCCGTGGCTTGGCCGAGATGAGATTTGAGCCACACGAGGAACGCCGTTACAGTCTACATTCTGGCGACTTGGTTGTGTGCGAGGGCGGCGAACCGGGAAGATGCGCCATCTGGACTGGTTCGCCCGGCATGAAGATACAGAAGGCGTGTCATCGAATTAGGCCGAAAGCGACTCTTAATAACTACTACCTCTTCTATTGGTTTCAGTACGCAGCCAAGGCAGGGTTCCTTGACCAGTACTTCACTGGCACAACCATCAAACATCTGACGGGGAAAGCCGTTGCCGCACTGGAAGTAACGCTGCCTCCGATCGAAACCCAAGTTGTGATGGTTGATGTCCTAAAGAGTCTCGACGACCGCATCACCCTCCTGCGCGAAACCAATGCCACGCTTGAAGCCATCGCGCAGGCGCTGTTCAAATCGTGGTTTGTCGATTTCGACCCCGTCCGCGCCAAACAACAAGGCCGCGCCCCGGAAGGCATGGACGAAGCCACCGCGGCGCTGTTTCCGGATGGGTTCGAGGAATCGGAATTGGGGTTGGTGCCGAAGGGGTGGCGGGTTCAGTCATTGGGTGATTGCACTGTTTACCTGAACAGAGGTATTTCGCCAAAGTACCTTGATGAAGGTGGCGTTTCAGTTATCAATCAAAAATGCATACGTGATTTCATCGTTGACCTGAGTAAAGCGCGACGGCATGACCCCGTGCAACGAAAGATTGACGGAAGAGAATTGCAAGTTGGTGATGTCTTGGTTAATTCCACCGGTGTCGGGACGCTTGGCCGAGTCGCACAGATACTTTCATTGGCTGAACCGGCAATTGTTGATTCCCACGTTACAGTGGTTCGAGCGAATGCAGATTTGGGCTGGATTTATCTTGGACTCGCGTTGATGCGAAGACAGCCGGAAATCGAAGGATTCGGCGAAGGCACAACCGGGCAGACAGAATTGAGCCGTGGAAAATTGGCAGGAATCAAGGTTGTCGTTCCGTCAAAGCAAATAGTTGCGCAATTCGACAAGATAGTTCTTCCATTACGACAGCGTTTTGCCACAAACCTCCAGCAAGCCGGAAACTTAGCCACCCTCCGCGACACCCTGCTCCCGCGCCTGATCTCCGGCCAACTCCGTCTGCCAGACGCAGAACAAGACGCCCCGGAACCCGCGTCAACTGGCGTTCTGCAGTACTCAATGACTGCAAGTCAATGAATACGCCACTCTTCAGGCCTATGCCTTGTAGATCGACTATTCATGAGGCTTACAGCGATTCGGTTTGCACAGGCATCCTATGCGACCGGTATGGAAAATCCCGATTCGCTCCACACGTCACGGGCGATCTGTATAAAATTGCCATTTTCCATACACGTCTTTCTTGCCAGGAGTGATCGATGGCTTTTGATCGAACCCAGCCGTATAACGATCTACCGCTTCTCCCCCCGGCTTGCGATCTGGAAACCAAGGCGGTGTTGAAGCAGGCGATATCCGCCAACCGAGTTCTTGCCAATTTGCGCGGGTTGGCGGCGCAGATTCCCAATCAGGGCATGCTGATCAGCAGCATCGTTTTGCAGGAAGCCCGTTTGTCGTCCGAAATCGAAAACATCGTCACCACCAACGATGAGTTGTATCGGGCCGATGCCGATCCGGACGGGAAGATCGATGTGCACACCAAGGAGGTGTTGCGTTATCGGGAGGCGCTGTATCACGGTTTTCAGGTGCTCAAGGAGCGTCCGTTGTCGACCAATCTGTTCGTCGACATCGTTCGGCGCATCAAGCAGATCGATCTCGACATCCGGGCCGTTCCCGGCACGGCGTTGATGAACGATTTGGGTGAGGTGATCTACACGCCACCCGTCGGGGAGGCCGTCATCCGGGATAAATTGGCCAACCTTGAGCGGTTTATTCATGCGGAAGACGGCATCGATCCGCTGATCAAGATGGCGGTGATGCACTATCAGTTCGAGGCGATTCATCCGTTTCCTGATGGCAACGGGCGCACCGGCCGCATCCTGAATCTGCTGTATCTGGTCGACCGGAATTTGCTGGATATCCCGGTTCTGTTCCTGTCGCGCTACATCATCGCGCATCGTTCGGGCTACTACACGGGCTTGCGTGGCGTCACGGAAGAGCAGAACTGGGAGAACTGGATTCTGTTCATGCTGCGCGCCGTTGAATCCACTGCGCAACAAACGTTTGAGCAGGTATTGCGCATTCACGCTTTGATGGAGGATGTGCGCGCACGGGTGCAGGCCGAGGCACCGACGATTTACAGCAAGGACTTGATCGAAGTCATCTTCAGGCACCCGTACACCAAGATTCAGTTTTTGGTGGAGGCCAACATTGCCAAGCGGCAGACGGCTTCAACGTATTTGCAGGCGCTGGCCGGAATGGGTGTGTTGCGGGAAAGCAAGCACGGGCGGGAGAAGTATTACATCAATGACGCGCTGTTTGCCGAGCTGGTTCGATAACGGATAGCTTGATCGATTCGACATATCGTCAAAACGTGTCGATTTTTATCGTGCAATTAAACATATAATGTGTGACGTGTCGATGTAATCAAGGTGTGAATTCTTGTTCGGCGCAGTGACAAAAGCACCAGCGCCCGAGCCAGTCCGCTTTCATTGCGTGACAACGTATTAAAGACTGCTTTAATATCACGGCATTCAATGAAAGAAAGCGTTCAGACGATGCGCACGACCGGCCATTACGTCACGACGACCACGCTCGGCGAATCCGTCCGGGCCTTCGTACCGCACGCTTTGCCACCCGCGACCCCCGCGCTGTCGGCGCAGAACTTTGCCGCGCTGAACCATGCGGCAGAGCTGGCGCTGGCTCGCCTTTCGGGTGTTTCCGGTCTGGTACCGTCCGTCGATTGGCTGCTCTACGGTGCGATCCGTAAGGAAGCCGTGCTGACTTCGCAGATCGAGGGCACCCAGGCGTCGCTGGCCGACCTGTTCGATGACGAAGCCGGCTTTGCCATCAGCAACGGCGACGATGTCGAACAAGTCACCAACTACCTGCGCGCCTTCCGCTACGTGGACGACAAGCTGCGCGACCCGGCCGGTCTGCCGGTCAGCGTCCGCCTGTTGAGTGAAGCCCACCGCTTGCTGCTCGATGGCGTGCGTGGCCAGAACAAGCAGCCGGGTGAACTACGCCGCTCACAGAACTGGATCGGCGGCACACGGCCGGGTAATGCGACCTTTGTGCCGCCACCGCCGGAGCAGGTGCCTGAACTGCTGTCTGCTCTGGAACGCTTCATCCACGCCGCGCCCAAGGACGATTTGCCGCCACTGCTGCGCATTGCGCTGGTGCATGTGCAGTTCGAGACGATCCATCCCTTCCTCGACGGCAACGGCCGTATTGGCCGCTTGCTGATCGCCGTGCTGATCGAGCACTGGGGGCTACTCAAGGAACCCCTGCTGTATTTGAGCGGCTACTTGAAGCAACACCAAGCCGAGTATTACCGCCGCCTGTCCGCCATCCGCACCGACGGCGACTGGGAGGGCTGGATCGCCTTCTTTCTCGAAGGCGTATCCGTGGCCGCCAGTGAGGCCGAACGCGGCATCGTGTCGATTGCCAGCCAGGTCGCCGCCGACCGGCGGCGTCTGCTGGCCGAACCCAAGGCGACGCCGGCCAGTTACCGCCTGTTCGAAATGCTGCCGATGATGCCGCGCTTTTCCATCGAGCGCGTACGCCAGCGACTCGACACGAGTTTCCCGACCGCGACTGCTGCGGTGAAAACGCTGGAGACCTTGGGCATCGTGCGCGAATTGACCGGCCAGAAGAAAAACCGAAGCTACAGCTACCAGACTTATATTGATCTACTGACCCGCTGATGAGCCCGTATCAGCCTACGCGATGTGTCGATTCCCAATAATCCATCTTGCATTTCGTAGCCTTTGTGGCTACATTCGAAGCTAATGGAGCTACGATTATGTTGATGGAACTGTTGTTTGGGAGTTATCGCCAGCGGGTACTGAGCCTGCTGCTATTGCATCCCGATTCGAGTTATTACGTGCGCGAGCTGGCGCGCCTGACCGGCACCAGCGCCGGCACGCTGCATAAGGAACTGACGCGGCTGGCGCAGGCGGGCTTGTTGCTGCGTCAAGCGCAGGGCAATCAGGTGCGTTATCAAGCCAACCGCGCATGCCCGGTATACCCGGAACTGGCGAGCCTGTTCCGCAAGACCAGTGGTCTGGTGGATGTGCTGGCCGAGGCGCTACAACCCTTGGCCGACGACATCGAGGTCGCCTTTGTCTTTGGTTCGCTGGCGCGGGGCGATGAGCAGCCCGGCAGCGATGTCGACCTGCTGCTGATCGGTACGCCGGCTTTCGCCGAGGTGGTGAAGGCGCTTTACCCGACTCAGGAAACCTTGCAGCGCGAAATCAATCCGGCGATTTACAGCGTGCAGGAGTTCGCCAAGCGTATTGCGGCGGATGAGCCGTTCATCCGCGAGCTTCTCGCCAAACCCAAACTTTTCGTGATCGGAACCGAGGATGACCTTGGACAACTTGCTGGCGATACACAAGCTGCAAAGCTTTGAGGCGAACGCAGTTGGCGTGCAGCGCCTGCTGGCTGCCGCCGGCCGTAATCTGGCCGATGCGGGCATTTCGGCGCTGAGTTCAGAAAACCGTTTCGATGCGGCCTACAAGGCGATCATGCAGTGCGCGATGATCGGCCTGTGGGCAAACGGCTACCGTACGTCGACCAGCCAGCCCGGCCATCACCAGACCGCCCTGCAGGTACTACCCAAGACGCTCGGTCTGGACCGCGATGTCGTGATCGTGCTCGATGCCCTGCGTAAGCAACGCAACCTCAATGACTACGAGGGTGATCCGGTCACTGACAGCGCCGTGGCCGAATGCTGCAAGCAGGCAGCGTTGCTGCTCGCCCATACCCGGAAGTGGCTGCACCTGAATCGCCCGGATTTGCTGGCCAATGAGAAGCAGCCATGACCGAAGACCAACTCGAACAGGACACCCTCGGCTGGCTGGCCGATGTGGGCTATACGCACCTCTATGGCCCCGACATCGCCCCGGATGCCAACGCGCCCGAACGCGCCGACTACCATCAGGTGCTGCTGCCGTTCCGCCTGCGTGAAGCCATTCACCGCCTGAACCCCGACATTCCGACCACCGCCCGCGAAGACGCCTTCAAGCAGGTGCTTGATCTCGGCATTCCGGCTCTACTCACGGCCAATCGCCAGTTCCATAAACTACTGATCGGCGGCGTCCCGGTGCAATACCAGAAGGATGGCGAAACACGGGGCGACTTCGTGCGCCTGATCGATTGGGCACACCCTGCAAAAAATAAATGGCTGGCCATCAACCAATTCTCGATCAAGGGTGCCCACCATACGCGCCGCCCTGACATCATCCTGTTCATCAACGGCCTGCCGCTGGTGCTGCTCGAACTGAAGAATCCGGCCGACGAGAATGCCGACATCTGGAAAGCCTACGACCAGATCCAGACCTACAAGGAGCAGATTCCTGACGTCTTCCAGTACAACGAACTGCTGGTCATCAGCGATGGCAGCGAGGCGCGGCTGGGGTCACTCTCGGCGAACAGCGAACGTTTCATGCAGTGGCGCACCATCGACGGCGTGACGCTCGACCCGCTCGGCCAGTTCAACGAACTCGAAACGCTGATTCGCGGCGTACTGGCGCCCGCCCTGTTGCTCGACTATCTGCGCTTCTTCGTGCTGTTTGAAGACGACGGCGGGCTGGTCAAAAAAGTCGCCGGGTATCACCAGTTTCATGCGGTGCGTTCGGCGATTACGCAGGTGGTGGCAGCCTCGCGCCCCGGTGGTTCGCAGAAGGGCGGCGTGGTCTGGCACACGCAGGGCAGCGGCAAGAGCATCACCATGACCTGCTTTGCCGCACGGGTAATGCAGGACGCGGCGATGGAGAACCCGACCCTCGTGGTGATTACCGACCGCAACGACCTCGACGGGCAACTGTTCGGCGTCTTCTCACTGGCGCAGGATTTGTTGCGGGAGCAACCGGTACAGGCCGGCACCCGGCAGGATTTGCGTGCCAAGTTATCGAACCGGCCTTCGGGCGGCATTGTCTTCGCCACCATCCAGAAATTCATGCCCGGCGAAGATGAAGACAGCTTCCCGATGCTCTCGGATCGGCACAACATCGTCGTCATTGCCGATGAAGCACACCGCACACAATACGGCTTTGAAGCGAAGCTGAAACCCGTAGGTCGGGTTAGTCCGCAGGACGTAACCCGACAGCGTGTGAATGAATTGTCGGGTTACGCCGCGAAGCAAGTCCTCCTGGGGGACGCTGTGCTAACCCGACCTACGTTTAGCGCTAACGAGTCGCACGCGCTGATGGCCGCTGAACCGACGGCGACCTATCAGGTCGGTTACGCGCAGCACTTGCGTGACGCGCTGCCCAACGCCACTTTCGTCGCTTTTACCGGCACCCCGGTAGCGAGCGAAGACCGTGACACGCGCGCCGTGTTCGGCGACTACATCAGCGTCTACGACATGCAGCAAGCGAAGGAAGACGGCGCAACGGTGGCCATCTACTTCGAATCGCGCCTCGCCAAGTTGTCACTGAAGGCCGAACAATTGCCCGAGCTTGATGCTGAAGTCGATGAACTGGCCGAGGACGAAGAGGAAAACCAGCAAGCGCGCCTCAAGAGCCGTTGGGCCGCACTGGAAAAGATTGTTGGCGCCACACCGCGCATCGCCAGTGTCGCCGCCGATCTGGTTGCGCACTTTGAAGAACGCAATAAAGCACAAACCGGCAAGGCCATGCTGGTGGCCATGAGCCGCGACATCTGCGTGCATTTGTACAACGAGATCGTGGCATTGCGCCCGGACTGGCACGACGCCGACCCGGAAAAGGGGGCGATCAAGATCGTGATGACCGGTTCGGCCAGCGACAAGGCGCTATTGCGGCCGCACCTTTACAGCCAGCAGGTCAAAAAACGGCTGGAGAAGCGCTACAAAGACCCGGCCGACCCCTTGCGGCTGGTGATCGTGCGCGATATGTGGCTGACCGGCTTCGACGCGCCGTGCATGCATACGCTGTACGTCGACAAACCGATGAAGGGCCACAATCTGATGCAGGCCATCGCCCGCGTCAATCGCGTGTTCAAGGACAAACAGGGCGGGCTGATCGTCGACTACATCGGCATCGCCAACGAACTAAAAAGCGCACTCAAGGAATACACCGCCAGCCACGGGCGCGGCAAACCGACGGTTGATGCGGCCGAAGCCTATGCCGTGCTGGAAGAGAAGCTCGACATTCTGCGCGGCCTGCTGCACGGCTTTGATTACGGCGATTTCCTGACCACCGGACATAAACGGCTGGCCGGGGCTGCCAACCACGTTCTCGGGCAGAAGGACGGCAAGAAGCGCTTTGCCGATACGGCGCTGGCCATGAGCAAGGCGTTTAGCTTGTGTTGCACGCTGGATGAGGCAAAAGCCGTGCGCGAGGAAGTCGCCTTCATGCAAGCGGTGAAGGTGATCCTGACCAAGCGCGAACTCAGTCAGCAGAAACGTACCGATGAAGCGCGCGAACTGGCCATCCGCCAGATCATCGGTTCGGCGGTGGTTTCGGAAAACGTCGTCGATATTTTTAGCGCCGTCGGGCTGGATAAACCGAACATCGGCATCCTCGATGAGGACTTCCTGGCTGACGTACGCAATCTGCCCGAGCGCAATTTGGCGGTTGAACTGCTTGAACGCCTGCTCGAAGGCGAGATCAAGTCGCGGTTTGCCAGCAATGTGGTGCAGAACAGAAAATTCTCCGACCTGCTTAGCGATGTGATCAAACGCTACCAGAACCGTGCCATCGAAACAGCACAGGTCATCGAAGAACTGATCGAGATGGCCCGCAAGTTTCGAACAGCGGCCAGCCGGGGTGACGAACTCGGACTGACCGAAGACGAAATCCGTTTCTACGATGCCTTGGCCAACAACGAATCGGCCGTGCGCGAACTGACCGACGAAACGCTGAAGAAGATCGCTCACGAGCTGACCGAGAATCTGCGCAAGAACCTGACCGTCGATTGGTCGGCACGAGAGAGCGTGCGCGCCACCTTACGCCTGATGGTCAAGCGCATCTTGCGCAAATACAAGTACCCGCCCGATCAGCAGGATGTGGCGGTGGAATTGGTGCTGCAGCAGGCGGAGGCCTTGGGGGAGATTTGGGCCGCCTAAGCCTAAAAAGGCTGTTTGCGGCGACTACATCCTCCCCGGCAAACGTGGCGCGCGCACGAAAATACCCGGTTGTTCAAATATATCTTCCGCATCAGGCTGCAAGCAACCGTCTGATTTCGGCCAGGCCGGCCGAGAGCATGGCCAGATCCTGGGGCGCTTCACGCTTCAACTCGTCGACCACGCTACGCGCTTCGGTCGATATGACCTGCGGCTCCCCGAAACTGCGCTGCAGTAACTTCTGGCGAAGATTACGCAATTCACTGGCAAGTTGTGCCCGGGCACGGGCCTGCCAGCGGTTACTTGCCGGAAGGCGGCTGATGGCTGCTCCAAACCAGCTAAAGTCGAGACTGGCATCCAAACTTGCACAGGCGACTGCAATCTCGTCCAGCGGCTTTTCGCTGGCGCGTGCCAGATCAACCAGTTCGAAAATGCCGACAATGGTGGCACGTGACTCCAGCATCGCCGCAGCATCGCCACTGTTTGTCTGTATTTGACGTGCAGCAGCGATGGCTTCGCTTACCGCATCACCATAAGTATTGAGGATTGCGGTAATCGTTACATCAGGCTTTTGTGACGACAGTACCTGGCGGGTTGCCGCACTAACCATTTCGCGTAACTCGGCCATCAGAACTAACTGTTGTGCAGCAGGTTGCTTGAGATCAAGTTCTTCAATTTCATGCCAGGCTGTTTCGGCGCCCAGCAGTTCACTCACGGCATACCATGCCGTTGCGACCTGTGCCGGATGAGCGCCCGTCTCATCACCAAGCTGCATCGTGAAGGTCGTTCCCATCCGGTTAACCAGGCGATTCACAAGTTGCGTCGTAATAATTTCACGCTTCAGCGGGTGCGTCTCAAGTTGCCCGCCACACTGGCGAACCAGTGGAGCCGGGAAGTAGTCAGCGAGTAACTGTTGCAGTTCGCCTGCATCGGGTAAGGACGATGCCAGAATGGCTTCTTTCAGAGTGATCTTGGCGTAAGCCAGGAGGACGGATATTTCCGGCAGCGTCAGGCCTTTGCGCATTTGGGCGCGTTCTACCAGCGCTTTGTCGTCAGGCAGAAACTCGATACTGCGATTGAGCGTGCCCTTGGTTTCGAGACTGCGCATCAGTTGCGCGTGTGCATTGAGCAACTTGTTACCGGCGGCAGCCTCAAGCGAAATGGCCTCGGTTTGCTGATAATTGTCAGCAAGCACCAGATGGCCGACTTCCTCCGTAATGGAGGCCAGCAGAATGTTTCGCTGCTTGCCGGTCATGTCGCCTGCGGCAACCAGGCCGGAAAGCAGGATTTTGATATTGACCTCATGGTCGGAGCAATCGACGCCAGCGGAATTGTCGATGGCATCGGTGTATATCTGGCCACCGGACAGTGCGTATTCGATGCGCGCCTTCTGCGTCAGGCCGAGGTTACCGCCTTCACCGATGACCTTGGCGCGTAGTTCGGTCGCATCAACGCGCAACGCATCGTTGCCCCGGTCGTTGGCATCCTGGTGACTCTGGCTGCTGGCTTTGACGTAGGTGCCAATACCGCCGTTGAAGAGCAGGTCGACCGGTGCTTTGAGGATGGCGTTCACCAGGTCGGTTGGTGCCATCTGTTCGGAATCGACACCGAGTGATTCGCGTACCTGTGGCGAGAGTGGAATTCGCTTGGTGTTGCGCGACCAGATGCCACCACCTGCGGAGATTAGCGATTTGTCAAAGTCGTCCCACGATGAACGTGGCAGATCGAACAGCCGTTGCCGTTCGACAAAACTTTTTTCTGCATCGGGGTTCGGATCAAGAAAGATATGGCGATGATCAAAGGCAGCAATCAACTGGATCTGATTAGAGAGCAGCATGCCGTTGCCGAAAACGTCGCCACTCATGTCTCCAATACCGGCGACGGTGAAAGGCTCGCTTTGCGTATCGCGCCCAAGTTCGCGAAAGTGGCGTTTGACGGCTTCCCAGGCGCCGCGAGCGGTAATGCCCATTTTCTTGTGGTCATAGCCAACTGATCCGCCGGAAGCAAAGGCATCGCCAAGCCAAAAGCCGTATTCGATGGCAATGCCGTTGGCGATGTCCGAGAAGGTTGCCGTGCCTTTGTCGGCTGCGACAACGAGGTATGGGTCATCATCGTCGCGGCGGCGCACATCCGTTGGCGGAACAATGTTGCCTTCGATGAGATTGTCAGTGAGGTCGAGGAGGCCGCGGATCAACGTCGAGTAGCAGGCGATGCCCTCAGCCTGGAATGCATCCCGCTCACTCGCTGGTGGCAGGCGCTTGGCGATGAACCCGCCCTTTGAGCCGAGCGGGACGATAACCGCGTTCTTGACTTGCTGCGCTTTAACCAGCCCGAGCACTTCGGTACGAAAGTCTTCCATGCGGTCCGACCAGCGCAGGCCACCACGGGCGACACGGGCGCCACGCAGGTGAATGCCTTCCATGCTCGGGCTGTACACAAAGATTTCATAGAGCGGTACCGGTTTCGGGAGGAAAGGAACGAGTTTCGAAGATAGCTTGAACGACAAGTAGGGCTTGGGCTTGCCATCGGCGCCGGTCTGATACGCATTGGTGCGCAGTGTCGCTTCGATCACAGTACGGAAGCCGGAGAGAATGCGGTCATCATCGATATTGTTGACTGCAGTTAGTGCCAGGCCGAGTGCCGTCACGATTTTTTCCGACTCGACATCGTCGCCTTGCGGCGAGAGGCGTGCGGCAAAAAGATCAACGAGCAGTCGGGCAATATGCGGGTGATTGGCAAGGCAGCGTTCGATATAGACCTGGCTGAAGGGGAAGCCTGCCTGGCGCAGATAACGGGCATAGGCACGGAGAATCGTAATGCGTGAGGCGTCAAGCCCGGCAAGCAGGACAAGGCGATTGAAACCGTCATTTTCAGCTTCATCACGAAGCAATTTTTCGCAGAGATCAACAAAAGCGCGACGCGTAGGCTCGGCATCAAGGACATCAGCACGAGGAAGCTGGATGGCAAAGTCGGCAATGTGCAGATTGCTGCCGGCTAGATTGAACGGTTGTTCGGAGAGTACGGTTACCCCCATGTTTTCAAACACCGGCAAGACAGTAGACAGTGGCCGGGGGCAGTGGTTGAGGAACAGTTTGAGATGCTGGTGTGAGCCATCGTCACCGTATGGCGCATTGAGTTTGACCTCAATACGGCCGCTTTTTTCAGCCGCTTCGAGGTGCTCCAGATCGGATACCGCCGAGGTGGGCGGCACCTGGTCCTGATACGCGATCGGCAAGGCTGTCGCGTAACGGCGCAGTAGCGCGTTACCGCGCTCCTCGCCGCAATGCTCAATCAGGTTCTGCTGCAGTTCGTCGTGCCAACCCCGAACAATGCGCGCCACTTCACGCTCGAAGGCCTCGGCATCGAAGTTCTCCTGATCGTGGCGGGTACCGGCCGGCATCCGCGCAATCAGGTGCAGGCGAGCCAATCTCGAATCGCCGATCATCAGGAAGAAGTCAACGCTGTCTGCTTTGAGCGTGTCGCTGAGCAGCGTTGTGATGCGCCGCCGTACCGTTGTATCAAACCGGTCGCGCGGCATATAGACCAGCGCCGAGACATATCGGCCCCAGCGATCGTTGCGCAGAAAAACACGGACGCGCGGATGTTCCTGCAGCATGACAATGCCGCTCGCGATACGCTGCAGGTCAGCCGTATCGGTCTCGATCAACTCATCTCGCGGATAGGTCTCAAGGACATTGATCAGCGTCTTGTCCTTATGGCTGCCTGGCGCAAAGCCAAGGGCGGTACGAACACCTGCAACCTTGCCGCGAACTACCGGAATGTCGCTCGTCGACACGTGATAAACATGGGTGGCATAGAGTCCGACAAAAACGTGCTCGCCGACAATGTTGCCGGCTGCATCGCGGTGGTGCACACCAATAAAATCGAGATAGGCAGAGCGGTGAACAGTTGAATGGCTATCCGCCTTGACTAGAGTCAGTGCTGAGGGCATAGAGGCAATTTCAGCCAGTTCGCCGGGAATGTCTGCCAGGCACCGGCCGAAGTGTCGGTGGTCAACTCTGCGCAACAAGCCAAGGCCACCTTCAGGTGCGCGCTGGAGTTCTCTGTCACCGGCCGTGGCGAAATAATGGGTGTACCCGAGAAAGACAAAATTGTCTTCTGCTATCCAGCGTAGGAATTCTGCAACTTCTTCATTTTCAGCGTTCGGGACAACCACTAGATCGGCAATCGCCGACGCAATGTTCTGCCGCATTGCATCGGCGTCTTCGACTGTGGCGCGAACGTCAGCGAGTATTTCGACAATTTTGGCCTGTAAGGTCTCGATCTGCTGAGCATCACTGATGCGGTCGATTTCGAGATGAATCCAGGACTCCGTGTGCGTGCCGGAAGCGCCACGTTGCGTACTTCTCTGAAGGGTGCCTGCAGCATCACGTTCGACGCCCAGCAGCGGATGCATCAGGCGGTGAATGGTCAGCCCTTGATGGTAGATCAGCATGGTGATCGAATCAACGAGGAAAGGCATGTCATCGGTCACAATGTCAATAATAGTGTGCGGCGAATGCCATCCGTGACGGTCGAAGTCAGGTGTATAGAACGCAACCGCAGCCTTGCCGGGTGGGCGGGATAAGCCGATACGATGGTGCTGGATCGCTGCCCCGTACAACTCTTCCGGGCGGGTTTCTGTAAAACTGGAAACGTATGCCTCGGAAAAATAGTGTTCCAGATGATCAGCGAGAGCGGCCGAAATTTTCTGGTGGCTGGCGATGTCGTGCAGGTTACGCAGCAGGCTGTTGTCAGTGTCCATTATGTTGCTCATGTCTTCTACCTCGCTATTCAATGCCTGACGGCATTCATCTTCATATTGTAGAACTCGCGGTCTATCCGTAGCAGAATCAGTTGCGGTTGATTATCGTAAATCGTGGGGTAACGCGGCAAACTTGATTCTGAAAAATCAGTTAATTACGACGAGACGCTCCTTGGCGTGCCAATGAATATGCCCATTTTTAATGGGTTTCTTTATTTCCGCAACCGATGCCTATTCATAATATCGTTCCATTCTGGAATAAACATTAGGTTTCGTGGCAAATTCATTGCGTTTGGATTCAGTGACAAAGCCCACGTTTTCTCCGACATCGTCAATGTTTCCTTCAGATATCAAAGTGTTTTGTGCGCACTTCGAGTTTTGCAGAAACAGGACGCATGAGGACAAATTCTCCGAGGCGTATTCATTGGCTTTGCTTGGAGCCTTCTTCAGAATGATGGTACATGGGTATTCATGCAATGCCGTTGTTTGACCGCATTGTTGATGCAGGGGATACTTCGCCCTTTCGTCTGACCCGACACGTTGTTATTCTTTCCGGCGATTAAGTGAATTCAAGCACGACCGATTTTTATATTCCATTGATAGAGAGGTTCTTAAGATGTTTGCAGAAAGGCTAACCCGGCTCGGGACGGAAACTGCGTTTGCGGTGTCCCAGGAAGCCGCCGCGTTGAAGGCCAAAGGTAACGCCATATTCCCGTTTCACCTCGGCGATATCAATATCCGTACGCCGGATAATGTCATTGCTGCTGCGCACAAGGCGTTACTGGACGGGAAAACCGGCTATTGCTCGAATTCCGGCATCATTGAATTGCGCGATGCGTTGGCGATTGATATCAATGCCACACATGGTACCTGCTACACCGCAGACAATATTGCCATCCAGCCGGGCGGCAAGCCGGTCATCGGCAAGTTCATCATGACGTTGATGAATCCGGGCGACGAGGTTTTGTATCCGAATCCCGGCTATCCGATTTACGAATCGATGATTGAGTTCCACGGTGGCGTCGGTCTTCCTTATTCCTACAAAGAAGTCGACGGGCAGTACCGGTTGGACGTTGAGTCGCTGGAAAAATCCATCACACCCAAGACGCGACTGCTGATTTACAACGACCTGCATAATCCGAGCGGTGCCGAATCAACGCCGGAAGAAATGCTGCAGATTGCCGAAATCGTGCGCAAGCATGATCTCTATGTTTTGTGCGACGAGGCCTATTTCGACATGCGCTATGAGGGTAAATCGCGCTCACTGGTTTCCTTGCCGGGCATGGTCGATCGCTGCGTCATTCTTTATACGTTCTCCAAGCGTTTTGCCATGACCGGTTGGCGTCTCGGTGCGGCCATTGGTCCGAAGAGCATCATCGACTGGATCGCCAAGTTGAATCTGAATGACGAGTCGTGTACCGCGCACTTTATTCAGTATGCCGCTATTGAAGGCTTGACCGGTGATCAGGCAGGGGTTCAGCAGATTGTTCAAACACTCAAGGCGCGCCGTGATATGGCGGTGGATCGGCTCAACAGCATCCCCGGGATCAAGTGCCTGAAACCGCATGCGACGTTCTATCTCTTCCCCAATGCGACAGAAGCTATGGCCATCAAGGGTATCTCTGATTACGACGAGTTCCGCCGTGATGTTTTGCTTAAGACGGGGGTTTCGTTTTGCACCCGTCTGCACTTCGGGCGCGCATTGCCGAGCGAGAACCAGCGTTACCTGCGCTTTGCCTATTCCGGTATCGATATGGCGATGATCGAAGAGGGAATGGATAAGTTCAAAGCGTATATGGAGTCCTGAGCAGGACGTTGAGCAGTAAAAATCGTTCTAAAAGAATGGAGGCGCTGAGCCTCCATTCTTTTAGTGTTCCTTGCCGTCGACGCGTGCTTGCATCATGTAGGGGATGTAGCGCCATCCGAGGATTGAAAAGCCGGCAAACCAGCAGGCCGCTGCCAGGCCGAGCCATTCCAAATAGGCGGCGGGGTAGAGTTGCGGAGCAATGACACGCAGGACAAAGCCCGCGATCATTATTTTTAGCACCCACTTGTCGAGGTTGTCGAAAGACACTTTCCGGCCGGTGTGTCCTTTCGAAATCCGAACCAGCATGGCGGGAATAATGATGCCCATAGTGCCCAGGGTGAAGACGTGGATGGATAGCGTGCCAATCCATACCGGATGGGCGAACTGGCTCACAAACTCGATCAACAGTTGGGCTACGATGGCCAGATAGCCGAGGTACATGATGCCCAGTTCAAGCTTCTGTATTGCCAACTGGGGCTTCCAGAAAATAAAACGGCCGATCAGCAACAGGGCGAGTAGCAACTCGATCACGCCCGCGAGTTGCGCTGGCATCAAGCCAGTAAAAACGAGTGTCAGGCCCAGCAGCTTGATTGATTTGTCGAGCAGCGGGTTACGCAAAATATCAACGTTAAATACACCGCGCATGAACTGGCTCAGGGTGCGTTCGAGCATCACCAGAAAAGCCAGCCGAAAGAGACCGATTGCCATGCTGATGCCGATCTGGAAATAGTCGGCGCTAAGCATCAGGTTTTTTGTGATCAAAAAAGCGGGCAGCATGATAAGGAAGAAGTAGTTGTCACGGAATGAATCGTCCTTCCTGTATCGGATCAGCGAGTACATCAGCATGATGACAATCGAAACCAGAAAGAGATTGTTTGATAGACGAAACAGTGTTGGCGACAGGGCGCTTTCAAACCACATTCCGGCGCGTTCGAGCAACCATGCGCAGACCAGAAAAATAAGGGCATTGCCGTGATGGCCACGAATTCTTACCCAGTTCTTGGTCGAGGTGAGTAGAAATCCACCCAGCACGGCCCAGCCGAAGCCAAAGAACATTTCGTGTGCATGCCATTGGTTTGGTGAGAACGTGGTGATTGGTGCCGGTAAGCTGCCCGAAAAAATAAGGACCCACACCATAGGTAAGCTCAAACCGGATAAACACGCCAGTGCAAAGAAGGGTCTGAAACCGACAAGCCATAATGGATGATTTGAAAATTTCATGTTGATCCTGAATGTTGTATGAGTTGCATACGCGTTGATTGGAGTCTAGAAATCAGCGATGCAGGTAAAGCTTAAGGCTTGTGCGGTTTCCGGGTGTTTAAAAGCCAGATATTCCGCGTG
>JBBRDR010000062.1:0-16651 GCA_038203745.1 Burkholderiales bacterium | reverse complement strand
GATCAGATTGCGCAGATCCGCCTGCGCCGCCTTGTCTTCGCCCTTCTTGGTGTATTCGGAAAACTGCGGAATCGCAATCGCTGCCAGAATGCCGATGATCGCGACGACGATCATCAGTTCGATCAGGGTAAACCCCTTTTGTAGCTTTTTCATGGTATTGAACTCCTTCCAGTGTGTGTAACGGATGACCCGCTGGGCTAACTTTAATCAATTTCCATGCCAGATTCAATATTCAGTAAAAACAAGGCTTACCGGCCACCCCAAGCTTTTAAAAGTTACTGCTTTGGGCATCAACTGACAAAAAATGTCACCCCCTTCACATCACGCTTGCCTGTTTGGGCACTTTCGTGTGCAATGCTTAACTTACCCACCCACACCTGATCCCCATGGCCGAAAGCAAGAAATACCAGTTCGCGGTTAGCGCCGTCCCGCAGTTCATTGCCGACCAGTCCGACCCGACCACGGAACGCTATGTTTTCGCCTACACCATCACCATTGAGAATGTCGGTACTGTACCGGCACAATTGATTTCGCGCCACTGGGTGATCACCGATGGCAATTCTCGGGTGCAAGACGTGCGCGGTCTTGGCGTGGTTGGCCAGCAACCGCTGCTCAAGCCGGGCGAGACCTTTGAATACACCAGCGGCTGCCAACTGGACACGCCGGTCGGTACCATGCACGGCAGTTTTCAGATTACAGCCGAGGACGGAACACAGTTTGAGACGGTAGTTGCGGAATTCACGCTGTCGATCCCGCGTGTGCTGCACTGAAAAGAAAGTTCAGCGCTTTAAACACAGAGATCACAGAGGCACAGAGGACACGGAGAAAGATCGAACTTCATTGTGCCCGTTGTGGCTAGCTGCGGTAGTCGGCGTTGATTTTCACGTACTCGTACGAAAAATCACAGCTATATACCTTGCCGCTGGCCGTTCCGCGGCCCAGATCGACACGCACCTTGATTTCAGATGATTTCATGATGCGCGAACCATCCTCTTCCCGGTAAGACACGGCTCGGCCGCCCTGCTCCGCCACCAGTACGTTTTCGCCCTCGCTACCCAGCCAGACACGAACGCCATCGACATCCAGTTCGGCAATATCAGCGTAGCCGATAGCGGCGAGAATACGGCCAAGATTGGGGTCGGAGGCGAAGAAGGCCGTTTTGACCAGGGGCGAGTGACCGATGGCATAGCCAACGCGTTTGCATTCTTCACGATCCCTGCCGCCTTCGACGGCGATGGTGATGAACTTGGTGGCGCCCTCACCGTCGCGGATGATGGCTTGTGCAAGCTCCAGCGCGACTCCTGCCACGGCGGCACGGAGTTCGGCGTAGCCCGGTGCTGAGGCGTCGGAAAATACGGCGCCCGACTTGCCGGTTGCCATCAGGATGAAGGAATCATTGGTCGAGGTGTCGCCATCGACGGTGATGCAGTTGAAGGATTCGTCTGCCGCCTCGCGCACCAGTTGCCTCAACAGCGGTTCGGCGATACCGGCATCGGTGGCGACAAAGCCAAGCATGGTGGCCATGTTCGGGCGGATCATGCCAGCGCCCTTACTGATGCCGGTAATGGTCACTGTCTTGCCATTGATGTCCACTCGCCGTGATGCCGCCTTGGCGACGGTATCGGTGGTCATGATGCCGTGTGCGGCGGCGTGCCAGTGACCAGCCTTGAGATCGTCAAGACAGCGCGGCAAACCGGCAATTAGTCGGTCGACCGGCAAGGGCTCAAGAATCACGCCCGTTGAGAAGGGCAACACCTGACTGGCATCGATGCCACATAATTGACCGACAGCAACACAGGTTTCCTGCGCCGCCCGCAGGCCTTGTTCGCCCGTTCCCGCATTGGCAATGCCGGTATTGATCACCAGCGCACGAATCTCACTGCCCGAATCGAGATGGCTGCGGCAGAGTTGCACCGGTGCTGCGCAGAAGCGGTTTTGCGTAAACACGCCGGCGACTGTACATCCCGGTTCAAGCACCAGCAGCGTCAGGTCGCGGCGATTGGCCTTGCGGATACCGGCTTCAGCCAAGCCGAGACGGACACCGGCGACGGGGAACAGGGCTTCGGGGGCGGGTGTGGTGTAATTGACGGACATGTTTTTAAGCTCTTTCAACACGGAGGGCACAGAGGCACAGAGAACACAGAGAAATAAAAGGCTGAACTCCGTGCCCTCCGTGCCTCTGTGATCTCTGTGTTGAGAGCGGTTACGTCTAATTCAGCTTACCGTGGCACTGCTTGTATTTCTTTCCTGAACCGCAGGGGCAAGGGTCATTACGCCCTACCTTCGGTCCGGCGAGAAGCGGCTGCACCTTGTCTGACTCGTCCTCATCGCCACCGCCGAGTACCTCATCATATTCAGCATGGTGATATTGCACGTTCTGTACCTCGGCGTGCGGAGCCGTTTCTTCGACCTCTTCGGCGCGAATTTGCACGGTCATCAGCAAACGCGTCACTTCAACGCGCACGCTATCGAGCAGCATCTGGAACAGTTCAAAGGCTTCACGCTTGTATTCCTGCTTCGGGTTCTTTTGCGCATAGCCGCGCAGATGGATGCCCTGACGCAGGTGGTCCAGCGCCGCCAGATGCTCACGCCAATGCGAATCCAGATTCTGCAGCATCACGTTGCGTTCAAACTGGTGGAAGCTCTCTGCACCGACCAGTTCGACCTTGTCCAGGTAGATCACATCAGCCTGCTCGATAATGCGCTTGAGCATCGGTTCATCGCCCAATGTCGGTTCATTCTTGAACCAATCGACGATCGGCAACTGCAATTGCAAGTCAGAGGCCAATTCCTTCTCAAGCGCGGGGAGTTCCCATTGCTCCTCGACGCTATCGGCCGGCACATAACGCCGGAAGGTATCGTACAGAATACCTTGACGCATGGCGGTGATGGTTTCGGTAATGTCGTCGGTTTCGAGAAGTTCATTGCGCTGCGCGTAGATGACCTTGCGCTGATCGTTGGACACATCGTCGTATTCAAGCAATTGCTTGCGGATGTCAAAGTTGCGGCTTTCTACTTTGCGCTGCGCAGATTCAAGCGAGCGCGAAACGAGCGGGTGCTCGATGGCCTCGCCTTCCGGCATTTTCAGGCGTTCCATGATCGACTTCAGGCGCTCGCCGGCAAAAATCCGCAGCAGCGCATCGTCCAGCGCGAGATAGAAACGTGAAGAACCGGGATCGCCTTGGCGGCCGGAGCGGCCACGCAACTGGTTATCGATACGGCGCGATTCATGACGCTCGGAGCCGATAATATGCAAGCCGCCGGAGGCCACCACCTGGTTGTGTAGCACTTGCCAGTCGGCACGCAAGGCTGCGGTACGCGCCTCTTTTTCAGCCTCATCAAGCTCGGCATCATCGCGTATCGCCGTGAGCTGTTTTTCAATACTGCCGCCGAGTACGATATCGGTGCCGCGACCCGCCATATTGGTCGCGATGGTAACCATTCCGGGGCGGCCGGCCTGGATAACGATCTCGGCTTCGCGTGCATGTTGCTTGGCGTTAAGCACCTGATGCGGTAGTTTTTCGCCGTCGAGCAAAGCCGACAGGAGTTCAGAGTTCTCGATCGAGGTGGTACCCACCAACACCGGCTGTCCGCGTCCGCGACAGGCGCGAATGTCGGCAATGATCGCTTCGTGTTTTTCCTGGGCCGTACGGAATATCTGGTCATTGTGATCGACCCGGACCATCAACTGGTTGGTCGGGATAACCACCGTTTCCAGACCATAAATCTGCTGGAATTCGTAGGCTTCAGTGTCGGCCGTACCGGTCATGCCGGCCAATTTGCCGTACATGCGGAAATAGTTCTGGAAGGTAATCGAAGCCAGCGTCTGGTTTTCGTTCTGGATACGCACGCCTTCTTTGGCTTCAACGGCTTGATGCAGACCGTCCGACCAACGACGACCGGACATCAGGCGCCCGGTAAACTCATCGACAATGATGACTTCGCCGTTCTGCACCACATACTGCTGGTCTTTGAGGAACAGGGTGTGGGCGCGCAGGGCGGCATAGAGGTGATGAATGAGCAGGATGTTGGACGCATCATACAAGCTGCCGCTTTCCGGAAGCAGACCGACGCGGGCAAGAATTTCTTCGGCATGTTCGTGGCCGGCCTCGCTCATCAGAACCTGATGACCTTTTTCATCAACCCAGTAGTCGCCAGGGCCGTCCTCTTCCAGACAGCGCTCAAGCATCGGCGCCACCTGATTCATCCGCACATAAAGGTCAGTGCGATCTTCGGCCTGACCGGAAATAATGAGCGGCGTGCGTGCTTCGTCGATCAGGATCGAGTCGACTTCATCGACGATGGCGTAACTCAGCTTGCGCTGCACCCGCTCACCAGCGGTATAGACCATGTTGTCGCGCAGGTGGTCGAAACCGAACTCGTTGTTGGTGCCGTAGGTGATATCGGCCGCATACGCCGCGTGCTTGGTATCGTGATCCATCTGCGACAGATTGATGCCAACCGACAACCCGAGAAAGCGGTGCAAACGACCCATCCACTCGGCGTCACGACTGGCCAGATAATCGTTCACCGTGATGATGTGCACACCGTTGCCGGAAAGAGCATTGAGGTAGGCGGGCAGTGTGGCGACCAGCGTTTTACCTTCACCGGTACGCATTTCGGCAATCTTGCCGTAATGCAGCACCATGCCGCCGATTAGCTGCACGTCAAAGTGGCGCATACCCAGCGCTCGGACACCGGCTTCACGCACGACCGCAAAAGCTTCCGGCAGCAGGGAATCCAGGGTTTCCCCGTTAGCCACACGCGTCTTGAACTCAGCCGTCTTGGCGCGCAGGTCATCGTCGGAAAGCGTATGGATGCCCGCTTCCAGCGCGTTGATCTGACGGACAACTACAGAGTACTGTTTGATCAGCCGATCATTGCGGCTGCCGAAAATCTTCTTGAGTAGGCCGGGAATCATTGTCGAAAGTATTGGAGCGCGTAAAAAGGACGATTCTATCACGCTCAATCGCAACGGCGGGGCGTGAGCACCCGGACAAGCAGATTAGACGAGAAAAATTGAACTAACGCGGCGCGTTGAAACTTGTCGCAACCCGGCTTTTAGTGGGGGCTATCGTTTTGACGCGCGGCAAATTCGTTTTTTCGTCTGCGGGGGTATTTAATGCCAGTTGCGTTCCTTGCTGCAGGAAACGCGCCGGATTCTGCGCCACGCCCCGGTAGCGCACTTCGAAGTGCAGATGTGGCCCCGTTGAGCGGCCGGTGTTGCCACTGGCCGCAATCTCTTGTCCGCGCTTGACGATTTGCCCTGGCTTAACGTCGATCTTAGAGAGATGGGCGTAGCGGGAAGTGAAATCATTGCCGTGGTCAATCTCGATCATATTTCCATATTGCGGGTGGTACTCGGCAATCTGCACCACGCCCCCAGCCGAAGCGATCACTCGCGTCCCCGACTCAGCGACAAAATCAACTCCTTCATGCATCGCGTTGACACCAGCAATCGGATCAACACGGCGACCAAAAGTTGACCCGATATGATCGGCTTCAATCGGCACAATCGTGGGCAACAAAGAAGTTTTGATACGTCGCTCCATGAGTTGCGATTCAAGCTCGGTCAAGGCCTCACTGCGTTGTTCGACGATCTCGGCCAAACGCTCAATCTCTCGCTGCATTTCATTGACTGAAAGCGGTTGCGCCGGATTAATCAGCGGACCGCCCTGACCCGCTTTGCCGCTATTGCCTTCTTTTTTCGGCAAACTCACGCCCGAGTGTTTTGATATCCGCTCACCCAGAGAATCCAGTCGCAACACCTGCGCCTGCATCTCCCCCAGTTTGACGGCCATCACAGAAATATTGTTGTGCACATACTCTTCGGTCTTGCGATTATGGATACGCTGCACCGACGCCACTAATTCGGCCGCAAAAGGCATATTGAAGCTCACGCCGACCCAGGAAAATAGAAACGAGGTGGCAAATGACAGGACGATGAAGGTCGCCACCACCGACAAAAACAGACGGGGTGTAACATTCAGTGTCTTGGCAGTTGCCAGACGGTTCGATACGAGAATAATATGCACGTTGCCTCTCCTCGAAGTTCCCGATGCAAAAAACCCTCGAAAACTATCTCGAAGTAGCCGACGGCGCCAATAAAGTTTTGGCGCACGCTAGGCTGCTTATAAAACTGACGCATCTCTATCGAGAGATTGCGCCTGCACATTTGGGTCAGGCAAGCCGCCTGGCCAATTACAAATCAGGAATTATTGTTATTCACGCCGTCAGTGGCGCGGTTGCTGCCAAGTTACGCCAGCTGGCGCCCACCTTGACCGAAGGCTTTTCTAAACGGGGAGTTGAGTGTAACGGCGTTCAGGTCAAAGTGCAAGCCCAGGAAAGTCTTGAACAATCAATGACTTCCACGAAAAAACCGCTGAGCCCCAGAGCTAGCCTTGAGATTGAAGGCTTGCGCAATTCTTTGCCGGCCTCTCCGCTGAGGTTGGCACTGGATACACTACTCGCCCGTTCCTCTAGACAGGAATGACCGCTACACGCTCAAGGATGAGCAGTGCAAAAATCAGTAGCGCGACAACTATCGTGAAACGAAAAAGATGCCAGGAAAACTTCAGATACTTGGGATTACGCGTCAGCAGGTAGGCGGCGACACCGCCGGCAACTGAAATCACTGTCAAGACAGCCATCAGTCGTAGTAGCCACACAGCGTGAGCTTTTCTAGAAAGCCGGCAGCGCCAGCCAGCGGGTAACAGCCTGCGGCGCGCGTGCCTGATCTTCGAAAGTCACGTATTCCCAGGCATCCGGAGTCGCCAGCAGTTCTCGCGCCAGGGCATTATTCAGCGCATGACCTGATTTGTGGGCGGTAAAGATGGCCAGCAGCGGGTGGCCGAGCAGGTACAGATCGCCAATCGCATCGAGCACTTTATGCTTTACGAATTCGTCGCTGTAGCGCAAGCCATCCCCGTTAAGCACGCGGTATTCGTCGAGCACCACAGCGTTATCCAGACCACCGCCTTGCGCTAGACCGTTTTCACGCAGCCACTCAACTTCCTGCATAAACCCGAAGGTTCGCGCACGTGACACTTCGCGAATATAGGAATTTTCTGCAAAATCAATGGTTACTTTCTGACCAGTCCGGTTAATAGCCGGATGGTTGAAAACAATCGAAAAGGTCAGTTTGAAGCCATCATACGGCTCAAGACGTGCCCACTTTTCTCCCGCGTGATCAGTTTCACGAACTTCCACCGGACGCTTGATGCGTATGAATTTCTTGGCCACAGGTTGCTCTTCGATCCCGGCCGATTGGATCAGAAAGACAAAGGGTGACGCTGAGCCGTCAAGAATGGGCAGTTCTGCGGCATCCAGATCGACAAAGGCATTATCGATGCCGAGCCCGGCAAAAGCCGACATTAGGTGTTCTATGGTGCCTACTTTGGCACCCGCATGCTCCAGACAGGAGCACATGCGTGTATCCCCGACCATCAACGCCGAGGCCGGCAAATCGACAACCGGATCCAGATCAATACGCCGGAAGACGATCCCCGTATTGGGCGCAGCCGGGCGCAGCGCCATAGTGACCTTGACGCCCGAATGCAGGCCAACGCCAGAGGCGCGGATCAACGATTTAAGGGTGCGTTGCTTTAGCATGTATTTGAAAGAAATGGAGAATCGACCAATTGTAGCACAGCAGAGGTTTGTGCAAAATCAGCCGATTCCCCCATCAGGGAGAGTAGATTATTGTCATAAAACAAATCAAACTCATTCAACATGCCCCGCAGAAAATCCCATTGGGACTAGAGGGCACAGAACCGCGGAGAAAACCAGAGATCAAGAGATTGGCTCTTCTCTGCGAACTCTGTGTCTCTGTGGCCTCCGTGTTGAAAGCGTTTTATTGCGTAACTTTCAATCCGCCTGCTTGCGCAGGAAGGCCGGAATATCATAGCGATCAACACCGCTATTCGCCAAAGCCTCTACCGTCGCGCTACGCCCCTTGCGAATCACGGCCGGGGTGTCCAGCTGGCCGTAATCAATACCTATCGATGAGTTCTGGGCAAAACCACCATCAGTTCCTGTGGCCTGTCCATGAAGAATCGGGGTGTTGATCACCTCGAAGCTCTGACGTCTGGCTTGCGCCTGCCCTAGCCCGGTGGCCACCACTGTGACGCGAATTTCCTCGCCCATGCTTTCGTCGTAAACGGCGCCGAAAATGATGTGCGCGTCTTCTGCCGCGAATGCGCGAACAGTAGTCATCACCTCATTTACTTCCTTCATCTTCAAGGCGCGTGTTGAGGTGATATTCACCAGAACCCCCTTGGCACCGGAGAGATTGATGCCTTCGAGCAACGGGGAGGCGACAGCCTGTTCGGCGGCGATACGGGCACGATCAACCCCTGCTGCGTTGGCCGATCCCATCATGGCCATGCCCATTTCGCTCATCACCGTACGTACGTCTTCAAAGTCGACGTTGACCAGACCCGGGAAGTTGATGATCTCGGCGATACCACCGACGGCGTTACGCAACACGTTATCCGCAGCTTTGAAGGCCTCGTCCATCGAAACATCGTCACCCAGCACGTCCATCAACTTGTCGTTGAGGATAACAATCAGCGAATCGACGTTCTTCTGCAACTCGGCAATACCGGCTTCGGCCACCTTCAACCGCTTACCCTCAAAGCCGAAAGGCTTGGTCACCACGGCCACGGTCAGGATACCCAGTTCGCGCGCCACTTCGGCGACGATCGGTGCAGCCCCGGTCCCCGTACCGCCACCCATGCCGGCCGTAATAAATACCATGTGTGCACCGCGCAGCGATTCGGCAATGTGCTCACGCTCTTCGAGCGCGGCACTGCGCCCAGCTTCCGGTTTGGCTCCAGCGCCCAATCCCGTCTTGCCTAGGCGAACTTTCTTGTGTGCAACGGACCGCTTGAGTGCCTGAGCATCGGTGTTCGCGGCCACGAATTCGACCCCCATGACACCTTCACGGATCATGTGATCAACGGCGTTGCCACCGGCACCACCGACACCGATGACCTTGATCACCGTACCCCAATCGCTACCGCTGTCGTCCTTTTCGATAATTTCAAACATTGCTCTCTCCTCTGCTAAAAACCGGTTAAATTGGCTTAAAAATTCTTTCCAAACCACGACGTCATTCGCCCAAACAGTTGCTTCACGTTTCGCGTTTCATGCACTTTCAAACCTCGTTTTCGTTGCGCCTGAGCTTCCATCAGCAGTCCGCAGGCCGTCGCAAAACGCGGGTTCTGTACGACATCAGCTAATGCGCCGGTGTACTTCGGTATGCCGAGGCGCACCGGCATGTGAAAAACTTCTTCGCCCAACTCGATCATTCCCGGCATCACCGACGACCCGCCAGTCAGTACGATGCCGGACGACAACACTTCCTCGAAGCCTGAACGACGAAGTTCGGCTTGAATCAATTCGAACAGCTCCTCGACACGCGGCTGAATCACATCGGCCAGCGCCCGGCGCGACAACTTGCGGGACGGACGGTCATCCACGCCTGCCACATCGAGCACATCTTCCGGATCCGCTAGGTCGGAGAGGGCACAGCCAAACTTGCGCTTGATGTCTTCGGCTTCGCGGGTCGGTGTGCGCAGAGCCATGGCGATATCGTTGGTGATCTGATCACCGGCAATCGGGATCACCGATGTGTGGCGAATGGCGCCCTGCGTCCAGATCGCCAGATCGGTTGTGCCGCCACCAATATCGATCAGACAGATGCCTAGATCCTTCTCATCCTCGGACAAGACGGCATAGCTAGATGCCAGCGGTTGCAAAACCAGATCATTGACCTCCAAGCCACAACGCCGCACGCACTTGACGATGTTCTGCGCGGCTGACACTGCGCCAGTGACGATATGCACTTTGACTTCCAGCCGGAATCCGCTCATGCCGATCGGTTCGCGGATGCCGTCCTGATCGTCAATAATGAATTCCTGCGTTAGGATATGCAGAATCTCCTGATCAGCCGGGATTGGCATCGCGCGTGCTGTTTCAATGACGCGCTCGACATCCAGCGGCGTCACTTCCTTGTCCTTGATCGCCACCATGCCGTTTGAGTTGAAGCTTTTGATGTGGCTACCCGCGATCCCGGTATAGACATCCTTGACCTTGCAATCAGCCATCAACTCAACTTCCTGCAGCACCCGTGAAATGGTTGCCACGGTATCTTCAATATTGACGACAACACCTTTCTTCAACCCGCGGGAATCCTGTGACCCCATGCCGATGATGTTGAGCCGCCCTTCCGGACTCACTTCGGCCACCAGCGCAACGATCTTGGTCGTTCCGATGTCGAGCCCGACGATGATTTCTTTGCTATCCCTGCTCATAGCTTCCCTTTTCTCTCAGTTGCGGGCACTGCAGCCAGTGCATTGACGCGCAGCGCAAAACCATTCGGATAGCGCATATCCACAACGCTTGGCCGCTGTTTGGCAGCTGTCAATACGCTGGGGTAATATTCGACGAAACGCTCCAGACGTTGGCGTACCGGTGCCTTCGCTTGCTGACGTCCCAATTCGACAATCATCCCGTCGTCCAGACGCAACTGCACGGCCAGCCGTGGCGAAACATGCAGCGAGCGCGGCGTGCGCCCGAGGGGCTTGAGCATTTCTTCGGCCTGCTGGTAGTACGCCAGCATGTCCGGCGCCACACCCGGCGGGCCAATCAGCAAAGGCAGTGGTGCCGGTGGCGGCGTACTCATTGCCGCAGCAAAGACCTCGCCTTGTGCATTTACCAACTGCCCCGTTCCCTGCCCCCAGAGCGCAACCGGCACATGTTCCTCGATCGTCACCTCGATGCGCGCCGGCCATTGCCGACGCACTTCGGCATGGCGCACCCACGGTAATTGTTCCAACGACTGGCGCAAAACATCCAGGTTGATGCTGAAAAAGTTGCCGCGCAGCCGCCCTGTGAGTGAGCGCTCTATTTCGCTGCGCCGCACTTCGCGCAACTCGTGAGTAACAATGACTTCGTGCAGCGGAAACAATGGCAAACGTGCGCCCCACACCACGGCCGCTACTAGCAATGCAGCCGCTGCCGCTACCAAGAGCAGATCGGAAACGGCGGTCATCAGTTGCGGTTTGTTCCACATTGATCATCCGAGAGTGGCCAAGGCCAGAACACGCACCACGAGTTGCTCATAAGAAATCCCGGCAGCGCGTGCCGCCATGGGGACCAGCGAGTGATCCGTCATTCCCGGGGAGGTATTGACTTCGAGAAAGTAGGCATTGCCCTGCTCATCCATCAGAAAATCGACCCTTCCCCAGCCGCGACATCCGAGCACCCGGAAGGCTTCAAGCGATTGCGCCTGCAACTCACGCTCACGCTCTTCCGGTAAGCCACACGGGCAGCGGTAAGCGGTGTCATCACGCAGGTATTTGGCTTCGTAGTCGTAATATTCTGTTGCCGGCTCGATCTTGATGATCGGCAGCGCCTGCATGCTTTCACCCTGCCCCAGAATGGCTACGGTGTACTCACCGCCCAGAATACTTTTTTCGGCCAGCACCAGAGCGTCGTGCTTTGCAGCTGTGATGTAGGCTGAGCGTAACTCCCCGGCCTGCTTGACCATGGTGATACCAATGGACGACCCCTCACAGGCCGGCTTCACAAAGAGCGGCAAACCAAGCCTTTTCTCGATGGCGTCGAAATCGCTACGCTCATCGAGCAAGGCAAAATCCGGGATTGGCAAACCGACCGAACTCCACAGCAACTTGGTGCGCCACTTGTCCATACCTATCGCCGAAGCCATAACGCCGCTACCGGTATGCGGTATCCCCATCAACTCAAGCGCGCCCTGAATGGTACCGTCTTCGCCGTAACGCCCGTGCAACGCAACGAAAGCACGATCAAACACCGCCAGCTCATCCAGCTTGCGCTCAGCCGGGTCAAAGGGGTGGGCATCAATTCCTTGGCGCTGCAAAGCCGCCAGTACTCGCGAGCCGCTGTTCAAAGACACCTCGCGCTCGGCAGACTTGCCGCCAAGCAGCACCGCCACTTTTCCAAAATTCTTGATGTCGGTTGAATCCGGCTTAGCCATTTGCCAACCTTCCTGAAACACCGCCAATTGAGCCTGCGCCCATCGTTATCACCACATCACCGTCGCAGGCCACATCCAAGATGGCTTGCGGCATGCTTGCAATATCTTCCACAAAGACCGGTTCGACTTTTCCCGCCACACGCAAGGCTCGTGATAATGCGCGCCCGTCTGCCGCGACAATCGGCGATTCGCCAGCGGCATAGACCTCAGCCAGAACCAAGGCATCAACACCATTCAGGACACTGACAAAATCCTCAAAGCAGTCGCGCGTCCGCGTATAGCGGTGCGGCTGAAATGCCAGCATCAAGCGACGATCAGGAAAAGCGCCACGCGCCGCTGCAATGGTGGCCTTCATTTCGGCGGGGTGATGACCATAATCATCGACCAGCGTGAAGCTGCCACCACCGGCAAGCGGGATCTCGCCATATCGCTGGAAGCGACGGCCAACACCCTTGAATTCGGCCAGCGCCGCGCTGATTGCCAGATCGGAAACCCCGACCTCGGTGGCCACGGCAATGGCTGCCAGCGCATTCAGAACGTTGTGCATGCCAGGCAAATTTAGTGTTACCGGGAAACGGCTAGTGCTGCCATTGACGCGCACACAATCAAACTTCATCTGCCCATCGAGTGCCTGCACATTCTCGGCACGCACATTGGCGCCCGGCTCAAGGCCATAACTGACAATTTGTTTTGAAATCAGCGGCATGATTTCACGCACGTTGGCATCATCGGCGCACAGCACCGCCACGCCATAAAACGGCAAACGTTGCAGAAAGTCGACAAAAGCCTGTTTGAGCCGGCCAAAGTCATGCCCGTAGGTTTCCATGTGGTCGGCATCAATGTTTGTGACAATCGAGATCACCGGCGATAGAAAAAGAAAGGATGCGTCCGACTCGTCGGCTTCAACCACAATAAAATCACCCGATCCAAGGCGCGCATTAGCCCCGGCCGCATTCAGCCGGCCGCCGATAACGAATGTCGGGTCCATGCCGCCTTCAGCCATAATCGAAGCGACCAGGCTTGTCGTTGTGGTTTTCCCGTGCGTCCCGGCAATGGCAATCCCTTGCTTGAGGCGCATCAACTCGGCCAGCATCTGTGCGCGCGGCACAATCGGCACCTTGCGCTCTCGCGCAGCAACGACTTCCGGGTTGTCCTCCTTGACCGCCGTTGACACCACGACGGCGTCAGCTCCGCTGACGTTCTCCGCATCATGCCCTGCAGCAATCCGCACACCCAGCCCGGCCAGACGCTTTGTTGTTGCATTCTCCGCAAGATCGGACCCGCTGACACCAAAACCAAGATTGGATAAGACTTCAGCGATCCCGCTCATGCCTGAGCCGCCGATACCGACGAAGTGGATATTTTTGACCTTATGTTTCATTGCATACTCACTTCCCTAATTCCTCGCACACCCGCGCAACCTCGTCGGTGGCATCCGGCTTGGCTAAGGCTCTTGCTTTCTCAGCCATCTGCAGCATCTGTCCACGTGTGTAGTTGCGAATCAGACTGATCGACTCCGCTGTCATTTCACTCTGCGGCAGCAAAATTGCCCCGCCGGCAGAGGCCAGAAATTTCGCATTGAAAGTTTGGTGGTCATCAACCGCATGCGGGAAAGGCACCAGAATGCTCGCCACCCCGGCAGCGGCCAATTCGGCAACCGTAAGTGCGCCTGCACGACACAGCACCAGATCGGCCCACTCATAGGCCCCTGCCATATCGTCAATGAAGGCCACACACTCCGCCTTTACACCTGCTGCGGCATAGTTTCCCTGCAACTTCGCAAGGTGTTTCTCACCCGCTTGATGCACTACGATCGGCCGCTCTTCTTCGCTAACAAGCGCCAAGCCTTTTGGCACCATCTCATTGATTGCCGCCGCGCCAAGACTCCCGCCCAACACCAGCAGGTGAAGCGGTAACTTTCTCTCCAAACCTCGATCCGCATAACGTTCGGCTGGCGCCGGCATCTGTGAAATTTCCGGACGTACCGGGTTGCCCACCCATGCGCCGCCTGATATGGCATTCGGAAATCCGCATACAACACGTATCGCAACTTTAGCAAGCACCCGGTTGGCCAATCCAGCAATTGAATTCTGTTCGTGCACGACCAGAGGACAACCCGAGAACACCGCCATCATTCCGCCCGGGAAACTGATATAGCCCCCCATGCCCAAAACAACATCCGGCTTGATGCGACGAATCTCTCGCAAAGCCTGCCAGAAGCCCGACAGCAAGGCAAAAGGAAGCAGCAACTTGCGCAGCAGGCCCTTGCCACGCAAAGCACCAAAACTCACTCCGGCCATTTCGTAACCACGCGCAGCAACCAACTTAGCTTCCATACCGGCCGGATTGCCCATCCAAACGACATTCCAGCCACGGCTTTTCATCAGGTCAGCCACGGCCAATCCGGGAAAAACATGCCCTCCAGTGCCGCCGGCCATAACAAGAAGTGTTTTGCTCATAATTTCCCCCCCCTCATGAGCCGCCGATTTTGACTCCGGCCGCGCGGCGCGCTTAACTCCGGCTGCGCCGGGTTAGCCTTCGCCGAAACCGCCAATTGATGAGAGTTCGCTCTAATCATCACAGCTTGCCTCCGCGCATTAATTGACGGTTTTCCCAATCCACTCGGAGCAGGATCGCCAGCGCAACGCAATTGGAGAATATTCCCGATCCACCAAAACTCATCAGGGGCAGGGTCAACCCTTTGGTGGGCAGCAAACCCATATTCACACCCATGTTGATAAAGCCCTGAATTCCGATCCAGATTCCCACCCCCTGGGCGACCAGGGCCGGATACAGCCGCTCCAGCGCCACGGCCTGCCGGCCGATAACAAAGGCGCGCTGTATCAGCAGACCAAACAGGACAATGACCACAACAACACCGGCAAAACCGAGTTCTTCGGCAATCACCGCCAGCAGGAAATCGGTATGCGCTTCCGGCAGATAAAACAGTTTCTCGACGCTGGCTCCCAACCCGACACCCAGCCATTCGCCGCGACCGAAGGCAATCAAGGCATGCGAAAGCTGATATCCGCGTCCGAACGCATCTGACCAGGGGTCCATGAATCCGAAGATGCGATCACGTCGATAGGGCGAAACAATAATGAGCACCGCGAAAGCAACCACCAGCACCGCGATCAGGATAGCGAAAAGCCGTGCACGCATTCCGCCGAGAAATAGAATTCCGATGGCAATCGATATGATCACCACAAACGCACCAAAATCAGGTTCTTTGAGCAACAGCACGCCCACTGCCACCATGGCGCCAGACATGGGTAGGAATGCTTTTTTCAGATCATGCATTTGCGGCATTTTGCGCACCGTGTAATCGGCGGCGTATAGCACGGCAAAGAGCTTCATCAATTCTGACGGTTGCAAATTGGCAATGCCGAGCGAAAGCCACCGCCGCGCGCCATTGACATCGCGGCCGACTCCGGGGATCAACACCAGCGCCAGCATGATGAAGCCTGCGACAAAGAGCCAAGGCGCCAGCTGCTGCCATGTCGTTAGTGGCACCTGGAAGGCAAACCCCGCAGCGACCAGCCCGATGGTCAGGAATACACCATGGCGGACGAGAAAATAGGTCGGATGATTCCCGGTATACCGGCCAACCTCGGCAATGGCAATGGATGCCGAATAGACCATCACCATACCGATCAGCAACAGAATCAGGCTGCTCCACAAGAGCGTCATATCCACTTCGGCGGGCATGCGACGTGGGGTATCAAAGGCCGGCAACATCAGGAAGCCTCCCTTTCCAAGCCA
Organism: Burkholderiales bacterium; assembly: GCA_038203745.1. Taxonomy (GTDB): domain Bacteria; phylum Pseudomonadota; class Gammaproteobacteria; order Burkholderiales; family Rhodocyclaceae; genus Propionivibrio. The sequence continues at coordinate 867 of JBBRDR010000062.1, read as the reverse complement.
CGCACTGCGTCGATAAACACTTCGGCGCGATGATGATAGTTGCGGAACATATCGAAGCTGGCACAAGCCGGCGAGAGCAAAACAGCGTCACCCGGCCTAGCCTGCTCGGCGCACCAGCGTACGGCTTCGGGCATATCGGCGCAGCGCTGCACAGGCACATGGATGCCCTTGATTGCATCCGAAATAACTTCGCTGTCGCGGCCAATCAGCGCTACTGCACGCCCGTGTTCCGCCAAAGCCGCCTTGAGTGGCGAGAAGTCCTGCGCTTTGCCTTCACCGCCAAGAATGATTGCCACTTTGCATCCCAAGCCCTGAACAGCCGCCTGTGTCGCACCGACATTGGTCCCTTTGGAATCGTCGTAATACGCAACGCCATTGATTTTTGCGACAAGCTCGACCCGATGCGCCAATCCCGTGAATCTTTTCAGCCCGTGCAGCAAGGCACGTGGCTCAAGCCCAACGGCTTCACACAACGCCAGTGCGGCCATGGCATTGGCCGCATTATGCAAACCCGTGAGTTTCATCGCCGCCAATTCAATCAGCTTTTCATTCCCACGAACAATCCATCCCTCCTTCAGACCGAAGTCAGAGGCAATCTCCGCCTGACCCAGACCAAAGCTGACGATCTTGCGCCTTGCATTCCTGAATTCATCCCATGCCTCACTACGCGCATCGTCACGATTGAGCACCATCACGCCATGCCCGTCAAAAACCCGGGCCTTGGTAGCGGCATAGTCGTCCATACCGGCATACCGATCCAGATGATCTTCACTGATGTTGAGCACGGTCGCTGCATCCGCATTCAACGTACGGGTCGTCTCCAACTGGAAACTGGACAACTCAAGCACCCACACCTGCGGTGAAGTT
>JBBRDR010000061.1:0-17068 GCA_038203745.1 Burkholderiales bacterium | reverse complement strand
AACCAATCGGCGCTTCATCAAAAATTTCCCTGAACTGGTTTTCGCTCATTCGCAGCGCTTCGTTAGCCAGTTTCCGCTCAGTGATGTCATGGTAATTTTCCAGTATTCCCTGAATATCGGGGTCGCGGAGGAGGTTGGTTGCGGAGATTTCAACCCACCGATAATTGCCATTCTTGCAGCGATACCTGCATTCCGTTGTTTCGACGGCATCGGGGGCTTCGACTAATTTTTTAAATATTTCTTGAGTGGCATTCAGATCTTCGGGATGCACATTATCCCAAACGCTTTTTCCGACGTGCTCTTCGGACGTCCAGCCAAACAATTTCTCGGCGTTTACGCTTTTGAAGGTGATCATTCCAGCCTGATCGATGATGACGATCACGTCGCCAATATTGGCCATCATCTTGCGGTGAATGGCTTCTGTTTTTTTTATGGCCGCATCAACACGCTTTTCTTCGGAGAGGTCGCGAAACTCGGTGACTCGAACTGAACGCCCTTGGTAGGGGATGTTCTTTCCCCGGATACTCATCGGATAGCGCGTCCCATCCTTGCGCAAACCTTCAACTTCGTAGACGGCTTCGAACCCACGACCGATATTCCGCCTTACTTCATCGCGCCATTCGGGCGCAATTAGCTCGAGTCCGTCCATACCGACAAGCTCTTCTTTACCAAAACCAGTCAGTTCAGACAGCCCTTGGTTGCAGTCCAGGATGACGCCTTTTTCGTGGATTACAATGCCGCCAAATGAAGCGTCATGCAGGGCTTTGAATCGCTGCTCACTCTCCCGTAGTGCTTGTTCAGCGCGGTATCGCTCGCTGACATCGCTGAATACGAGTACGACGCCGACTATTTCTCCATTGGCAGAGCGAATCGGGGCTGCACTATCGGCGATCTGGTATTCCCTCCCGTCGCGGGCCACCAGCACCGTATGATTAGCCAGGCCGACGACTTGTCCATGCGCCAAAACCAAGCGCACCCGATCGGGTACCGGCTCACGCGTTTCGGCATTGACGATGTAAAAAACCTCTACCAAAGGTCGGCCAAGAGCGTCGGCGAGCGCCCAGCCCGTAAGACGTTCTGCGGTAGCATTCATGCGGGATATTTGTCCTGCAGCGTCGGTGGTGATGACGGCATCGCCGATGGAATGCAAGGTGATCGAAAGGTTTTCTTCGCTGGCCAGCAACCCCTCCCTGATTCTGTTGCGTTCGGAGATGTCTTGCACGCTGAGTTGCAAAAGAGTTCGCCCACCATATTCGAAGGGTGTTAAATGGACTTCAGCGTCCCATTCTTGCCCGTCCATGCGTCGGTGCCGCCATTCAAAAATATGGTTTCTTTTCGCCAGCGCTTGATTTACGTGATGGCGTACAGCGACCTCGGACTCGATTCCGCCGTACTGGCGTGGTACAGAAATATCTTGCGGCGCCAGACCGATCAAGGCGTTACGACTGGGCATTCCGTAGATGTCCAGAGCCGCCTTGTTGCCATCAATAAACTTTCCTGTGTCGGGGTCCATCACGACCAGTGCGAGGCACGAATCGGCAAACAAGGCCTTGTTGTAAGTTTCACTTTCCTGCAGGTTCTTTTGAAGGGTTTGTAGTTCAGCAATGGTTTGTTGCTGCTGAAGATTCAAAAAGGCTCTGGCGGAAAGTTGATTGGCAAACGTGAACAGGGCTTTTGCAATGTGTTCAAAGCGTTCCTGCGACATCGCTGGTACCGCTTCGAATGCCTCCATAAAGGACGATTCGTCGGCGCCGATCACCTGTGCGTAGGCTCTCATTTTTTCATCGGTTTGAGTTTCGTCCCGCACTTGCCCGACCAACCAATTGGCGATGTGCTGCCCATTAACGGTGATGCTGGCACCGGCATCCCAGAGACCGCCGCTCATGCACGTTTGAACGATGGGGCCAGTCGGGTTAAAGCGTCCGATGGTGGCATCGGATTTGTAGCAGTTGGCGCAACCGAGTTCGGTTTGGCGAATTAATTCACTGCAGAGCGTTGTAAAGTTACTTGGCTCCGTTAGCGGCGTGCCATCGGGGCGCGTAATGATTGAGGCGACGCCCATGGCCAGCGAAAATTCATCTTGAATACGTTGAATTTCGTCGAGTTGGAAGAGTGCCTCGAAGCTGATCGTCGCGCTTTTTTCGGGGCCTATGTTGGATAAGGCGTTCTCTTGAGTCGGAGTCGCCGTTTCAGCCGAATGATTCGCGGTTGGGCCGACTATTGTTATCACCTTTTTATTCATAGACTTGCCAACACCTTTGACAAATTTATTCCTACATCTGTTTGACTATACAAGATGCGCCTCTCAACAGGCTGGCAAGAACTGATAAAGAACATTTATGTCGACGATTCTATGAATTGCAACTCATAAAGTTCCGTCACCGCATTCACGAATTGTTTACGTTCTCCATCTAAATCGTCAAGCGCCAGCTTCCGGTACGGACTGAATGTCTTTTCGCAGCACACACGGTATTTTGCGTCCCCGATGAGTAGCAGTATAGCAATCGGCAACGGTCTCTCGATTGAATCTTAAGATCACGGGGTTGACGAAATAAATCCTGCAGTTTCGAACCGACCGTGACCGGCAGTTTATGGCCGATCTTTGTCGCTTCGCAATGATGCGCTTATGCTACCGCAACGCACAATAGCAATTCAATCATGAATTGAATGCCCTAAAAAATACGGCCTCCACCCAATAATTTGGAGTCTACAAGTGCAAACCTGTGGTGTTCATCTAACTCTATCCGGATTAGGCTACTGCCCGTCCGGTACGTGCAGCACGGTAATTCGGGTTGAGGTTTATGCCCGTTTCCACTTCAGAATAAATGTGTTTGAGACGGTCGTGCTGAGGGCTTACTTCCAAAGAAACCGCAGGGCTTGATCAGGTGAGAAACGGTGTGCGACTTGCGCCTGCAGCAACTCGGCTGAGGCCAGCGCGTCGGTCAGTGCATGATGCGGCCGGTAGCGGGGCAGACCATAGCGGGCGCGGCTGGGAGCCAAGCGTATCGAGATCTGCGGCGGCTGACGTCCCCGCAACCAGTCGAGTAGGCCCTGTCGTTTTCCGCGATGCAGTCGAGCTTCCAATTCCATTGTGTCGATCACAGGGAACTCGATGCCCTCACCGATACGGGCGAGTAATGCGTTATTGAGGAACTGGCGCTCAATATCCCGGCAATGTACGACCAGCACATGCCCCGCCATGCATTGCAGTACGTCGGCCAGAATTTCGGAAAGATCGGGCGCGGCCTGAATCTGGGAATCGGTAATGCCGTGGATGGTCACCGATTCTTCACCGAGTAGCGCACGCGGTTTGACGATCCAGTGCCGTGACGCGCTGGAGCGGATTTTCTCCAGGCTCATTGGCACGAGACCAATACTGACGATGCCGTCCTTGACCGGATCTAGCCCCGTGGTCTCGACGTCCAGACCCATCAGCGGCACGGCCGACAGTGGCGTGTCACCCGATGCCATCCCGGCCGCGTAGTATGCTTTCAAGCGCTCGTCGCACGCGGTCGTGGCCAGTAATTGAAAGCGACGCGACCATTCCGGGGTTAGGAACCCGAACCCCGCGTGCGGGTCCGATTGGCGAAGTAGTCCGGAGTGCAGCACAGGCTGGCGCTTAGTTGGCCCGACTGGGCTGGTAGCGGAACTTCAGAAATCCCTGCGCGTCGCCCAATATCTGGAAGGCGTCGCGCAGGGTCTTACGTTCGAAGGCTGAAAGTTTGTCTGGTTCGATACTGTTGTCTGGTTCGAGCCCGGCGACCAGATCATTCGATTGATTGCGAATGCGCACAGTAGAGATGAATTCAAGCGTGTCGTGAAGGTCTTGGCCGCGTCCTGGTGGGAGAATGTTCGCTTTGATGATGTCCTGCAGGCGTTCGAAAGAATTCTGTGCCTGCGAACCGACCGCCAGAGCGTGCACCCGGATCAAATCGGCCATTGGCGCCGTACCCCTGCGCTTGAGATTGATCGCCTTGCTGTGGCGACCGTCGGATTCGACAACGAAATCCTTGAAAAACCCGAGGGGCGGTGTCCGTAACAGCGCGTTGCGCGCCATGCACGCAAGAAATCGAGAGTTGGATCGGGCTTTGCGGGCAATCAGTCCACGCAGCTTTTCGGCCCACTCGATTTTTCCCCAAACACCATCGAGATCGAAAAATATGTTGCTGTCCAACAGTGTCTCGGGCGTTGGCTGCTCGATCCACTGGGAGAAATATTGCTCCCAGACACGCAGCGGCTGACGCCATCGCGCGTTGGTCGCCATGACACCGCCCTGACAGTAGCTGTAGCCGCAGCGGGCCAGTCCGTCACTGACGAAAGAGGCCAGTTTCTTGAAGTATTCGTCATGGCGCGCCGGATCGAAGTGGTTATCCAACACCATGGCGTTGTCCTGATCGGTTACGACCAATTGTTCGTGTCGCGCCATCGACCCCAAGGCGAGGAAACAATACGGAACCGGCGGCGGGCCAAATTGCTCTTCGCCCAGTTCGAGCAAGCGTTGCTTGAAACTTCGCCCAATAACCGCCATTGCGCTACCGACCATGCGTGAACTGGCGTCCTCGCTCACCATTCGCGTAAAACTCGCGCGCACGTCGGCGGTCAGGGCCGCCAGGCTATCGACATCGAGTTGTCGGAAAATGCTGCTGACGACAAACAGACTGTTGCGCGATTCGTAGCGGATTACATCGGACAGTGCGATGACACCGATAGGCTTGTGGTGCTGCAATACCGGTAGATGATGGACGTTATAGCGCAGCATCTGCAGCATGGCCTCGAACACCAGTTGGTGCTTTTCGACCGAAACCAGGTTGGTTGTCATGATCTGCGTAACGGGTACATTGTAGTCAAGACCCTGAGCAACCAGTCGGCTGCGAATGTCGCGATCTGTGATAATGCCCACCATGCGTTCGCGCGGCAAGGGCCTGCCCGGAGGATTGGCGGTTTCTTTGGCAGATTCATCTGCCTCACCGATAATTAACAGTGATGACACGCCGTTTTCGGACATGCAGCGGGCCGCATCGAGAACTGTAGCCGTCTTGTGCAAAGTCACCGGCTCACGGGTGATCAGGCTGCCGATGGTTGCTGACAAGAGTTGATTGGATTCTTCGCGGCGTGAAACAACCTGCCGCAGGCGCGTGTGGTCTTCGGTTTCAACCTGATCGGCGAATTGCTCGTTGGTCTCGAACAATTCGCCAAAAACCGGCTCAGGAATCAGATAGACCAGTGTGTCTTCCAGCGCCGAGACTGGGAAACGCACCCGTTTTCTATGCAGGAGGCCAAACTCACCGAAGTAACCGCCTTCGGTCAGGCGGTTGTAGAGTGTGCCGTCGCGACGAAAAACCTCGACGGCTCCACTGCGTACGACATACCAAGCGACAGCTTCCTGACCGAATTCGACTATTTTCGAACCAGCCTTGAAATAGCGAACATCCACCGACGTTGCGACCTGGTGGAGTGTTTCTTCAGGCAGTTCGGCGAACGGCGGATAGCGGCGCAGGAATTCCAGTATTTCGAGTTGTTCGTCCTGCATCGTTGGCTCCCCCTAGGTTCAGCGCGGCTCTGAAGCCAGCCCCTTGATCACGGAAACGATGGCGACCAATAGCACGATGGTGAATGGGAATCCCGTCGAGACCGCCATGGCCTGCAAGGCGACCAAGCCACCTCCGAGGATTAGCGCAATGGCTACCATTCCTTCAAACACACACCAAAAAACGCGCTGCGGCGCGGGCGATTCTACCTTGCCGCCAGCCGAAATCGCATCGACAACCAACGAGCCCGAGTCGGATGAGGTGACGAAGAAGACCACGACCAGAACAATCGCAATAAATGATGTGATCTGCTTGAGTGGCAACGCGTCCAGCATCAGGAAGATTTGCAGCGGCAAAGCAGCGGAGACGACAGCCTGGTAGCCATCATTGATTACCTGCGAAATCGCTGTGCCACCAAATACCGACATCCACAACGTACAGGCCAGCGATGGCACGATCAGTACGGATACCATGAATTCACGAACGGTACGGCCACGGGATACGCGAGCGATGAACATGCCGACGAAGGGTGACCAGGAAATCCACCAGGCCCAGTAGAAGGCTGTCCAGCCCTGTGAAAAGTTGGCGTCATCACGGCCAAATGGATTGGCTAGCGCCGGTAGGTATTCGATGAAAGCGCCCAGGTTGGAAAAGAATCCGGTGACAATGGCTAATGTTGGCCCAACGGCGATCACGAACACCATCAACAGCAGCGCCAGGATCATGTTGATTTCTGATAGGCGCTTGATACCGGCGTCCAGTCCGGCCAGCACTGATGTCATGGCGAGTGCGGTAATGAACAACACCAGAACGATCTGTGTCGTGTTGCCGAGGGGAATTCCGAACAGGTAATGGAGTCCGGCGGCCGCCTGTGAAGCGCCGAAACCAAGCGAAGTCGCCAAGCCGAACAAGGTCGCCAAGATCGCCAGTATATCGATGATGTGCCCTGGCCAGCCCCAGATACGTTCACCCAGCAACGGGTAGAAGATCGAGCGGATGGTTAACGGCAATCCCTTATTGAAGGAAAAAAGTGCCAGGCCGAGCGCCAGTAGCGCATAGATCGCCCAAGGATGCAGCCCCCAGTGAAAAATAGTAGCCGCCATGGCCAAGCGTTGCGCACCGGCTGCGTCGCCGACTGCGGCGCCCAAAGGTGCCCAGTCAGTACGTATGCCGTTTTCAATCGTAATGCCACCCATTGAACTGCCGAAATGCGACAAAGGCTCCGAAACGCCAAAAAACATCAGACCAATACCCATGCCAGCTGCAAACAACATGGAGAACCAGCCTGTGTAGCTATAGTCCGGCTTTGCCGTGGTGCCACCCAAGCGCACTCTTCCGAGCGGGGAGATCGCCAGCCCGATACAGACCAGCACAAAGAGATTCCCCGCGCTGATAAAGAACCAATCGAGATTCGATGTCAGCCAGCCGCGCAGGCTGGCGAACAGTGGCTCCACCTGATTCTGGAACATCAGGGTCAAGGCCACAAAGGCAATGATCATGAGGCCGGAGATGGCAAACACACGGTTGTGAATATCAAGACCGAAAGGTCCGATGTTAACGACGATATTGTCTTGCCCGACCTTGTAGTCGGTATTAATCGGATTGACTTCGCCGCTTGGGGCCATTGGGTCGTTGGATTCTGCCATTAATGAAATTCCTCTTCGTCTAAATTGTTCGGGGCGGCAAGCTGTTCGGAAGCCAAAGAGTGGGAAATCAGAGACTTGCCTAACCCTTCACGGTCACTAGGTGGTATGTAAGTCTACCATGTACGTCAACCCCAGCTATTTGCGGGCCATCGGAGTGTCTGTTTGCCCGAATAAATTGTGTGGGCAGGCGTGTAGCGGCAACACATTCAAGCGATCGCCTTGTGTGAGGTTGTCTGAGAAACAAAGCGTCCAACGTTTTTTCGGCATCACCGCTTCCATGAGTCGGAAGGGGGCTGCTGGGACATTGCCCCAATGGAAGTCCTCTTGGGGGACAACCGTATGCGCAAGCAGGAACAACTTGCCTTCTTATCGACTGCTGATTTTACACAGAAATACCATGCAAATAAGGTAGCCGCTTAACTCGTTGGATTCCTTGCTTGACGACCGACCTCAGTTCTCTGCGGTTAAATATTTTTCAGAGCAAATCTTCGTAACGCAGCAGGAAAACGTTTTGATCACCCGCGCTGGTGTCGAGCCAGACGAAACTAGTTTCAGGGAACGCCCGTTCCAGTGCTTCCCGGTTGTGCCCGATTTCTACGATCAGCAGCCCCTCGGGGTTCAGGTGTTTAGCGGCTTCTCTAAGAATGATGCGTGCGAAATCAAGGCCGTCTTCACCGCTGGCCAGCGCCAGTTCAGGTTCCCGGCAATACTCGGCCGGCAGGGTGGCCATTGACTCGGCGTTGACGTAGGGCGGGTTGGAAATGATTAGATCGTATTTTTTGCCTTTGAGTCCGGCAAAAGCGTCACAGTTTACAAGCTGCAAACGTGATGCCAGATCGTAATCATCGACATTGCGTTGAGCCACAGCCAGCGCGTCCGGGGAGATGTCGACGGCGTCGACCATAGCTTCGGGGAAGGCCAGCGCTGCGAGGATGGCCAGGCAGCCGGAGCCGGTGCACAGATCGAGTACGCTGCCCACTGCCCATGGATCATCGATCCACGGGCTAAATCGATCACCCAGCAACTCGGCAATGTGCGAGCGCGGGACGATCACACGCTGATCGACATAAAAACGGAATTCACCCAACCAGGCTTCATTGGTCAGATATGCGGCCGGTACACGTTCGCTGATGCGGCGATTAATCACTGCGAGTGCGGCAGCGCGTTCGTCGCTGGTCAACCGGGCGTCCATGAACGGTTCCAGTTGGTCGATTGGCAGATGCAGGGTGTGCAGTAGTAGGTAGGCCGATTCGTCCCATGCGTTGTCGGTTCCGTGACCAAAGAACAATCCGGCTTCGGTGAAGCGGCTGACGGCAAAGCGCATCAGGTCACGCAGCGTGGAAAGTTCCTTTTGGGCTTGTTCAAACATCTTTTGGGTGGGCATGGGTATAGCGTCACTGGACATTGTTAAGCCCTTCGTCAGCGACATCCAGATTGAGCGTAAATTCTTTAAATGATGTGCCGCCGTCGTTGGTTTCGGAGAAGTCGAGCGGTATTTCGCTGTTTTTCTGGTCTTTTTGAGGGCTGCTGGATATTTCGGAATTGTTGATCAGCCAGGAAAGGTTGGTTGGCGAATCCGCATTGGCCAGCGCCTCGTCAAGCGTGATGATTCCCTCGCTGTACATCCGGAAAAGATCTTGTTCAAAGGTCAGCGAACCCGGTGCCAGGCTTTGCTCCATAGCTTCCTTGATGGCAATGACTTCACCGCGTTCGATCAACTCCTGAACGTGGCGGGTGTTGAGCAAAACTTCGGCTGCCGGGGTGCGTTTCCCGTCGGGCTTTCTGACCAAGCGTTGCGAAACAATGGCTTTCAGGCTGGCGGACAGATCAAGGTAAAGCGAGGTACGGCTTTCCAGCGGGAAAAAATTGATGATGCGGTTGAGTGCGTGATAACTGTTGTTGGCGTGTAAGGTGCCAAGGCACAAGTGGCCGGTCTGGGCGTAAGCAATGGCCGCCTGCATGGTTTCCTTGTCGCGGATTTCACCGATCAGGATGCAGTCCGGTGCCTGACGCATGGCGTTTTTCAGCGCGGGTTCCCAACCCAGTGTATCCATGCCCAGTTCGCGCTGGTTGACGATGGATTTTTTGTGCTTGAAAAGAAACTCGATTGGGTCTTCAATCGTCAGGATGTGACCGCTGCGGTTAATGTTGCGGTGATCGAGCATCGAGGCGATGGTCGTCGATTTGCCGGAACCCGTTGACCCGACGATCAGTATCAGGCCGCGCTTTTCCATGATCAATTCGGACAGAATTGAAGGCAGCATCAGGGATTCCAGCACCGGAATGTTGCCAAGGATATAGCGCACTACAATTGAGATCGAGGCACGCTGGCGGAATATGTTGATCCGGAAGTTGCCGACATGGGGCACGCCGAAGGAGAGATTCATCTCCATCGTTGCCTCGAAAGTCTTGAGTTGATCCGGTGACATCAGTTCGAAGGCGATTTTTTCGATCATCGCCGGGTCCATCAATTGCTGATTGACTGGAACCGTATTGCCCTGAATTTTGATGTGAATCGGAATGCCCGCAGAAATGAAAATGTCCGAGGCCTGCTTTTCTGCCATCAACTGGAACAGCTTGTCGAGAATCATGGAGCCCCCACCAATGTTGAAAAACAGATCATAAAAGACCAATTAAGCACAGCGCGCACAAGAGCCGCTTTTTTGTTATCGTGCGCGGTTTATAGTTTTACGCGTTAAGAACTGATTATAAGGTGCATCGCTTGATGACGGAAGAAATGGAATACGGGGAAGTCCAACGCGAGAAGCGCAGGGCAGTGCTTTCGCTGCTTACCGGAGCCCTGATCTGGGGATTGATCTGGTATCCCTACCGCATTCTGCGCGATGCGGGCATCGACGGTATTCTGGCCTCGACGGTGAGTTACACCATCGCTTTTGTTCTGGGGCTCGTGTTCCTCCGGCGTTCTCTCGGGCATTTTACGCCGAGTTGGACTCTTTTCTGGCTGGCCCTCGCAGCAGGGGGTTGCAACCTGGGCTATGTTCTCGCCACGCTCACCGGCGAGGTGGTTCGCGTTCTTTTGCTGTTCTACCTCGCGCCGCTGTGGACCGTGGTGCTGTCGCGTTTTCTGCTGGGTGAACGGCTCAGTCGCGTTGGCGTCTTCGTTATTGCATTATCGCTGACCGGCGCAGCCACCGTGCTCTGGCAACCGAGTGCGGGTTTGCCTATTCCACAAAGCGTTGCAGATTGGCTCGGGCTGGGGGCCGGCTTCTCATTTGCGTTGTTTAATGTGCTTTCCCGTCAGGCCAAGGGCGTCAGTATTGAACTCAAATCGATGGTGGCCTTTGCCGGTGTTGTTGTGCTGGGTGTCTTGCTTATGCTTTTGGGTGTCGGGAATCAGCACATACCGAGTGTTTCATCGGCCTGGTGGCTTCTTGCGCTGATTGGCGCGGTGCTGGTGATGGTTAACCTTATTGTCCAGTATGGTCTGGCGCGTGTGCCCGCCAACCGGGCCATCGTCATCATGCTATCGGAAGTGGGCTTTGCCGCACTATCGTCTTGGCTGCTCGCCGATGAGTCGCTGGGTTTGCGTGAGTGGATTGGCGGCGCGATGATTGTTGCTGCCAGCGTGTTCTCGGCAAGGATGGATTTTGCCGAAAAGTAAAGCTCTGTAAGCCGCATGAATAGGCGATCTACAAGTCATGCCTTGAAGAAGGCCGTAAAAATTGGCTTCCAGAGCATTATTTTGCAGATCGCCATTTAACTGGCGTTACAGGCCGGTTCTTAACGCTATTGCCTAACGCTATTGCCTAATTTTCCCCGCAACACTGTTTGAATTTCTTGCCGCTGCCGCACGGGCAGGGATCGTTACGGCCAACCTTGGGTTCGTCTCGGCGGATGGGTTGGGTGCCACGTTTAGCTGCCCAGAAGCGGTAAATGTCGACGATGGCTTGCGGCAGGTCTTCTTCGCATTCATTTTCAATTTCAGCGCGCTCTTCACCTTCCGGCCAGGCTTCGCCGTGCTCCTTTGCCGCCGACTCGGCTTCTCCGGTGAGCAGCATTAACGGGAAAAGACGTTCGTCGAGGTAACTGATTTCCTCGCTGGTTTCTTCGCTCATATTGTCTTTGTCTTCGTCGCCGAGGTGTTCGAACCAGTCCTCTGCGGCCGCGTCGACGCCCGCAAGATAGGCCTGACACCAGGGAACATAGTCGCTCGGCGCGTTTTCATCGCCTTCTTTGGCGTAGAGGAGAAGGATGGGCGGTTCGCCCGCTGCGAGTTCAGCTTCCAAAACTTTGGCAAAGCGGCGCAATAGTTCGGCGGCTTCCTGGCCGGATTCGGTTTCAAGAGCGCCTTCGCTGCCCAGAACGTCAACCAGCCAGACGTCTTCAGTAACCGGCTGCGGCCCCGAGAGTGCGGCGCACAAATAGCCCTGAATCTCGTCAAGTCGCAAGGCTTCTTCAAGCACTGGGTCATCGAGTAAGGTTTCCAGACGGTCAAGCTGATCATCTGCAAGTTGCGCTTGCACAGGGGTGTTATTTGTCATGGTGTTTAGCCTCGCGTATTAGATTGGATGGAGAAATCAGCCAGTTCGACTCGGGGCTCGGGCTTCCAGCCTTTCTTCCGGTGTTCGGCAACGACATTGGTAAAAATGCCGCCGCGTACGAAGAACTTGGCGGTCAGGCGCATAAAACGTGGTTTAGTGGCTTTGACGAGATCGTCGAGGATGCGATTGGTTACATCTTCATGGAAACATCCTTCGTCACGGAAGGACCAGATATACAGCTTTATACTTTTAAGCTCGATACAGGTTTTTTCCGGAATATAGTCGAGAATCAGTGTGGCGAAGTCCGGTTGGCCGGTTTTCGGGCACAGACAGGTGAATTCGGGGATTTCCATGTGAATATGGAAATCCCGCTGTGGTGCCGGATTGGGAAAGGTTTCAAGTGTTTTCGCGGGTTGAGTGGTCATTTTTGGTTCCGGGTTCGAACGAATTAGTCTGGCAAAATGCTATTATAGACGTCGAACGGTGCCAGTGAGGTACCAGTGCGACGTCATATGGCTTTTCTTCGAACCCATGCCCGCACCGCCACCTAGGCTGTGTTCCATTTTATGCGTCTGACAAAACTCAAACTCGCCGGCTTTAAATCCTTTGTTGATCCAACAACGATCTCTTTGCCAGGGCAACTGGTCGGGGTTGTTGGTCCGAATGGCTGCGGTAAATCCAATGTCATGGATGCCGTGCGCTGGGTGCTGGGTGAGTCAAAAGCGTCTGAATTGCGCGGCGAGTCGATGCAGGACGTGATTTTTAACGGTTCCGGCACACGCAAGGCGGTGTCTCGGGCAGCGGTTGAAATGGTTTTCGATAATTCGCTCGGGCGTATTGCCGGGCAGTGGTCGCAATATGCGGAATTGTCGGTCAAGCGCCTGCTTACGCGCAGCGGGCAATCCGAGTACTACATCAACAACCTGCACGTCCGGCGCAAAGACATCACTGATCTTTTTCTCGGTACCGGCCTCGGGCCACGTGCCTACGCCATCATCGGGCAGGGGACGATTTCACGCATTATCGAGGCTCGTCCTGACGAGTTGCGGGTGTTCCTCGAAGAAGCCGCCGGTGTCACCAAATACAAGGAACGACGTAAAGAGACCGAGAGCCGTATCGCCGATACCCGTGATAATTTGACTCGTGTCGAGGATATTCGTCTGGAACTCGGTTCACAGATGGAACGCCTGGAAGGACAGGCGGCTGTGGCTCGCCAGTATCGGGATTTCAGCGACGAGCTGACACGCAAGCAGCAACTGCTGTGGCTACTCCGGCGCAATGATGCACAAGCGGAACGTGACCGTCTGGATCGGGAAGTCGAGCGGGTGGTAATTGAATTGGAGGCGCAAAACGCTGCTTTGCGCGAAACCGAAGCGCGGCTTGAAGAGGCGCGTGAGAGCCATTTCTCAACTAGCGATGGCGTGCATAACGCGCAAAGCGAGTTGTTTTCAGCCAACGCCGAAGTGGCGCGACTGGAAGCTGAAATACGCCATCGTCGCGAATCGCAGCACGAATACGAGTCTCGTCTGGCTCAGTTGGGTGATGACAAGCTGCATTGGCAGGAACAGGTTGAGAAACTGGAGGCTGACCATACGCGCTGGCTGGAGTTGGCTGCGCTGGCCGATGAGCGCGTAGAGCAGAGCGAAATGCGCCTAGCCGAACAACAGGAACGTTTACCGCTGGCCGAAGAAGCGCAGAGCAATGCGCAGGAAGACGTCAATCGTCAGCGTGGTGAGTTGGCTCAGGCGGATCAGCGTCTGCAGGTTGAACAGACCAATCGCGGCCATGCACAGCGTTCTTTGCAGATTATTGCCGGTCGTCGCGAACGTCTGGCGCAAGAACGTGAGGCGCTGCCGGTGCCTGATAGTGCCGAATTTGAAATGAAGCAGGAAACGCTGGCCGAACTGCGTGAGCGCATTGTCGATGCTCAAGAAGCGCTTGTCATCAAGCAGCGGGAATTGCCGCAGTTTGAACAGCAACGACGGGATGTGTTGGCCGAAGTCCAGCATGTGCAAAAAGAACGGGCTGAAGCCCATGCCCGCCGTGCCGCGTTGGAACAGCTGCAGAAACGTGTTCAGGGCGATGGCAAGCTGGGGGACTGGTTGAAACGTCACCATCTGGACAAGCACGAACCCTTATGGAAGTCGCTGCATGTCGAAGCTGGCTGGGAGGATGCGGTGGAAGCTGTGCTACGCGAGCGCATCAGTGCACTGCCGGCCGAGGCCGCCGACCCGGCGTGGAGCAAAGACAGGCCGGGCAGCAAACTGACCCTGCTGTTGCCGGTTGATGGGGCAAGCGCAAATTTTGGCACGGATCGCCTGCTGTCGCGTATTCGAAGCAATGACCCGAAAGTGACAGCCATTCTTGTCGACTGGCTGGGTGAGGTATTAACGGCCCCGGATCTGGCGGCAGCATTGGTAGGTCGTGAGAGTTTGTCCAGCACCGAATGTTGTGTCACGCCAGGAGGGGACGTCGTTACCCGGCAGAGCGTTACCTTTTTTGCTCCGGATGCGGCAGAACATGGTTTGCTGGAACGTCAGCGCGAAATTGAAGATCTTGGCGGCTTGATCGCGCAGCGTGAGGATCGGGTAGAGCAGGAGCAGGGGCGACTTGTTGAAATCGAAGGGCACATGGCGGATGCCCAAAACGCTTTGCAAGAGACTCGTAAGCATCTGGACGATTTACAGGAACAGGCGCACGCCATTCAGGTTGAAACGCTCAAGCTGTCACAGGCGCTGGATCGCTTTCGGGACCGGCAGGAACAGATCGATGCCAGTCTGGCTGAAATGACGGCTGAAGAAGAGGGCGAGAACGAACGACTGTTTGTTGCGGATGAGGCGATCGAGGAGCATCGCGAACAAATACGCCAGTTGCAACTGGTCATGGATGCGGCCAAGGCGCATTTTGAACAAGCTGACCGGGCTTTGCGTGATGAGCGTGAACAGGTCAATGGGATTGAACGCGAATTGCGCGAAGCTCAGTTTTCCCAGCGCGAGTGCCGAAACAAGATTGAAGAAATCAGCAGTAACCGTGAATTGGCGCGCAAGCAAATTATGCGCATCATTGATGAGTTGGCGCGTTGTGCAGACAGTGCCGGTGCCATGCAGGCCGAGGATCTCGAACCGCAACTGCAGCAGGCGCTTGATCACCGTGTCTCCAGAGAGCAGGGCTTGGCAACGGCGCGCGACGCGCTGGAAGTGGCGACTTCAGCCCTGCGCAGCCTGGAAGAGCAGCGCATGAAGGTTGAGCAAAGTCTTGAGCCTTTGCGCGTACGGATCGGCGAGCTCAAATTGAAGGAGCAGGCCGCCAGTCTTAACTACGACCAACTGGCGACGCAATTGCTTGAAGTGCAGGCCGATGAACAAAGTCTGACCAGTGAGTTAGCCGGTGCCCGTTCCGGGGCGTTGCAGAGTGCCATCGGCGGGTTGCAAAAATCAATTGAAGCGCTCGGCGCGGTTAATCTGGCGGCGCTTGATGAACTGGAATCGGCACGCGAACGAAAGGGCTTTCTGGATGCGCAGTCGGAAGATCTGACGCAGGCCATGGAAACACTGGAAAATGCCATTCGACGCATTGATCGTGAAACACGCGATCTTTTACAGGCGACTTTCGACTCGGTTAATCGAAGTTTTGGTGAGTTGTTCCCGATTCTCTTCGGGGGTGGCGAGGCAGCGCTGATCCTGACTGGCGAGGAAATTCTCGATGCCGGTCTGCAGGTCATGGCACAACCACCTGGCAAAAAGAATTCGACAATCCACCTGTTGTCCGGGGGTGAAAAGGCACTGACGGCAATTGCACTGGTGTTTGCCATGTTCCAGCTCAACCCGGCACCCTTCTGCCTGCTTGACGAAGTCGACGCGCCGCTGGACGATACCAATACCGAGCGTTTTTGTGCCATGGTGCGACGCATGTCGACCAATACTCAGTTTCTGTTTATCAGCCATAACAAAATTGCCATGGAAATGGCGCAGCAACTCGTTGGTGTAACCATGCAGGAATCTGGTGTTTCGCGCATCGTTGAAGTGAATATGGAAGAAGCGTTGCGTATGCGCGAGCAGATCGTTTAGGACTGAATATGACCGAACTGCAAATAGGATTGATAGGCTTGGGAGCCGTAGCCGTCGTTGGTGTGATGGTCTACAACACCTGGCAGGAATACAGACACCGCAAGCTTGGTGAGCGAATCTTGAACGAGCAGCACTCGGACGTGCTGCTTGATGAAGCAGAGTCAGGCGAATTCGACTCTTCGTATGTAGAGGAGGGTAGCACTGCGCCTGAGGTGCTGGAGATGTTGCCAAGCCCTGACCCAAGCCCTGAACCAGCTTCTGACACGACCCCTGATACAACCGCACCGGCAGTGTTTGTCGAGAACCGGTTCGGGTCTGCAAGCGATGAACGTATTGAACCTGTTTTACGGTTTGAAGGACGAACTGATGAAGTGGAAGCCGATCGTCCGTCATCCGACTCCAAAATAGAGCCGGGCTCTGCATCACTGTCGGGTGTGCGCTTTCAGGATGAGGCGAAAGAGAGTGTGGGGCCGAATCATTTATTGTCTCCGGTTATCGATTATGTGGCTGCTTTCGAGGCTGTTGAGCCCGTGTCGGCCTACCAGATTCTTGAATCTCAGCGCGATGTCTTAGCTCGTATTAGTAAACCTGTACATTGGATTGGTTACAACGAACATTCGCGCGAGTGGGAAGCGATTGTCGATGATGGGGCGAGCGAATACCGGCTTATCCGCGTTGGCTTACAGCTTGTTGATCGCCAAGGGCCGTTGGGCGAAAGTGATTTGCTAATTTTTAATGTGGCCATACAGGATCTTGCCGATGAATTGATGGCCATTGCTGAACTGCCACATCGTCAGCCCGCGCTGGATGCGGCCATGCAACTCGACGAGTTTTGCGCCAGCGTCGATATTCAGATTGGCATCAATGTCATCAGCGAGTCGCAGGTCTTTCTTGGGACTAAGTTGCGTGCACTGGCCGAAGCCGCTGGTATGGTAATCGATGCCGACGGGCGTTTTGTGCGTTGTGATGATGACGGCAATGTCCTCTATGTGTTGATCAATCAGGAAGCCGCCGGTTTTTCAGTCGAGTCGATGAAAACGATGAGTACCCATGGCATTACTTTTCTGCTTGATGTGCCCCGCGTCGCTCATGGTGAAAGGGTCTTCAACCAGATGGTCGATCTGGCGCGGCGTTTTGCTGATGTTCTGCGAGGTGCACTTGTTGACGATAATCGTCGCCCGCTATCTGAAGGTGCGCTGGAGCCGATTCGTCGCCAGGTTGGGCAATATCAGTCGTTGATGGCTGTCCGCAGTCTGCCCGCTGGCGGTCCGCTGGCGCAGCGCTTGTTCTCCTGAAGCTGGAGTTTTGCGCATGAGCGTCAGTGA
>JBBRDR010000060.1:0-17109 GCA_038203745.1 Burkholderiales bacterium | reverse complement strand
TTGGAGGCTATCCATGCGCCAATGACCAGTTCGGCCCAAGCGATCGGAAATAGGATAAAGGCGGTAGACCATTCGCCTAGCCCCGAGTTGACGGTGGCGATCCAGAAGATGCCGATGGTGGCCAAACTGGTTGTGGTACCGGCAATCAAAACAGATTTGAGGTTGTTGCCAAAAGCTTGGGCGCACAGCCAGAACGTAAACACCAAAATCGCGGTTAGGAGCGTATCCCAGCCGCCCCAGATCATGGCAATCGCCAGGTTGAATTGATCGAGGCCGTTTAACGCGATCCGTCCAGCAAAAAAAACTTCCATTCTTGGGAACGCAACAAACAGCGCCCTTAGCACTTCACCAATGTGTATCCAAACGCTAGTGATGAGCGTGATGATGACGAATGGCTTGATTTCAAAATTATTTTTCATGGGTACTCTGCTCATTCTAATGGGACAAAACCGCTGACGTTAGCGTAGGTGCTGCGCAAATTTCAACAATCGGTGAGCAAGCTTCGAATCTGCTCGGGAAGGTCTGACGCCAGCACGATGGCACCATGGCCGGGAAGCAGCAGTTTGGGGGGCGAACTGTCAAGCAACGCGAGTGCACTTTGCATATACACGTTGCGGTCTTTGACGGCGAAGCTCGGAAAGACCTTGTTGGCACGCACGACGTCTGTGATCTTCGTTTCACTATTTTTTGCGGAGGCGAAGGCGTCCACAACGTGCCAAGCGTGGCCGGTGTTCGTGGCCGCGATCAGCCACACCTCGCCATTCTTCAGCCCCTCGGGACACGCCAGTCGCATGCCGCTGGGTAAAGCCGCCTGCAGCGTCTCAAGCCCCGCAAAGGACAGACCGGTCTGCACCTGAAGTCGCGGCTGGGCACCCGGCGATGCCACGAGAGCAGCACTGGGGTAGGCTTTGGCGTACTCCACCAAGCCACCGTTGTGAAAGTGGTTGGGTGCGAGCAAAAACCCCACCTGGCCGAGATCGACCAGACTGGAAAGCGCCAGTTCACTCAGGCCGGACACGGGGCTGAACAGGCACAGTCCACCAGACCTCAGCTGAATGGCCGTGCACCGCAGATTGTTTTTGGTGGCTGTGAATAAGCCGGGTGCGCCGGCCACCGGTTCAAACTTGGAAAGTTGTCCAGCCATTGGAGGTCGCCTTGATTGAAGTAGGTTTTACAGGGCAACGTGCCAGTCGCGCACGGCTGCGCCAATCTGATCGGGCGCATCCTCTTGAATGAAATGCAGGCCGGGCACGGTCGTTTCAGTGAGGTTGGGCCAGCTGCGCACATAGTCTCGTACGGGCCCTGCGATCAACACACCCGGCTCGGCATTGACGAAAAGTTTCGGAATGGGCGTCACGCTCAGCCACTGCGAATACGCGGCGACGATCTCGACGACTTCTGCAGGGTCGCCTGCAATGGGGACTTGGCGCGGCCAAGTTAATGTTGGGCGGCGATCTTCGCCAGCGTTGGCGAAGGGGCGGCGGTATTCGGCCATTTCTTCATCGGTCAGCTTGCGCAGGATCGAACCAGGCAGCACTTTTTCGACAAAAATATTTTGCTCCAGCACCAAGCCTTCACCTGCTGGCGACCGAAATGCCTGAAACAGATCTCGTGCGCCTTCCGGAAACGAATCCCAACTGGGCACGGGGGCGACGACTGCCTCCATGAAGGCAATGCCCTTGACGGCATTCTGATGCGTGTGCGCCCAATGAAAGCCCAGTCCCGAACCCCAATCGTGGATGACCAGCGTGACGTTCTGGGTCACACCCAACTGCTCCAGAAGCGCAAACAGGTATTTGCGCTGTTCAACGTAGGTGTAGCTATTCGGCCCGCTGTTGTCGAGCTTATCGGAGTCCCCCATGCCAATCAGGTCTGGGGCAATCAAGCGCCCCTTGCCCGCCAGATACGGCATGATGTTGCGCCACAGGTAAGACGATGTGGGGTTGCCGTGCAAGAACACAATGGGGTCGCCCTCGCCCTCTTCGATGTAGGCCATCTGCTTGCCATGGACGGTGGCGAATTTTTTGCGGTCACGAAAATGAATGGTCATAGTCTTCCTTTGAAGAGGGAGTCGAATTACTTATCAGATTCCTATTGTATTGGAATGATCGTTCCAATACAATAGGAATCATGCCCAGAGCCATATCAAACACACGCGCCGCCTTGGTTGACAGCGCACTCCGCACCTTTTGGAAACACGGTTACCACGTTGTTTCTATGAACGACTTAGTGCGCGAAACAGGCGTCAGCCGGAGCAGCCTTTACAGTGACTTTGCCAGCAAACAGGAACTGTTTCATGCCTGCTTGGATCGGTACCAAGAGGTGGTAGTTACGCCCGTGTTTGCCCCGGTTGAGGCTGATGGTGCTGGGATTGACGCGATCCGGGCGTACCTTGAGAACCTGCTCGCCAAATTCGATGAATCGGGTGGTTTTGGCGTAGGGTGTTTGGTGTCCAACACTCTGGCTCAAATCGAGCCTGAAGAAACAGAGGTTCGAGAACGGCTTGACGCTCACAGCCGGCGCTTGACCGCCGGATTTCGCCAAGCGCTACGCAACGAGAATGCTGAGTTGGGACGCTTGAGCAATGATGAAATAGACGCGCTGGCTCGTTTCACGATGATTGCAGTTCAGGGCCTTTGGTCTTACTCCCGGTCAACGGACGATAGCAGCGCCATGCACCAACTCACCAACACGCTGTTCGAATGTCTGGAAGCCAGGGTACGCGGTCGGCCTTGATACGACGCTTCTTACTTGAACGCATGGGTGGCAGCCGCGGCCCATTGGCTACCGAGTTCGAAGCGCCGCCCATGGTGTGCGAACAGGCGCACTGCCGGCGAGGCGATGCCCGGTTCGCGCGAGTTGAACACCGACATTCCGGGTAGCACCTGACGCTGAGTGACGTCCCGCAGTATTGACAATCCTGCTGCCGCTTTCTGTCATGACCTGCCCATCGAAGCGAGCGGACCAACGTCGCTTGATCGCCGAAAGTACCGGAAGGTGGTATTGGTCAATAACGGACCTTCACTAAAGCAGCTAGATTATTCAATGTCGGCTTTATAGAATAATGACGTAAGCGTCCTTGACCGAAAATCCGACGTGTCTAAGAGGCTACAGACCAGCAATGGACTTATTTGTTGCAATCAGAACGAAGCTAAACGAATACGGTTTATTCGACCGTCACTGACTTGGCGAGATTGCGCGGTTTGTCGACATCCGTACCACGCACCAGAGCGACGTGATAAGCCAGCAATTGTAGCGGCACAACATGCAACAAAGCCGAAAGCTGGCCGTAGTGTTCGGGCAGATGCATGACGTGCACACCGTCCGAGGCAAGCATTTCACTATCGGCATCGGCAAACACATACAACTCGCCACCGCGGGCGCGTACTTCCTGCAAATTGGACTTGAGTTTCTCAAGTAGCATATCGTTGGGCGCGACGGCGATTACCGGCATGTCCTTATCCACCAGCGCTAACGGGCCGTGCTTCAACTCACCCGCCGGGTAGGCTTCGGCATGGATGTAGGTGATTTCCTTGAGCTTGAGCGCACCTTCCAAAGCGATCGGATAATGCCGGCCACGTCCGAGGAATAGCGCATCCTGCTTTGTGGCAAAGTGCTTAGACCATTCTTTGATCTGTGGTTCGAGTTCGAGCACTTTGGACACGGCGACCGGCAGATGGCGCAGCGCCTGCAATTCAGAAATCTCGACCTCTGCCGACAAGCGCCCGCGCAGCTTGGCAAAAATAAGGGTAAGCAGATACAGCGCGGCGAGTTGAGTCGTGAAGGCTTTGGTTGATGCGACACCAATCTCGGGGCCGGCACGGGTAATGAAGCGCAATGAATTTTCGCGCACCAGCGAGGATTCCGGTACGTTGCAAATGCACAAGGTACGCGTCATACCAAGCGACTTGGCATGCTGCAGGGCGGCCAGCGTATCAGCGGTTTCACCGGACTGCGAGAGCGTGACGACTAGGGTTTGTGGATCAGACACGGATTCACGGTAACGGTACTCGCTCGCCACTTCAACGCTGCACGGGATACCGGCAATGGCTTCGAGCCAGTACCGTGCCACAAGACCCGCGTGATAACTGGTGCCGCAGGCAATAATCAGCACCTGGCGCACATCCTTGAGCACGTCTTCCGTATTGGCACCAAACAGGCCGGGCTGGATGCTGCGCGCTGCGCCCAGCATCTCCAGCGTATTTGACAAGGCCACCGGTTGCTCGAAAATCTCTTTCTGCATGTAGTGCTGATACTGCCCAAGCTCGACCGCATCGGCTGAAAGGTGCGACTCAGTCTCGGGCCGTTCGACAGGCGTACCATCGACGCGCGTGACGCGGTAGCCGTCACGGGTCAATTCGGCACAATCGCCGTTCTCCAGATACACGATGCGCCGCGTCACTTGCAACAGGGCGGAAGCATCGGAGGCCGCATAGCTGCCATCGTCCGCTAACCCCAGAAGCAGCGGCGAACCTTCACGGGCAACGATGATCCGGCCCGGATCGGCTTCACGCAGAACGGCCAGCGCATAGGCCCCCTGTAACTGTGTGATTGCTGAACGCGTTGCAGCAAAAAAGTCCGGCGTTTTCTTTAGTTCAAGTGCAATGAGATGCGCCACAACTTCGGTGTCGGTATCCGAGGTAAACTCGTACCCCTCGGCCTTCAGTCGAACGCGCAGTGCTTCGTGGTTTTCGATGATGCCGTTATGCACGACCGCCAGACCATTCGATATATGCGGGTGCGCATTACGTTCACTGGGCACACCGTGTGTGGCCCAGCGCGTGTGGGCGATGCCCGTATTTCCAGCCGCCGCGGCTTGATCAACCTGTGCCGTGAGCTCGACCACCCGGCCAACAGCGCGTAGACGCTGCAATCCTTGCCCGTTGATCAGTGCCAAGCCGGCTGAGTCGTAACCACGGTATTCGAGCTTGCGCAGCCCTTCGAGAAGGACGGAAACGATATTGCGGTCAGCGACCGCGGCAACAATGCCACACATGGGTCAGATCACTTTTTGGTTTTTATCGGCCGTTTCCAGCCGGAAATTGAAATTTGCTTAGCGCGCGATATGGTCAGCGTGTCGGGCGGCGCATCTTTGGTCAGGGTGGTTCCTGCCCCCAGCGTTGCACCACGCCCCACTGTCACTGGAGCAACCAGCTGAGTATCCGAGCCAATGAAGGCATCGTCTTCGATGATGGTCTGAAACTTGTTGGCGCCATCGTAGTTGCAAGTAATGGTTCCGGCACCAACATTGACCCGGCTACCGATGGTCGCGTCGCCAATATAGGCCAAATGATTGGCCTTGGAATGCGCACCCACTTTGCTCTTCTTAATTTCGACGAAGTTGCCGACGTGCACGTCCTCCGCGAGTTCAGTGCCCGGACGCAGGCGGGCAAAGGGGCCAATGCGTCCATCCGGCCCGACTACGGCTTCTTCAATATGGGTAAAGGCGGCCAGTTTTGCTCCGGCACCGATACGCGCGTTCTTGATCACGCAGTTGGGGCCTACTTCGGCCGCTTCGGCGAGTTCGACCTTGCCTTCAAAAACACAATTGACGTCGATAAACACATCGCGTCCGCAAACCAGTTCGCCGCGCACATCGAGGCGCGCCGGATCAGCCAGCCGCACGCCCTGCTCCATCAGGCGCTCGGCAATGTGCCGCTGGGTCACACGCTCAAGGGTAGCCAGTTGCACCTTGCTGTTAATGCCCGCCACTTCCCAGTCACCGAGCGCCGGTGCGGTGCGGATGGGCAGCCCTTCGGCCACGGCCATCCCGATGATGTCGGTCAGGTAATATTCTTTCTGGGCATTGTTGTTCGACAAACGCCCCAGCCAGTCACCCAGCCGTTCTGTCGGCATCGCCAGGATGCCGGAGTTGATCTCGCGGATGGCGAGTTCCTCGGCACTGGCATCTTTCTGCTCGACGATGCGCACAACTTTCCCCGTGGCATCACGCACAATGCGCCCGTAACCGGTCGCATCCGCCATATCAACAGTCAGAATGGCCAGCGCCTCCTGCGCGGCATGAAGCAGCGTCTTAAGCGTCTCGGCCTGAATCAGCGGCACATCGCCGCACAGCACCAGCGTCGTGCCCTCCGGCTTCAGGAAGGGCAGCGCCTGTTGGACGGCATGGCCAGTACCGAGCTGCGGCTCCTGCAGAGCCCAGGCTAGATCCGGCGCATCAAGCGCGGCGCGCACGACATCGCCACCATGCCCGTACACCACACACAGCGACTGGGGCACGAGGCTGCGGGCCGTATCGAGCACATGGGAGAGAAGCGGTTTTCCGGCCAGCGGATGCAGCACCTTGGGCAAGTTGGAATGCATGCGCTTTCCCTGCCCTGCGGCCAGGATGACAATATTCATGTAGGGTATCCGGTAATGCGAACTGGGGGACTAACGATCGTCCTGTCCGTTAAGGATATCGCCCAGCATCTGTTTTCCTCTGGGAGAAACATACCAGTGCAGGACGTTCTTATCATTGATGCGTGTCTCGATGACACCGAGGTTTTTGAGCACAGTCAGGCGCGAACTTACGAGATCACGAGCCAACCCTGTCTTGTCAGTCAGGCCGACGAGATTGCCATAAATGTAATTCTCTTCAGCCAGCGCACGCAAAATCTCGATGTCGTTGTAGGACAGGGATTCCTTGACGACCTCTGGCTTTGGTCCAGACGGCGCCTCGGCAGCGGCCGGCATGGCCTCCTCGCGTGACGCGAGGACAGGCGCAGACATCGGCACGGGCGCCAGATCCTGTTGCTGCTTGATCTCGACCATTTCGCGCTTCATCTGATCCATCTGCCCGAGCAACCGGTTAGCCACGTTCTCAAAAACGCGTCGCGAGGCAACCACATAAATCAGGCAGAAGCCGGCAAAAACAAAGAAATCGACGGGACGGGTACGCGCGGCTTCCAGTAAATTACTGGAAATCATGTTTAGGAAGAGTGGCACGGTCAGCGCGGCAATCACCCCGAGCGCCGGATACTTTTTCCAATCGCTGCGACTCGGCTCATTTTGCCGATCACTCAGGTAATAGTTGGCGACCCCACCCAGAACCCCTGCAGCGATCATGATCAGCAAGATCACCAACATATAACTGTCCAGTGTGTTGGACAGCGCGGTGACCTGCAAGGACTTTTGCAATTCCGGATTCATTGTCCACTCCCCCATCAAACCAGCCGCTACTATGCCATAGCCTTGCCTGAAGCTAAAGCAAAAACCCCGTCCTGATCTTCCAAAACGGGGTTTTATATTCTACGCACGAGGGATTCAGGAAAATCAGCGCGGTAACGTCGACGAGCCCATCAGGAAGGCATCAACCTCACGGGCACACTGGCGTCCTTCACGGATCGCCCAAACCACAAGTGACTGGCCACGACGAGTATCGCCAGCAGCAAAAACCTTGGCCGCACTCGTGGCATAACAGCCTGCACCTTCGGTTGTTGCCTTGGCATTACCACGTGCGTCCTTTTCGACCCCAAAGGCATCAAGCAAGCCGCCGACCGGGTTAACAAAGCCCATGGCCAGAAAGACGAGATCGGCCTGGAAGTTCTTTTCGCTTCCGGAAATCTCGCTCATCTTGCCGTCTTTCCATTCGAGCTCGACGGTCTTGAGCGACTTGAGCACGCCCTTATCGCCAACAAACTCCTTGGTCGAAATGGAAAATTCCCGTTTGGTATCGCCTTCCATGTGCGATGACGAGGTACGCAGCTTAAGCGGCCAGTTGGGCCAAGTGAGTGGCTTGTTTTCCTGCTCGGGTGGTTGCGGCATCACTTCAAACTGCGTCACTGAAGCCGCGCCGTGACGGTAGCTGGTGCCCACGCAGTCTGAGCCGGTATCTCCGCCGCCAATCACAACAACATGCTTGCCCTTGGCACTGATCGGATTCGCTTTACCACCGCTAACTTGTTTGTTTTGCGGGATCAGGAATTCAAGTGCGGCGTAGGTACCCTCTAGTTCACGCCCCGGAATCGGCAAATCACGCGGCACTTCCGACCCCGCTGCCAGAATCACAGCGTCAAAATCCTTCGTAATCTGTTCAGCCGGTATGATTTCACATGCATCATTGATGATGCCCGCCGGCAATTCTTTGCTGCCGACCATCACTTTGGTGCGGAAGCTTACGCCTTCAGCCTCCATCTGCTTAACGCGACGCTCGATCAGCGACTTATCGAGCTTGAAATCAGGAATGCCGTAACCCAGCAAGCCGCCTGGACGATCATTCTTCTCGAACACCGTCACATCATGGCCGACACGCGCCAGTTGCTGGGCGGCGGCCAGACCGGCGGGGCCCGATCCGACAATGGCAACCTTCTTCCCGGTTCTGCTTTTCGGCGGCTGCGGAACAATCCAGCCCATCTCCCAGCCCTTGTCTACAATCGCATGCTCGATCGACTTGATACCGACGGCATCATTATTGATATTGAGCGTGCACGCCGCTTCGCAGGGCGCCGGACAGATACGACCGGTAAAATCCGGAAAGTTGTTGGTCGAGTGGAGAATCGCCAGCGCCTGTTCCCAGTTGCCTCGATACACGAGATCGTTCCAGTCCGGGATGATGTTGTTAACCGGGCAGCCACTGCTACAAAAGGGGATTCCGCAATCCATGCAGCGCGCGCCTTGCGTGCCCGCCTGCTCGTCCGTGAGCGTTCCGACAAATTCGCGGAAGTGCTTCAGGCGCGACTCTTTGGGCTCATAGGCCTCGGAAAGACGCTGAAACTCCATGAAGCCGGTTGGCTTACCCATTACGCTGTCTCCAATTTCAGTTGTTCGGCTTTTTGCACCGCCATTTCGGTGAGTGCGCGACGATACTCGTTCGGCATGACCTTGACGAAACGGGCACGCGAATTCGGCCAGTCAGCCAGAATCCGGCGCGCCTGCGCACTACCTGTATAGCGCTCGTGCTTTTCGATCAAGTCCTTGAGCAAGACTTCGTCGGCCAACCCGAGGTGACGGATGTCAACCTTGCCGTGACTTTCAAGTTCATCGCCAGCGTCCGACCCCTTGCGCGCGGCGATTTCTTCTTCAACTGGCTCAAGTGCAACCTGCGCCATATTGCAGCGTGACTCAAAGCTACCCTCGGCATCGAACACATACGCCACGCCACCTGACATGCCGGCAGCAAAGTTGCGGCCCGTCATGCCGAGAACCACGACCGTACCACCCGTCATGTATTCGCAGCCGTGATCACCCACGCCCTCAACAACCGTTGTCGCGCCCGAGTTGCGTACCGCGAAGCGTTCTCCGGCCACTCCGGCGAAGAAAGCTTCACCCTCTGTTGCGCCATAGAGCACGGTGTTGCCAATGATAATGTTGGACGACGTGTCACCACGGAACTGTGGGTTCGGACGAACGATAATCCGTCCTCCGGAAAGTCCCTTGCCAACGTAGTCGTTCCCTTCACCAATCAGATTTATAGTCACGCCACGCGCTAGCAACGCACCAAAACTCTGTCCGGCCGAGCCATTGAGCGTAATGGAAATGGTGTCGTCCGGCAGGCCGGCATGGCCGTATTTCTGCGCCACACGGCTGGACAACATGGTTCCCACCGTGCGGTTGGCATTGCGCACCGGGAGTTCAATCTTGACCTTTTGTCCATTTTCAAGTGCCGGCTTGGCCAACTCGATAAGCTGATTGTCGAGCGCCTTGACCAGACCATGGTCCTGTGTCTCACAGTGCTGCACCGGATCACCCGGCAACCTTTCCGAACAATAGAACATGCGGCTGTAATCAAGCCCCTTGGCCTTCCAGTGTTCTACACCTTTGCGCATGTCGAGCAGATCGGCACGTCCGATCAGGTCGTCAAACTTGCGCACACCCATTTGCGCCATCAACTCACGCAGCTCTTCAGCAACGAAGAAGAAGTAGTTCACCACGTGCTCGGGCTGACCCGAGAACTTGCGGCGCAAGGCCGGATCCTGTGTCGCGACGCCAACCGGGCAGGTATTGAGGTGACACTTGCGCATCATGATGCAGCCTTCGACGACCAATGGGGCGGTGGCAAAACCGAACTCGTCAGCCCCCAGCAAGGCACCAATCAGGACATCGCGACCGGTTTTCATCTGGCCGTCGGCTTGCACGCGAACACGCCCACGCAGGCGGTTAAGCACCAGGGTCTGTTGCGTTTCAGCCAAGCCGAGTTCCCACGGCGAGCCGGCATACTTGATCGACGACTGCGGACTGGCACCCGTTCCACCGTCATGACCCGCAATGACGAGGTGGTCGGCTTTGGCCTTGGTCACCCCGGCGGCTACTGTGCCAACGCCAACTTCGGAGACCAGTTTGACGCTGATTGAAGCCTTCGAGTTGGCATTTTTCAGATCATGAATGAGCTGTGCCAGATCTTCAATCGAATAAATATCGTGATGCGGCGGCGGTGAGATCAAACCGACCCCGGGCACCGAGTGGCGCAAAAATCCGATGTACTCGGATACTTTGTGCCCAGGTAACTGACCGCCTTCGCCGGGTTTGGCACCCTGCGCCATCTTGATCTGAATCTGGTCGGCATTGACCAAATACTCAACCGTGACGCCAAAGCGCCCGGAGGCAACCTGCTTGATCGCTGACCGCAGGCTGTCGCCTTCCTTGAGCTGATAATCACGCTCAATACGACCTTTACCGATGATTTCGGAGACCATCTGCCCGGCCTTGACCGGCTTGAAACGGGCCGGATCTTCACCGCCTTCACCGGTGTTTGACTTGCCGCCGATGCGGTTCATGGCAATGGCCAGCGTGCTGTGCGCCTCGGTCGAAATCGATCCGAGCGACATGGCACCGGTGGCAAAACGCTTGACGATTTCCTTGGCGGAGTCGACCTCATCGAGCGGTACGGCAGGACCTGCCGACTTGATCTCGAACAGTCCGCGCAACGTCATGTGTCGCTTGGTCTGATCGTTGATGATCTTAGCGTATTCCTTGTAGGTATCGTACTTGCCGGTGCGCGTCGAATGCTGCAACTTGGCAATTGCATCTGGCGTCCACATATGCTCTTCGCCGCGAATACGATAAGCATATTCACCGCCTGCATCGAGCATGCTGGCCAGCACCGGGTCATCGCTAAAGGCCTGTTTGTGCAGACGGATAGCCTCTTCCATGACTTCAAAAACACCAATACCTTCGACCTGCGTTGAGGTGCCGGTGAAGTACTTGTCGACCAGTTTCTTCTGTAGGCCGATGGCCTCGAAAATCTGCGCACCGGTGTAGGACATGTAGGTCGAAATGCCCATTTTGGACATCACCTTGAGCAGGCCCTTGCCAACGCCTTTGACAAAGTGCTTGATGTATTTCTCACCGTCATCGCCTGACAGTTGCTGCAGCGTCTCAAGTGCCAGATACGGATGCACGGCTTCTGCGCCGTATCCCGCCAAAACGGCAAAGTGATGCGTTTCACGTGCAGAACCTGTCTCGACAACCAAGCCAACACGAGTACGCAGACCCTGAGCCACCAAATGCTGATGAACCGCCGAAGTGGCCAGCAGCGCAGGCATTGCAACGTTGTCGCGATCGACCTTGCGATCAGAGACAATCAGGATGCTGCAACCGCGATGCACGGCGTCTTCCGCTTCAGCGCACAAGGTCGCCAGACGCGCTTCGACGCCCTCCTTGCCCCAAGCGAGTGGATAGCAGATGCGGAGCTCTGCGGAATGGAACTTGTTTTCCGTGTAGGCGTCAATGTTACGCAGCTTGGCCATATCGGCAAAGCTAAGCACGGGCTGCGTCACCTCCAGCCGGTACGGCGGGTTGATTTCGTTGATGCCCAACAGATTGGGCTTGGGCCCGATGAAAGACACCAGCGACATGACCAGTTGTTCGCGGATCGGATCGATCGGCGGATTAGTCACCTGCGCAAACAACTGACGGAAGTAGTTAAAGAGCGGCTTGTTCTTGCTTGACAACACCGCTAGCGGTGAATCATTGCCCATCGAACCGGTCGCTTCTTCGCCGGTTTTAGCCATTGGCTCAAGAATGAACTTAATGTCTTCCTGACTGTAACCGAAGGCCTGCTGACGATCGAGCAGCGATGCCGCAGCCTCAGGAGGCGCAATATTCGCAGGCTCGTCCAGATCGTCAAGCTTGATGTTGATACGTGCCACCCAGTCCTGATAAGGCTTCTGCCGCGACAATGTTTCTTTCAGTTCGAGGTCGTCAATAATACGCCCCTGATCAAGATCAATCAGGAACATCTTGCCCGGCTGCAGACGCCATTTTTTGACAATTTTTTCGTCAGGAATCGGCAACACGCCCGATTCAGACGACATGACGACGAGATCGTCATCGGTCACGAGATAACGTGCGGGACGCAATCCATTTCGGTCCAGCGTCGCGCCAATTTGGCGGCCGTCAGTAAAAGCTACCGCGGCAGGGCCGTCCCACGGCTCCATCATGGCGGCGTGATACTCGTAAAAGGCACGACGCTTTTCATCCATCAGCGTGTGCGATTCCCACGCCTCGGGAATCAGCATCATCATGGCGTGTGCCAGCGAGTAACCGCCCATCACCAGGAGTTCAAGCGCGTTGTCGAACGACGCGGAATCCGACTGGTTGGCATAAATCAAGGGCCAAATTTTGTCCAAATCAGCGCCAAGCAATGGCGAAGAGGTGCCTTTTTCGCGCGCCCGCATCCAGTTGTAGTTACCGCGCACGGTGTTGATTTCACCGTTATGAGCGATCATGCGGAACGGATGCGCCAGGTGCCAGGTCGGGAAGGTATTGGTCGAAAAGCGCTGATGAACAAGCGCCAGCGCTGATACGCAGCGCGAATCTTTTAGGTCGAGGTAATACTCGCCCACCTGATCTGCCAGCAAAAGCCCTTTGTAGACGATTGTTCGCGCTGACATCGATGGTTGATAAAATTCTTTGCTGTGCTGCAGGCCGAGCGCGCGGATGGCGTTGGCTGCACGGCGACGGATCACATACAGCTTGCGCTCAAGCGCATCGGTGACCATCACGTCAGGGCCACGCCCGATGAAGACTTGCCGAATGATAGGTTCTCTGGAACGCACGGTCGGTGACATCGGCAGTTCGTGATCCACCGGCACATCGCGCCAGCCGAGTACAACCTGCCCTTCGGCGCGCACGGCGCGTTCGATTTCTTCCTGGCAGGCCAAACGTGAGGCCGACTCTTGCGGCAAAAATACCATGCCGATGCCGTAGTCACCCGGGCGCGGCAGTTCAACGCCCTGTTTGGCCATTTCTTCGCGCAGATAGGCATCAGGGATCTGAATCAGAATGCCTGCTCCATCTCCCATCAGCGGGTCAGCGCCCACAGCACCCCGGTGATCCAGATTCTTCAGGATTTGCAAACCCTGTTGGACAATCGAGTGGCTTTTCTGGCCCTTGATATGCGCTACAAAACCGACGCCGCAGGCATCGTGCTCGTTAGCCGGGTCATATAACCCTTGTTGCTCAGGTAAAGCCGAATCCATCACGCTCGAATCCTCACAAAACAATGTAATCACCATGATTGCCACAACACCAAACGTCAAAAAAGCCGGCTTGAAGCCAGCTTGTGTGTTTGATGGGCGATCTAGGAGTATACCTTGAAACTCTTGTCATTCAAACCACTAAGCCGCACCAAAACGGTGCGCCTGACAAGCTCCCATTTTCAGAGTAAAAATATGTGATCCCGCACAGTCCGACTACGCTTTTTTCACAGTGCACGCCATGTTAAAATGACCCTCTTGTCCTATGGGCGGCATTCAAAAAGAAAACGTTCAGGGCAATTGCCTAAATTAAAAACTCTGAGCAGATCAGCATTTGGCTTAACCGCGAGAATCACGGTCGAGTTTCCGCTGTTTTCAATACAGATTTTTGTTTATTAGCGCCTGCGGGGAATAGCAGTTGTGTTGTGTTGCTTGCCTTAACCTTAAACCGTTTTTTTAACACTTTCAAAACAAGTGATGGAGAACTGAATGCCACTGACTATCGGAATACCACGGGAGGTCTTTGCGGGCGAAAAGCGCGTTGCGACCGTGCCCGATGTTGTCGAAAAACTGATCAAGCTGGGCTTCAATGTTGCCGTGGAATCCGGGGCCGGGGATCAAGCAAATTGCAGCGACGACACCTACCGCGCCGCCGGTGCAGTAATTATTGAAAGCGCAGCCGAACTTTGGTCGTCTTCTGACATCGTTTTTAAGGTGCGCGCTCCGACATCCGATGAAGTTGGCCTGATGCGCGAAGGCGGCACCTTGATTGGCTTCATCTGGCCGGCCCAGAACCCTGAACTGATGCAGCAACTTGCTGCCAGGAAAGCAACCGTGCTGGCCATTGACTCACTGCCCCGCACGCTGAGCCGCGCTCAGAAGATGGACGCTTTGACCTCCCAGGCAGGCGTAGCCGGCTACCGCGCCGTTATCGAGGCGGCCAACGCCTTTGGCCGCTTCTTCAGCGGCCAAATCACCGCCGCTGGCAAAGTACCGCCGGCCAAGGTCTTCATCGCCGGTGCCGGCGTGGCCGGATTGGCAGCAATTGGCACAGCCGCTAGCCTTGGCGCCATCGTTCGCGCCAATGACACGCGCGCCGAAGTGGCCGATCAGGTGGTGTCGCTTGGGGGCGAATTCGTCAAGGTTGAGTATGAGGAAGAAGGTTCCGGAGGCGGCGGATACGCCAAGGTAATGAGCGAAGGCTTCCAGCAAGCCCAGCGCGAGATGTACGCTAAGCAGGCTAAAGAAGTCGACATCATCATCACCACCGCGCTGATTCCCGGCAAGCCCGCGCCCAAACTGATCACGGCTGACATGGTAAAGAGCATGAAGCCGGGTAGCGTGATTGTCGACATGGCCGCTGAACAAGGTGGCAACTGCGAACTGACCGAGCCCGGCCAGGCCGTAGTAAAGCATGGTGTAACTATCGTCGGCTTCACCGACCTGGTCAGTCGCCTGGCGAGACAGTCGTCAACGCTATATAGCAGCAACCTTTTCCGCCTTGCCGAGGAACTGTGTAAGACCAAGGACGGCATCATCGATGTCAACATGGATGACGACGCCATCCGCGGCCTGACCGTCATCAAGGAAGGCAGTATTACCTGGCCGCCCCCGGCACCCAAGCCTCCGGCCGCACCACCCGCCGCCGCCAAACCGACTTCTGCTGTTCCGGCCGCCAAGAAAAAAGGGCACGGGCACGGTGGCAGTAGCGAACCCATGGCCGGTAGCAAGATGGCTGTCATGTTCGGTGTAGCTGCCGCCCTGTTTTGGCTGATCGGCGCCTATGCTCCAGAGAAATTCCTGGGGCACTTCACCGTTTTCGTGCTGGCCTGCTTCGTAGGCTATATGGTGGTCTGGAATGTGAAGCCCGCACTGCATACGCCGCTTATGAGCGTAACCAACGCGATCAGCAGCATTATCGCTATTGGGGCGCTGGTGCAGATCGCGCCTTCAGGTGATCTTTCGCCGGTGTGGATACGCTCGCTAGCTATCGGCGGCATCGTCCTCGCCACCATTAATATGTTCGGCGGGTTTGCCGTCACCCAGCGCATGCTGGCTATGTTCCGTAAATAAGGAGAGATGAACATGTCTGTAACTCTGGCAACAGTCTCCTATATCGGAGCAACCATTCTTTTCATCCTGTGTCTTGGCGGTCTTTCCAACCAAGAAACCGCACGGCGCGGCAACCTCTACGGCATAATCGGCATGAGTATCGCTGTTCTGGCCACCGTACTGGGTCCGCAAGTCACGTCCGTCGGCCTGCCTTGGATTATCGGCGCCATGGTCATCGGTGCCTCAATCGGTCTTTATGCGGCGCGTGTTGTGCAAATGACACAAATGCCGGAACTGGTCGCGTTGATGCACAGCATGGTCGGCCTGGCCGCCATGCTGGTTGGTTACGCCACCTACATTGATCCGGCGGCTTCCGCCGGGCTAGTCGGTGCTGAAAAAGCGATTCATGAGATGGAGATGTACGTCGGCATTCTGATCGGTGCCGTCACGTTCTCCGGCTCTGTGATTGCTTTTGGCAAACTTTCCGGCAAGATCGGTGGCAAGCCACTTCTGCTGCCGGCTCGACACTGGCTGAACCTTACTGGTTTGCTGCTCATTATCTACTTTGGTCGCGAGTTCCTGCACGCTACAACGATCGCGGAGGGAATGACGCCGATTATCGTGATGACGGTTGTTTCGCTGCTCTTCGGTATCCATATGGTGATGGCCATTGGCGGTGCTGATATGCCGGTTGTGGTATCCATGCTCAACAGCTACTCCGGCTGGGCTGCCGCAGCGACCGGCTTCATGCTGTCGAATGACCTGCTGATTGTTACCGGTGCATTGGTTGGCTCAAGTGGTGCGATTCTGTCTTACATCATGTGCTCGGCGATGAACCGTAACTTCATCAGTGTTATTGCCGGTGGTTTTGGTACGGATGGTGGCACGCCGGCACCTGCGGGCGGCGGCACTCAACCGGCTGGAGAAGTTTCTCCGATCCTTTCTGCTGAAACAGCTGAACTGCTGCGTGATGCTAAAAATGTGATCATCGTTCCAGGCTACGGCATGGCAGTAGCTCAAGCTCAGCACACGGTGTATGAAATCACTAAGTATTTGCGCGAGAAGGGCGTCAATGTGCGCTTTGGCATCCATCCGGTTGCTGGTCGCATGCCAGGCCACATGAATGTATTGCTCGCCGAAGCCAGGGTTCCATACGACGTAGTGTTCGAAATGGATGAACTCAACGATGACTTCCCGACTACTGATGTTGCGATGATTATCGGCGCCAATGACATCGTTAATCCAGCCGCTCAGGATGATCCGACCAGCCCGATTGCCGGCATGCCGGTCCTTGAAGTCTGGAAGGCTAAAACGTCGATCGTGATGAAGCGCAGCATGGCTTCAGGTTACGCCGGCGTAGACAACCCTCTGTTCTACAAAGACAACAACCGCATGCTTTTTGGTGACGCCAAGAAAATGCTGGACGAGGTTCTGGCGGCGCTCAAGTCCTAAGCCCTAATTCCCCAAGTACGCCACAGAACACAAAACGCCCGCTATTGCGGTAATGCCGTTCACTTAAGGTTCTTTTCTGAGATACCGAATGGCGTAGCGTTTAGGTAGGGCTTTAACGACACGGGGGCATTGACGCCCCCGTCGTTTTTCCACGATGGCGAATTGCAACTGTGTTCTCAGGCGCAAG